>JAZADN010000104.1:0-7344 GCA_036123585.1 Actinomycetota bacterium | reverse complement strand
TGGGGGGCGCGGGGCTGGCCGGGCGGGGGGGGCCGTTGGGTGGGCTGGGGGGGGGGGCGGCGCCCCCTGGCCTGGAGGTCCCGCCGGTCGACTATTGGCGGCCTTTGTTGGTCGACCCGGAGTTGAGACGGTGAAGTTGCTGGACGCCTCGCCGGAGGTCGTGACGGTGGAACTGGCCGGCGGGCCAGCGCGTTTCCATGCCCTGTGGCTGCGGGACAACGCGCGAGGCGACGCGTCGCGCCACACCGACAACGACCAGCGGCTGTTCGACGTGACCGAGTTGGCCGACGAGGTGGTCGTGGCGTCGGCCGAGGTGGTGGATGGCCAGCTCCTGGTCGCGTTCGCGCCTGACGGGACGGCCTGCTCCTTTGAGGCCGCCTGGCTGGAAGCCCATCGGTATGACGGACCTCCGGGCCTGGGCGACGCTCGCCCGGGTGCGATTTCGTGGGTGGCCGCCGACCTGGCGGTACACAGGCTGACGTGGGCCGACCGGGACGATCCGGTGGCGGTGGCCGCGGCGACCAGGGCATTGGTGCGCGACGGGGTGGTCGTCGTGGACGGGCTGGCCGCCGGCGACCCGGGTGACGGCGTCGTGCCGACTCCGGGGGTGCCCGACGTGGCGAGGCTCTGGGGGCCGGTGCGCGAGACCAACTACGGCAAGGTTTTCTTCGTCCGGGCTGAGGCCGAGCCGACCAACATGGCCTTCACCCCGAAGGCCCTGAACGTCCACACCGACAACCCGTACCGCCGGCCGGTGCCCGGCTACCAGCTGCTGCACTGCCTCGTGGCCAGTGGGAGCGGTGGGGTGACCGTGCTCCTCGACGGCTTCCGGGCCGCCGAGGTCCTACGCGACGAGAATCCGGCGGCGTTCGAACTCTTGGCGACGCGGAGCGTGCCCTTCCGGTGGACCGGTGGCGGGTTCGATCTGCACAACCGTGGCCCGCTCATCGAGGTGGAGGGCAGCGGCCCGGCCAGGGGGTCGATCCGGGCAGTGCGCTACAACAACCGGTCGGCGGCGCCGTTCGACCTCCCATTCGATGAAATGGCCGGCTACTACGCGGCTTTCCGCGCGTTCGCCCGGCTGTTGCACCGCTTCGAGTTGGAGTACCGGTTCCGCCTGGAGCCGGGGGAGTGCATGGTGTTCGACAACGAGCGGGTGCTGCATGGGCGGGATGGCGAGGCTGATTCTGGGCGACTGCTGAACGGCTGTTACCTCGATCGCGACTGGATCCACGGCCAGGCGAGCTAACTCAGTTGGTCAGAGGATCCTGTGCTACACGGAACCTGTGTAACACAGGATCATCTGTGCCAGACTGGTGCCATGGCGAACCTCACGTTGGCGGTGGACGACGACCTGCTGCGCCGTGCCCGCGTGCGGGCCGCCAAGGAGGACACATCGGTCAATGCCGTGGTCCGCGAACTGCTAGCCGCCTACTCGGCCGCCGACCGGGTGGGCGCGGCCCGCCGGCGCCTCGTCGCCCTGTCGGTTTCGTCTGCCGCTGGCTCGGGCGGGCGGGCGGTAACGGGAAGCGAGTCCTGATGGCCGGGCGGACGTTCGTGGACGCCTCGGTGCTGGTTCGCCTGTTCGACGATGACGAGCCAGCCAGACAGGCGGCGGCCCGGGCCCTGGTCGGCGACGTGGACGGTCCGCCGCTCGTGGTGTCGGGCCCAGTACTGGCCGAGTTCACCGAGGTGGTGACGACCCGGATGGCCCGACCGCTGACGGCCGTGGTGGCATGCCGGGCCCTGGCCGAGCTGGCAGAGCTCACCGTGGTTCCCGCCGACGCTTCCCTGGTGCTGGCCGCCGCCGATACCGCGTCGGAGGCGAGGCTGTCGGTCCGCGATGCCCTGGCCGTCGAGGCGGCGGCGGTCGGGGGCTGCGACCGGCTGGCCACCGAGGCCATGGCCCATGGCAGCCTCGTTCGTGGCGTCCGGGTCGAGGATCCGGCGGCCGAGCCACTGATCGGGGAGCAGGTATGACGACGATCAGCGACCTGACGGCGACCGGGCTGGTGCGGCACGACGTGGACGCCCACGGCATGCGGATCCACGTGGCGGAGATGGGAACTGGCCCCTTGGTGCTTTTCGTCCATGGGTTCCCCGAGTCGTGGTACTCGTGGCGGAACCAGCTACCGGCGATAGCCGCTGCGGGGTACCGGGCGGCGGCCATCGATGTCCGTGGCTACGGCTCGTCGGATACCCCTGAGGCGATCGGCGCCTACCGAATCATCGACCTGGTTGGAGACTGCATCGGCGTGGTCGCGGCGCTCGGCGAGGAGAGCGCGGTGATCGTCGGCCACGACTGGGGTTCACCCATAGCGGCGGCCGCGGCCCTGCTGCGCCCCGACGTGGTCCGGGCAGTCGCCCTTCTCAGCGTGGTCTACACGCCACCCAACGAGGCGAGGCCCGCCGACATGTTCCGGATGATGGGCGGCGAGCACACCTTCTACATCGAGTACTTCCAGGAACCCGGGGTGGCCGAGGCCGAAATCTCTGCCGATCCGGCTCGCTGGTTGGAGGGCTTCTCCTACTCCGCTTCGGGGGATGCGCCACCGCCGGGGCCGGGCGAGCCCCCCGGGTTCGTCGTCACCGCCGGTGGCCGTCTGGACGACCGGTTCCAGTACCCGGATGGGCCGCTCGCATGGCAGGACGCCGATGACCGCGCCTTCTATGTCGGCGAGTTCTCCCGGGCTGGGTTCTCGGGTGGCTTGAACCGGTACCGGTGCATGGACCGTGACTGGGTCGACCTTCGTGCCTGGCGCGGGGCGGCCATCCGACAGCCCTCGCTCTACATCGGGGGAGATAAGGACGGTCCCACCATCTGGGGGGCCGGCAGCATCGCCAGGTACGGCGAGACCCTGCCCGGCCTGCATGCCTCGGTTGTCCTGCCGGGGGTGGGCCACTGGATCCAGCAGGAGGCCGCTGAGGAGACCAACGGCCTGATCTTGGACTTCCTCGCCTCGCTCTGACGGGGTTGCCGTCGACGGGAGTCTGCCCTTTCTTGGCCATTGGACGGGTCGCCTAGGGTTCCGTCATGGGGAAGGGCGACGGCGGGAAGTTGACCCGCACCCTCGGCCTGCGCCACGTCTTCGCGCTGTCCACCGGGGCGATGCTCTCCTCCGGCCTGTTCCTACTGCCCGGACTGGCCGCGGCCAAGGCCGGACCGGGAGCCGTGGTGGCCTACCTGCTAGCCGGCTGCCTGGCCGTCCCGGCCATGCTCAGCGTCTCTGAGTTGGCGACTGCCCTGCCCAAGGCCGGTGGCGCCTACTACTTCCTCGAGCGGGCCCTCGGGCCGGCGGTCGGCACCGTCGCCGGGTTCGGGACATGGCTGTCGCTGGTGCTCAAGGACGCCTTCGCCATGGTCGGAATGAGCGCCTACCTGGTCCTCATTGTCGACGTGGATGCCACCACCGTCGCCCTCGCCCTCATCGGTCTGTTCACTGCCGTGAACGTGCTCGGCTCGAAGGCCAGCGCCGGGCTGCAGCTCACGCTCGTGGTCGTCGTGCTGGCGGTCATGGGCTGGTTCGTGGTCGATGGACTGTTCGAGACCGCGGAGCGGGGGTTCGACAGCGAGAACCTCGACCCGTTCTTCACCACCGGGGCGTCGGGCGTGCTGGCCGTGGTGGGGCTGGTGTTCGTTTCCTACGGCGGCCTGACAAAGGTGGATAGCGCCGCCGAGGAGGTCGAGGACCCCAGCCGGCGCATCCCTCTCGGCATGGCGCTGTCGCTGGGCACGGCCACAGTCGTCTACACACTCGGCGTGCTGGTCACCGTGGCCGTGGTGCCCGCCGAGGTGTTGCACGGTGACCTGGCCCCTCTGCACACGGCGGCTGAGGCGGTGCTGCCGAAGGTGGGTGCTTGGCTGGTGGTCGTGGCCGCCCTGGCCGCCTTCTCCTCGGCGGTCAACGCCGGAATCCTGGCTGCGGCCCGTTACCCGATGGCGATGGCCCGAGACGGCCTGCTCCCGGAGCGGGCTGGCGGCCTGAGTCGGTTCGGCACGCCGGCGGTCAGCGTGGTGGCCACTGGCGCTGCCATCGCCGCGGTGGTCCTGGCCTTCGACGCCGAAGCCATAGCCAAGTTGGCCAGTGCCTTCGTGCTCCTCACCCTTGGCCTGGTGAACCTGGCCGTGCTCGTGCTGCGGGCATCGGAGATCCGGTCATACGCCCCGTCGTTCCGTTCACCGTTCTACCCGTGGACGCAGCTGGCCGGGATCGCCATCTCCGGCTACCTGATCTCGAGACTCGGCCTGTCTGCACTGGTGTTCCTCGGAGTGGTGGCGGCGATCGGGTGGACGTGGCACCACCTTTACGCCACGCCGCGCACCGAGCGGGCCGGCGCCATCCGCCACGTCTTCCGCCGATGGGGCCGCGAGGCCGACGACTCGCTGGCCCGGGAGATCAGCGAGGCCATGTACGGCCACGGGTTGCGGGACCGGGACGATTACGCCGGCCTGATCGCCCGAGCCGTGGTGCTGTCCATCCCGGAGGGTGCCGACATCGGCGAGGCGGCGGTCCGGGCCTCGACGGTCCTGTCGGACCGGATTGGGGTGCCCACTGAGAAGGTCACGGAGCGCTTTCTCGAGACGGGCTCGCTGTGGATCCAGCCGTCGGACGAGCATCCGACGGCCACGCCGGTGGCGCTGTTCGACGTACTGGACGGCGATCAGTTGGTCATCGTGCGGGCTACGGCGGGAATCCGGATCCCCGCGGCTTGGGGCGGGTCGGGTGAGCGGGTGAACGCGCTGTTCTTCCTAGCCGGCACTTCGGACGACCCGGGTCGGTCGCTGCGCCTGGCCGGCGAACTGGCCGGATACCTGCACTCGGGGGCGCGGGCTTGCGGGAGGGCCACCACCGAGGACGAGGTGAAGACCTCGTTGCTGGCGGGCCGCACCGTCCGTCACTACGCCCTGCTGCCCGAGGGCATCGACTCTGGTCTGATCGGTCGTCGGATCGGCGATCTTGGAATGCCCGAGGACACTGAACTGGCGGCGGTGACCAGGTTCGGGGTGCCAGTGCCGGTTGAGGACGACCTAGTACTGGAAGCCGATGACCAACTGACGCTGGTCGGTCCCGAGGATTCGATGCCGGCCCCCGGCGAACCTGCCCCCCTGGGCTGAGGCCAAGCTTCCTTCGAATCGAGGGAGGCGCTTCGGAGGGGAACGGTCTCAGCCGAGGAGAAGGTGGCGGATCTCGGCGGCGCCGGAGATCCGCTCGGAGTCGGTGGCGGCGATGGGGGCCAGGTTGAAGTCGACGGCCCCGGCCTCGACGAATGGGCGCAGCCAAGCTGCGATGTCGGCCGGAGTGCCGACTGGGGAGTACTTCTCGAACGCGGAGTACGCCGTGCCGTAGAAGCGCTCCATGGCGGGTGCCAGCACGCCCGCCCCCTCCGCCGGCGAGTCCCCGAGTCCGACCCAGACCTGATAGCCGTGCCGCCACGCCACGTCGGTTCGTCCTGCCTCGACCGCCGCTTGCCCGGCTAGGGCCACGCCCTCGGCGAACCGTCGCGGCGAGCACCACGAGGCCAGCCAGCCATCGCCCCGTCGACCGGCCCGCAGCACCGCGGCGTCGGAGCGTCCGCCCACGGTGACCGGCACCGGGGGCGAGGGCGCCGGGCGGATCGAGACGCTGGGCGCGTCGTAGAACTCGCCTTGGTGGTCGACCGATTCGCCGGCCAGCAACGGGCGCAGCACGTCGAGTGCCTCGTCGGTGCGACGGCCCCGCGTGGCCGGATCGACTCCGACTGCCTCCATCTCGTGGCGGTCCTCGCCACCCACGCCGATGCCGAAAGTGAGGCGTCCAGGGGCATGCTCGGCCAGCGTGGAGACCTGGCGGGCTACGGCCACCGGGTGGCGTAGTGCCAGCAGGTAGACGCCGACGTACACCCCGATGGTCGGGTGCAGGCCAGCCAGCCACGACACCGTCATCAGGCCGTCCTTGCCCCGGCCGTCCAAGAAAGCGACGTGGTCGGCGGTGACTAGGTGGTCCAGGCCAGCTTCAGCCGCGCCGTGGACGTAGGCGAGAGCCTCGTCGTGGGCGGCGAAGCCGGTCGGCGGGATGGACAGCCCGACGCGGACCCGCTGATCGGGCCCATCGGTCACCGGGAGCGCTTCTCCCCGAACCGGTCCCACGACGTGATCTTCTCCGGACCGCGATGCCGGGGCGCCACGCCCCACCTTCCTGTTGGATGGCCGAGAGGCAGCAGGGCCAGGACTTCGTAGCGGTCGGGGATGCCGATGAGCTGGCGCACGTCATCCTCGTAGATGCGATGCAGCGTGGTCATGGCCGTGCCGAGGCCGAGTGAGCGAGCGGCCAACATGAAGTTCTGAATGGCCGGGTACACGGAGGCGTGCGTGGGGCCGACTGGCATGGGTCCCTCGTCGTCGTGGATGGTCATCGAGATCGATGGCATGAGTAGCAGGACGATGACCGGGACGTGCTCCAGGTTCTCGGCCAGATGGACGGTGGCCCGGTTGTTCTTCTCCCAGCCCTCGCGCACGGCGTCGTTGGGAAACTCGGTGGGGGCGATGGCCGGCTCGTAGCGGCGCCAGCCCCGCCGGTAGATCTCGGCCAGGCCCTGCTTTAGCTCGGGGTCCTGGACGATGACGAACTGGTACGGCTGGATGTTGCCGCCGCTCGGAGCCTGGACGGCGGCGTGCAAGCACGTCCAGACGTCCTCGTCGCTGACCGCCTCGCCGCTGTACCGACGCATGGCCCGGTTGGTCATCAGGCCGTCCAGCAGCCCGATCTCGTTGCCACGGGTCGTGCCCGTCTCGAACTTCATCTGGGTCTCCTCATGCTTCTCGGTCGTCGGTCGGCTACTTCCCGGTGAACCGGGGCTCGCGCTTCTCGGACAGGGCGGCCAAGGCCTCGTGAAAGTCCTCCGAGGCGAAGGTGACCGTCTCCAATGCCGTGGAGAGGTCGAAGGCCGGCCCACAGGTCTGCTTGATCCACGTGTTCACCGCCTGCTTGGTGAACTGAACGGCCTGTGGGGCACCGGCGGCCAGACGTTTCGCCCATGCCAGGCCAGCGGCCACACAGGTCTCTGGGTCGGGGGTCGCTTCGACGATGAGGCCCATCCGCTCGGCGTCAGATGCCGTCACCGGATCGCCGGTCAGCAGGTACCGCTTGGCCAGTTGCGGGCCGACGGCCAGTGGCCAGGCCACCGTGCCGCCGTCGCCGGCCACGATGCCCACCTTGACATGCGGGTCGCCGAGCCGAGCCGTCTCGGACATGACCGTGATGTCGGCCAGCAGAGCGATACTTGCCCCGAGGCCCATGGCGTGGCCGGTCACCGCGCAGACCACCGGCATGTGGACGTCGAGCATGTTCCAAACGATGGACTTCC
>JAZADN010000103.1:0-8492 GCA_036123585.1 Actinomycetota bacterium | reverse complement strand
CAGACTGGTGGAATGAGCCATGGGATGAATCAGGCTGAGCTCTCCTCGATCACCGCCCAGTTGACCGACTTGGCCCAGCGAGTGGAGGAGTTGGCATCGACCCCCGATGATGGCGAGCGATCCGATGATCGATCAGGTCTGTTGGAGGTCGAACGCCATTTGCGGGCCGCCCTGCGAGAATTGACCCGGACTCGCCGGTCCTGAGGGTGCCCCGGTCAAAACGGGGCTCGGCGCCCCAAGGGGCGCCGAGCGGGCGAGGTAGGTGGCGGGAACCCTGTCCTCGCCGGCCAGGTAGCGGGACCTGGCAAATCGGAACCTACCCAATCCGGCGCGGACTAGAAAAGATCCGCAACAAGCTCCCTTGTGACATCGGTCATAGCCGAGTCGTCGATGGACTTCCCGTCCCGCGAGACACCGCTCAGACCTCGCTTGCCGGACAGAAGTCCTGGAGGACACATTCCCCGCACTGCGGCTTCCTACTCGGGCAGACCCGCCTCCCGTGGAGGATGAGCCGCAGGCTGAATGTCCCCCGCTCCGAAGCCGGCACCATCGGATTCAACTCGAACTCGACCTTCACCGGGTCTGTCTCCGTCGTCATCCCAAGCCGCCTCGACAAGCGACCCACGTGGGTGTCCACAGGAAGGCCTGGCAGGTCAAGGGCCACGCTCCGCACCACGTTGGCCGTCTTGCGGCCAACACCCGGCAACGACGTCAGGTCGTCCATCTCCCCGGGCACCACGCCGTCATATACCTCGACCAGGCGCTGGGCCATCCCCAGCAGGTTCTTCGCCTTGCTGGCGTAGAAGCCGGTGGATCGAACTATCTCCTCCAACTCGTGGAGCACCGCCCCGGCCAGAGCCTCCGGATTCGGGTAGGCGGCAAACAGGTTCGGGGTCACCATGTTCACCCGCTTGTCGGTGCATTGGGCTGACAGGATCGTCGCCGCCAGCAACTGGAACGGGTCCTCATGATCCAACTCGCACACTGCCTCTGGGTACTCGTCCGCCAGCCGCCGGTGCGTCTCAGCGGCTCGTCCCTTCGGTGACCTCGGTCGTCCCACGGAGGTCGACGGTAGCCTCGCCGACCATGGCCGACCTGACCGTCTCGGACGGGATCGACGCTGTCACCCTGACCGGCGACGCCGAACGCTGGTTGGTCGAGTTGGACCTCGGTGACCTCGGTGAGCCCGGCGACCCGACTGACGAGCTAGGGACCCCCGCCGAACGGGGCCGTCGTATGTTGGAGGCCGCCACCCAAGCCGTCGTGCTCGAGGGAGGTGGACGCCTCGAGTATTGGATCGAGCGGGTCGATGACCAGAGCGACGAGACTCCCACTCGGGCTGGCTTCGTGCCGTGGCGTGACCTCGTCCGGCTAAGAAGGGAACTCCCCGCACTGCCCACTGATCTGGATGTCCGGGCGTACACCGACGCCGACGCCGACGCTTTCCTCGACGTCAACAACCGGGCCTTCGACTGGCATCCCGAACAGGGTGACATGACGCAAGACGACCTCGCTGCCAAGCAGTCCGAACCTTGGTATGACCCCCAAGGCTTCCTAATACTGGAGGAGCAAGGGACCATCACTGGCTTTTGCTGGACGAAGGTCCACGACGACGAGTCGCCGGTGCTCGGTGAGATCTACGCCATCGCCGTCGATCCCGAGCACCACGGCCGGGGCCTGGGGCGCGAGCTCACTCTGGCTGGCCTGGCCCACCTGGCAGACCGGGGTCTGCGCCACGCAATTCTCTACGTGGAGTCAGACAACCGCCCGGCCCGCCGCATGTACCGGGACCTCGGTTTCGAGGTGGAGTTCACTAACCGGGCATACCAACGCTTCGTCCGATGAACCCAGCCCACCCAACAGCTGAAACGCAGACAGCGGACCTCGCCGGTACCAGCCGCTACGACCACGACCGGACCGGACTGGCCGCAGTAATGACTCAGGTGGCCGACCGGACCGGCACGACACTCCCCGCCTACCGGGTCGATCAACTCTGGCAGGGGCTCTACCGCGATCTGGTCGCCCCCGAGGACCTGACCACCCTCCCCAAAGCACTCCGGGCCCCTGTAGCGGCCGCCCTGCCTGCGGCGCTCAGCGAGGACTCCCGCTCGGTAGGAGACGCCGGCCAGACCGTCAAGTGGCTGTTCCGCCTCGCCGATGGTGCACTCATCGAGACAGTCCTGATGCACTACGAGCAACGGTCCACAGTCTGCGTGTCTACCCAAGCCGGCTGCGCCATGGCGTGCGGCTTCTGTGCCACCGGCCAGATGGGTTTCGACCGACACCTGACCACCGGCGAGATTGTCGAGCAGGTCGTGCGGGCCCAGGTCGAGGCCGGAGACCGCCGGGTCTCCAACGTGGTTTTCATGGGCATGGGTGAACCGCTGGCCAATTACGACCGGATGTGGGCGGCCGTGGAACGCCTCCACGACGGCCTTGGCTTGTCGGCCCGACACCTGACCGTGTCGACCGTTGGCATCGTGCCCGGAATCCACCGCCTGGCCACCGAAGCACTACCTGTCAATCTGGCCGTCTCACTGCACGCCGCCGACGACGAGCTGCGTGACGAGTTGGTGCCAATCAACCGCAGGTATCCCCTGAGTGTGCTGGCCGAGGCTTGCGCTGAGCACGTGGCGGCCACCGGACGGCGACTCTCGTTCGAATGGGCGCTCATCCACGATGTCAACGACAGCCCGGATGACGCAGCCCGCCTCGTCGACTACGCCCGCCCGTTGGGCGCCCATGTGAATCTCATCCCCCTGAACCCCACGCCCGGCTGGCCGACCCGGGGCTCGTCGCCGGAGCGGGTCCACGCGTTCGCTGCGGAGGTCAATGAGCGCGGTGGCAACGCCACCGTTCGGCGCACCCGAGGCACCGACATCGATGCCGCCTGTGGCCAACTCCGAGCCGACCGGGTAGGCACCGAGGAAACCGGCTCAGAACCCACGCCGGTGGCCTTTCCCCGAGGAAGGGCTTTACGCGGCTGACAGACTGGCCGATGTGGACCGCCGCTGGATCAACCGCATGCACCCGCAGACGCTGGCCTCGGCCACGATGCTCCTCTACATCGA
Organism: Actinomycetota bacterium; assembly: GCA_036123585.1. Lineage (GTDB taxonomy): Bacteria > Actinomycetota > Acidimicrobiia > Acidimicrobiales > MedAcidi-G1 > UBA9410. The sequence goes on along the minus strand of JAZADN010000103.1, from coordinate 5,421 downwards.
GGGCATCTTCAACCTGGTGCGGGGACAGATGCTCTTCCTGATCGGTATTGCCATGTTTCCCGCCGCGTGGGCCATCGCAAACGACAAGCGATGGGGCTGGCGGCTCGGCGTGGGCGCCGCCGCGGTGGCGGTACTCATCCGCCTGGCGTGGTACGGCCTAGCCAGCCCACTGTCGCTGGCCTTCGCCCTGCTGTTCCCCGTGGTGCTTCTCGCCCTGCTGCTCCACCCACAGAGCCGCGAACATCAGCGAATCTGGTTCGACTGAACAGTTTGTTTGGCCCTCGACCCGCCACTGCACCGTGAGCCACCCCTCGGGCATCCCCAGTTCCGCCGAGCCTCTCCCCACTGGTGAGGCCAAGGCCACTGCAGTGCGTTCCATGTTCGACGCGATCGCGCCTAGGTACGACCTGGTCAACCGGGTCATGACCTTCCGCCTCGATGTTCGATGGCGCAAGATGGCGGTCCGCTGCCTGGCGCTTCCCGAGGGTTCCTCCGTGCTCGACCTGGCGTGTGGAACCGGCGACCTGTGCCGCGAACTTGAAGCGGCCGGGCACCTTCCTGTCGGCATGGACCTGTCATGGGGGATGCTGGCCTCGGCGAGAACCGACGCCCCATTGGTCCACGCCGACGCTCTGCGCCTTCCGGTAGCTGACGGTTCGGTCGACGGAGCCACCTGCGGTTTTGCCCTGCGCAACCTGACCGCACTGGAGCCATTCTTGGCCGAGTTGGCCCGGGTACTGCGCCCCGGTGGCCGGATCGCCCTACTAGAGGTTGACCGGCCCCGCAACCCGGTGCTGCGCGCCGGCCACGGCGTCTATTTCGGCCGGGTGGTTCCGCTGGTTGGTGGCCTGCTGTCGGACCGAAACGCCTACCGATACCTGCCCCGCTCGGTGGCCTACCTGCCGCCCGAGGACGATCTGCTGGCCACCGTCGCCGCAGGCGGGTTTGACGACGTGATCAAGGACCGCTGTAGCGGCGGCATCACCCAACTTCTGACCGCCACCCGGTCCTGAGCAGCCAGGCCGTGAGCTACTAAGTGGACAGCACCAAGCCGACGGCCAGCAGGACCCCTGCAACCATCTGAGTGTGGGCGGTTCGACCCAGCACGTCGATCAGGTCGGGGCCGTCTGCGCCCGCCACCACCCGTCGGACGGCCGGAGCGGCCACCACCCCGGCCAGCAACACGATCGCCGCCCACGGCCGGGCCAGAGCGCACAGAGACCCCACGACGAGGGCCCCTGTGAGTAGCACCACGTAGAGCAGGCGGGCCCACTGGTCGCCGAGGCGGACCGCCAGAGTGCGCTTGCCGGACGCCTCGTCACCGACGCGGTCGCGAAGGTTGTTGACGGCCAGCAGGGCGCACGCCAGCAGCCCCACGGCCACTGCGGCGGGCCATGTCACACCGGGGATCTCGCGCTGGTGAACGTAGGCACTGCCCACGGTTGCCACTAGGCCAAAGAAGGTGAAGACGAACACCTCGCCGAGACCGAGGTAGCCGTAGGGACGCGGTCCGCCGGTGTACAGCCACCCGGCGGCCATCGATGCCGCCCCGACCATCAGCAGCCACGGCGTCACCGCCAAGGCCAGCGCTAGGCCGACCACCGCCGCCGCTGCGAAGGCGACCCGCATGGCCAGGCGCACCTCGGCCGGTGAGGCGAGACCCGAACCCACGAGGCGGACAGGGCCGACCCGCTGGTCGCCGTCGATGCCCCGGATCCCGTCGGACAGGTCGTTCGCGTAGTTGGTGGCCAACTGAAGGGCCAGAGCCACCACGAGAGCCGCGGCCGCCCGCCACCACACGATCCCCGACCCGGCAGCGACTGCCGTGCCCACTAGGACCGGCACCACGGCGGCGGGAAGGGTCCGGGGACGTGCCCCGAGGATCCACCGTCGCATCGAGCCATTCTGCCAGCGCTCCGGTTCAGGGCACCGACGGTGCCATCGGATGTCTTGGCCCGCCATAGGGTCACTGCCGTGAACCGCCTCGGCTCCGAGACCAGCCCGTACCTCCGCCAACACGCCACAAATCCGGTCCACTGGTGGCCATGGGGGCCAGAGGCCATGGCCGAGGCCGCTGATCGCGACGTCCCGATCCTGCTGAGCGTCGGCTACTCGGCCTGCCACTGGTGCCATGTCATGGCCCACGAGTCGTTTGAGGACGACGACATCGCCGATCGGATGAATGGCGCGTTCGTGAACGTAAAGGTTGACCGGGAGGAGCGCCCCGACGTCGACTCGATTTACATGGACGCGGTGACCGCCCTGACCGGGCGGGGCGGCTGGCCGATGACCGTGTTTTGCCATCCTGACGGCCGACCCTTCCACGGCGGTACCTATTGGCCCGATCGACCCCGGGGTGGAATGCCGTCGTTTCCCCAGGTGCTCGATGCGGTGACCGAGGCGTGGCGAGGACGCCGCGATGACCTGAACGGCTTGGCCGACCGCCTGACCACCGCAATGGCCCGTCACGCGGACCTTCCTCCCGGCGACAACGTACCCGCAGCGGACACACTGGTCCGGACCGTCGCGCAGCTCGGGGAGCAGCACGACGACGAGTGGGGCGGTTTCGGTAACGCCCCGAAGTTTCCGCAGGCCATGAACCTCGAAGCGCTACTCCGCCACCTCACCACGACCGGGGCGAACTCCAGTCCCGAGAATTCGCGACGTAGCCGGGCGATAGAGGTGGTCACCACGACGCTGGACGCCATGGCGTCGGGTGGCATCTACGACCATCTGGGCGGCGGGTTCGCCCGCTACTCAGTGGACCAGTCGTGGCTAGTCCCCCACTTCGAGAAGATGTTGTACGACAACGCCCTTCTGGCCCGTGTCTACCTACACGGCTGGCGGGTCTTGGGCCACCGACACTGGCAACTGGTGGCCACCGAAACCATCGAGTACGTACTCCGGGACCTACGCCACCCCGATGGCGGCTTCTTTTCGGCCGAGGACGCCGACTCGGAGGGGGCCGAGGGGACCTTCTACGTGTGGACGCCCGACCAGGTCCGCGAGGCATGCGCCGACCTCGGCCACGAAGACGATGGAATGTCCGTCGAGGCAGTTCTCGAGTGGTACGGGGTGACCGAGGCTGGGAACTTCGAAGGCTCCAACATCCTCCACCGCCCTATCCGCGGTGACCTCGAGCGCCCCGAAACAATCGAGCGGGCCCGGGCCGCCCTGTTCGCCCGGCGGGAGCAGCGAATTCGTCCCGGATTGGACGACAAGGTCCTAACCGAGTGGAACGGACTGATGCTGGCCACACTGTCCGAGGCGGCCATGGCTTTCGGACGGGAGGACTGGCTGGACGCCGCACGGGCCAACGGCGACTTCCTGACCCGAAACCTTCGACGCCAGGACGGCCGGTGGCTACGGTCGTGGCAGGCCGACGCCGGGGCCCACACCCTCGGCTTCGCAGCGGACCACGCGGCGATGATCGACGGACTAACCCGCCTCGGCGAAGCATCCGGAGAGGCACGCTGGACGGAGTTAGCAGTTTCGACAGCCGACGCACTGCTGGGATGGTTCATGGATGCCGAACGGGGCGGCTTCCATACCACCGGTCACGATGCCGAGGCCTTGGTGCGACGCCCCAAAGACCTTCTCGATAACGCCCACCCGTCTGCCAACAGCCTCGCCGCGGTGGCCCTACTGCGCCTCGGAGCCCTGGTGGGCGACGCCCGCTACAACGATGCCGCCGAAGGGGTGCTGCACCTGCTGGGCGACACGGTGGACGGCCACCCAACGGCCTTCGGGCACCTACTAGGTGCGGTAGACCTGTGGCACTCGGGGATCACCGAGGTAGTGGTGACCGGAGACCGACCCGATCTGGTGGCTACTGCGGCCCGGGCATGGCGACCGAACGCCGTACTGGCGTGGGGCGAGCCGTTCGGCGGGCCACTGTGGGAAGGCCGCGAGGGCAACTGGGCATGGGTTTGCCGAGATTTCGCCTGCCGGGCTCCGGTCGGCACTCCAGCGGATTTGGAGACAGAATTGACCTGACCGGGGCAGCCGCCGATGCTCCACTCCAAGACGGGACCGTCGGATGGGCCGCCGGTTCGGTCCCCTCCCTGAAGGGGTGTTGCTCAGGAGGTCGCGGCCAGAGCAATCTCTCCGAGAAGGCCGATCCGCTCAAGTTTGTGGCCGTTGGCGGCAAGGTTGATCGTCATCCCATCAATGCCGGTGTCCATACAGGCCTGAAGCTTCTCCCCGACGGTGTCCGCATCGCCGAAGATTAGGATCATCTTGGCCATCTCGGTGACCTCTTCGGACCATCCCTTCGCCGCTGCAACCTCTCGCAGGTCCGTCTCAGCCTCTTCCATTGTCGGCGCGACGCAGACCATCTGCAGCTTCGTGACCACGATCTCCGATCGGTCGCGCCCCAGACGTTCGCAGTGCTCCTCGAGAACCTCAAGCTTCCTCGGAATCTCGGAGATCGAGCCAGACGCCAGGTTGGACTCGTCCGCATACTGGGCCACCATTCGCAGCGTCTTCTTCTCGCCGTTGCCACCGATCATGATGGGAATACGGGAGATGGGAGGTGGCGAGTTGACCGCCTCGGACACCTGATAGTGCTTCCCGGCAAGGCTCACGGTCTCCCCCCGGAGCATCGGGACGACGATTCTCAACGACTCTTCGAGCTTCTCGAAGCGATCGGTAAACGTCCCGAACTCGAAGCCCAGGGAGTCGTGTTCCAACTGGAACCAACCTGCCCCGATACCCAAGGTCGCCCGGCCCGACGAGACGTGATCAAGCGCGGTCACCGCCTTGGCCAAAAGAGACGGATGCCGGTAGGTGTTGCCGGTCACCAACGCGGCCAGGCCGACCTTCTCAGTGTGCTGAGCCAGTGCCGAAAGGACGGAGTAGCACTCGAACATCGGCTCCTCGGGAGCTCCGATTCCCGGCAGTTGGTAGAAGTGGTCCATGACAAAGACTCGGTCGAAGCCTGCGGACTCGGCAGCCCTAGCCTGGGCAACGACGGAGTCGAAGATCGCCGTCTCAGGGATCTCCGGGTAGGTGAAGTTGGGGATCTGGTATCCGATACGGGTCATTTCGAAATCCTCCGAAGGTTGATGCTGGTATCAGGTGGCGCACCACAACTAGGAATTGTCGAGTCGTTCAAGGTCAGGCCGGGTTCCCCGGCCCCAGCGCTATGAGCCAACTACCAGTGGCCCGTTACGCCGCTTTCTCCAGGATGTGGATTCCGCAGGCCGATCCCAGGCCAATGACGTGGGCCAGACCTACCCGGGCGCCCTCGACCTGACGATCGCCAGCTTCACCTCGCAGATGGGTAGTCACCTCGTAGACGTTGGCAACGCCGGTGGCCCCGATCGGGTGTCCCTTGGAGATAAGACCGCCAGACACGTTCACCGGAGTCCGGCCATCGCGGAACGGACCGCCAGAATCAATGAAGTCGCCCGCCCCGCC
>JAZADN010000102.1:0-5323 GCA_036123585.1 Actinomycetota bacterium | reverse complement strand
TGCGCCGAGTTGGCGATAGGCGACCCGATAGATTCGGCGGGTGGACGTTGCCCGAACCGGCGGAACACATCGCGCTCTGCCGAGTTGGGACAGGGTGGGTCGTGCGCTCTGCCTGGCTCCGCTTGCCGTCGTACCTGGGGCATTCCACCGTTCTACCTACAGCGTCTTCACGAGCCCGAAGTTGGTACTCGTCTGGGGGATTTCCGTCCTTCTCGTGGTCTGGTGGGTGTTGGCATTCGGCGCCCGCGGAATGGCGTGGCGCTGGTCCTGGAGGTGGACCTCTGAGGGCGCACTTGTTCTCCTTGCGATCGCGGTGATGATGTCGGCGATGACATCGCCCCACTCAGCTAGAGCCTGGACGGGTGCGGGCGTGCGGTGGTCCGGTGCAGTGACCTATCTGGCGGTGTGCTTCATTGCCTTCGCGACGGGACGATTATTCCGAGATCGGCTGCCTTGGTCTGTGCCAGGGGTGGCGATGGTTGGCTCTATCCCGGTCCTCGGCTATGCGGTCCTCCAGGCGGTCGATCGGGATCCATTCGACTGGGCCACGTCGATGTCCTTCGGGATCGATGTGATGTCGACATTCGGGAATCCGAACTTCACGTCGGGCTATCTGGCGATCGTCGCACCACTGGCCTGTGCCGTTGCGCTCCGAGGCGGCGAGGGCCGAGCACTGGTTAGAGGGATCAGTGGAGCGGTCCTGATGTCGTGCCTCTGGTGCATCGGGCATCTTGGCTCGCTGCAGGGGCAACTGGCCCTCTTCGCGACAGCCCTGGTTCTTCTGGCGCGGCTCCAGGACCGACGGTTGACTGAGTTGTCGAAATGGATCGGTTCGCTTGCGTCGGCCGTCCTTTTACTTGTTGTCCCGATCATGGCCGGCCGACTGGGTCTCGCAGGGCTAGTCGGCCTGTCGGTGGTCTACGCGCTCCTCATCTCCAGGAACTCGTTCCGTCCACTGGAGGCGGTCGCGGGGACGGCCGATGGTGCGCCAACGTTGCATGTGCCGCAGAAGTCTGGCCGGCGGTCCATGGCTTACTACGTAGTGCCGGTGGTTGGTTTCGGAGTCGTCGGGATGGTCTGGGGGTCCGGGTTCATCTGGTCACGGTTCTCGACGGCGCTCGGGGAACGCTGGGCATTCTGGCGAGTCGCCCTCAGGATCTTCGCAGACAGTCCCCTGACTGGGCTCGGGTTGGAGACATTCAGCACGCGCTTTGCTGAGTTGAGGGACGCAGGCCATGCCTCTATTTCTCCTACGCACCTAACCGACTCGGCACACAGCGTGCCCCTCGGGTTGTTGGCCGGTGGAGGGATCCTCGTCAGTGTCGCGTACCTGTTGCTTGCCCTGTCGGTGATCGTTCTAGCTCTGAGGGCGTGGCGGTCCTGCTCCGAGGACGGCCGGTATCTCGTGGCAGGCCTTGGAGCCGCCTGGACGGCTTTTCACCTGCAGTCGGCAGTGTCCGTGGACCTCCCATCGCTCGGCATCCTCCATGGAATCCTGATCGGGTCGCTTTTCGCTCTCGGGTCCGGGCGAGAGGAGGGAAACGGCAAGTGGATGCGACTGGTTGACCGATGGTCCGATCGGCCCTGGAAACTCCGGATGGGCGTCATGGTGCCGATCGGCACCGTGATCCTGGTCGTGTTAGCGGGTCCTCTCCTCGCTCCCGTCAGGGCGGACCGTGCCCACCATCAGGCCATGATCTCGATCGCGCGGGGTGAGGCCGCTAAGGCAGAGCGCCATCTCTTGTATGCCATCGACGAGCTTCCATCCGACGGACTGCTCTGGAGTCGATTGGCGAGGGTGCAGCAGGCGGGTGGTGCACTGGAAGCGGCGTACCGTTCGAGTCTCCGTGCCGTCGAACTCCGGCCCGGCGACCCGGCGCTGGCCCTCGAGACGGCCCGGCGAGCAGCTGCCCTGGTCTCGCGACCCGGTTACCTAGACGAGGCGGTGGACCGCTATGAAGCAGTCCACCTGGTGGATCCACTCGGCCCCCATCGCAGCGAGGTCGCGGACTTCTTCGAGGTGATCGGCAGAAACAAGCGAGCGACGGAAATTCGAGGTTCCTGAGTGAGGCCGCAGGATCGGGTCGTGGTCGATTCGCGGGAGAGTGCCCCCGATGGGTGAGAGGCCGCTCCGAAACGTCGATTTGAAGGTGGTTGAGGCGTTTGGCCAGGAATGGGCCCGGTTCACCAACGCCGACCTCGATCCAATGGAACTTCAGTCGATGTTCGAAGACTACGTTGCGGTCTTCCCGTGGGATGAACTTCCCCCAGATCCGATCGGCTTTGATGCCGGCTGTGGCTCGGGGCGTTGGGCAGCCTTCTTCGCGCCACGAGTTGGGCACCTGCACTGCGTAGATGCGAGCAGAGAGGCGCTGGACATTGCCCGGCAGGTCCTCCGGGGATACCAGAACGTCTCGTTCCACCATGAAGATCTGAGCTCGTTCGGCGTAGGCGACGGGACCTGCGACTTCGGCTACTCGCTCGGCGTTCTGCACCATGTCCCGGACACTGCCGAAGCACTCCGGTCCTGCATCCGGAAGCTCCGGCCAGGTGCGCCGTTCCTCGTCTACCTCTACTACGACCTTGAGGGCGCAGGATTCGCCCGCCGATTGCTGCTTCGCTTGGTGACTGCTGTCCGGGTTGTGATTTCACGCCTGCCGCGCCACCCCCGGCACCTGGTGGCCGATGTGCTGGCTATCGCTGTCTACTGGCCACTCGCCCGGTTGGCTCGCCTGGTTGACCGACTCGGCCGGGATCCGTCGCGGCTTCCGCTGTTCCAATACCGAAATCGGAGCTTCGCCGTGATGCGGAACGACGCGCTGGACCGCTTCGGGACCCGCCTCGAGAAGCGGTATAGCCGTCAGGAGGTGCGTGACCTCCTCGAGCAGGCGGGCCTCGCCGACGTCGAGTTCTCCGACGGGCCTCCCTGGTGGGTGGCCGTCGGTCGTCGGGCATCGTGAGCACCGGTCGGTTATCGTCGCGCGACCGCCTCGAGGCCTTCCTCGGTCGTGGGCGCGGTGAGTCGCTGGTCGTGGCGACGGCGCGTCTCGTGTCGGCCGGCTGTTCGCTGCTGGTGGCCGTGGTTAGTGCCCGGCACCTCGGGCCGAGCGGCCGTGGCGAGATCGTCCTCGTCCTGACGGTAGCCATGCTGGGCAGCGAGTTCGTTGGCCTCGGCGCCAACGTCAGTGGGCGGATCCAGATCCTCCGGCGGTCGGGGGTGGCGGTCGAGGACTACCTGGGCCTCACTGCGGTGCTGGCCGTCGTCCAGGCGGTGCTGGTCGGCGCCACCTTGGCGATCGTCGGCTCTCTGGCCGTGGACCTGACCTTGACCACCTATCTGGCCGGCACGGGCCTCGGGGTGGCCATGTTCCTGGCCCACATGCTGGTGGACGCCTCGTTCGCTCTCCGACGGACGCTGGAGACCGGACTCCGGGACCTGTTGATCGGGGTCCTCCCGGTGGTCCCCGTCGTGGCCCTGGCAGCCACCGGCCGACTCAGCGTGGATCTGGTGGTCGGGCTGACGGCGCTCGGGTACGCGGTGGGCGGTGTCTACCTGGCGATGGTGGTGGGGCGGCGGACCGGGCGGGTCCGGTTCTCCCCGCCGACCTGGCGGATCATCGTCCGCAACGGCCTTCCGGTCCTCGGGAACTCCTTCGGACAGACCCTGGCCTTCCGGGCCGATCGGCTGGTCATTGGTCTCGTGACCACCTCGGCGACTTTGGGGGTCTTCTCGGTGGCTGCCACCACAGCGGAACTCCCTCGGCTCCTTCTCCTCCCGGCCACGCAGATCCTGGTCAACCGGATCGCCGGTGGCGAGATCCCGGTCTCATCGCTCGGGCGACTTCTGGTCCGGCTCGGCGTGGGCTACGGACTGGTGATGCTGGCCATCGGCTTCGTGGGTGGGGCGGTGGTCCTGCCCGTGGTGGGCGACGGCTTCACCGGGGTCGGGGAGGCACTTCCTGTCCTGGCGCTCGGCGAGGCCCTCATCGGAGTCCACTTCCTGTCCATCGCCGTCCTGACCGGCCTAGCGAGGTTTCGCCGCCTCCCCCTGCCGGCGCTCCTCGGTTCGGCGATCCTCCTGGTGGGCGACCTCCTGATCGTGCCGGAGCACGGGAGTATCGGCGCCTCATGGATGCGGGTGGTCGGATTCGGGGTCATGGCGGGCGTCTCGGTGACCTCGATGGTCACGGCTCTCAGGGAGACGCCGTGACCGGTGTGGCGCCTCCCGGGCCGACGGTGAGCGTCGTGGTGCCGATGTACCAGGCGGGTCCCTGGATCGGGGAGACGCTGGCCTCGGTGGACGCGCAGACCTATCCCATCCACGAGTGCATCGTCGTCGATGACGGGTCGACGGACGACGGCCCCGTCGTGGTCGCGGGATTCGGCGAGCGGTCCCGATGCACCGTGCGAGTGGTCGCCCAGGCCAACGCCGGGGTGTCGGCGGCCAGGAACGCGGGGTTGGAGATGGCCACCGGCGACCTGGTCGCCCTCCTCGATGCGGACGACCTCTGGCATCCGGACAAGCTCTCCCGGCAGGTGGACCGGCTGGAACGGACGGGGGCGGTGGCCAGCATCACCGGCTACGCACAGTTCGACAGCGAATCCCGCCGGGTAACCGGGGTGGTTTCGTTCCGTCGACCGGAGCGGGCTCTCCGGCGGTGGCTGGCCATGGTGGGCAGCGGGTTGTGCCTGGCTTCTTCTGGGCTGGTCCGTCGGACGGCCATCCAGCAGGTCGGCCTCTTCGACGACCGGGTGTCGATCTGCGAGGACCTTGAGTTCATGGTCCGACTCCGCCAGCTCGGGGCGCTGGCCGTCGAGCCGGCGATCCTCGTCGGCTACCGGACACACGGCGGCCAGGCCCACCGACAGTTGGACCGGCTGGCCGCCAATACGGAAGTCCTGTTCGACGAGGTCATTCTCTCCGAGGAGTTCGGCCCTGCCTTCCTCCGACGGTGTCGGGCCGGCCTCGACGCCCACGTCGGCTACGCCAGCCTCATGGGGGGTGACGTCCGGCAAGTCGTCTCCCGACTGGCTTCGTCGGTTCGGCGAGATCCGACGCGGCTCGTCGCGATCCCGGTGAACGCGGTGGCCCGGCGCCTCCTTCGGAAGGTGCGTGCCCTCTCGTACCGGGGTCTATGGCTGGCGGCTGGGGAGCCGGACGACCGGTGAGGGACCGACTTATGGGCGTGCGGGCCATCCGGTGGGCCGTGGGGCGACCGGTCCTCGCCGTCGGCCTCGGCGCGGGGGGGGGCCGAGCCGCCCCCGCCCCCCGTGTGAAACACAAGGCGTGCAATGGCGACGCCCCCGGCGCCGGTCACTACCA
>JAZADN010000101.1:0-8338 GCA_036123585.1 Actinomycetota bacterium | reverse complement strand
GTGGTGTCGGAGGGGGGACTTGAACCCCCACGCCCTTGCGGGCACCAGCCCCTCAAGCTGGCGCGTCTGCCAATTCCGCCACTCCGACGTGACTCCGGAGAAGCCCGGATCGGCGGTCAGGGTACCGCCGGGCCGTCCCTCCACCGCAGGGTGGACGGACCGTTCAGCCGACTAGAAGAGCAGGCCGAGGGCGATAGTGGTGAAGGCGAAGACCAGGGCCGTCATTACGGTGATCCGATCCAAGTTCTGTTCCACCACGGTCGATCCGGCGGTCTGGGCACCGATGCCCCCACCGAACATGTCCGAGAGACCGCCGCCCTTCCCGCTGTGCAGTAGCACGAGAAAGATGAGGCCGAGCCCCGACAGTGCCTGAAGAATGGCGACCAGCACGAACATGGTGGGAAGGCTACCGGCGGGCTCACCCCACCAGTCGGTAGGCCACGATCCGGGCGAACTCGTCAGGATCCAAGGACGCCCCGCCGACCAGCGCACCGTCGATGTCGGCCTGGACCATCAGGTCGGGAGCGTTGACCGGCTTGACCGACCCGCCGTACTGCACCCGCACCCCTTCGGCCGCTTCGGCACCCCACTTCCCACGGATCGTGGACCTCACCGCGGCGCACATCTCTTGCGCATCCTCCGGCGTCGCAGTCCTCCCGGTCCCAATAGCCCAGATCGGCTCATAGGCCACCACAAGGCCGGCCACCTGCTCCTTCTTCAGGCCGTCTAGGCCGGCCAATACTTGACGTTCGACCTTGGTCAGTTCCTCATTGGCTTCGCGTTCGTCGAGAGTCTCCCCGCAGCACATGATCGGTGTCATCCCGGCGGCAACGACTGCCTTGACCTTACGGTTGACGTCCTCGTCGGTCTCGCCGAACAGTTCGCGGCGCTCCGAGTGTCCGACGATGACCAGCGAGACGTTCAACTTGGCCAGCATCGGAGGGGCCACTTCACCGGTGAACGCGCCCCTGTCTTCCCAGTGGCAATCCTGGGCTCCCAGGGCGATCCCGATCTCGTCGGATTCGATGACTGTCTGAACCGAACGTAGGTCGGTGAATGGCGGATGGACCGACACGTCGACCGCGGCAAGGTCATTGGTCGAAAGCACGTAGGACAACTTCTGAACGGCCTGGATGGCCTCGAAGTGGTTGTGGTGCATCTTCCAGTTACCGCTAATCAGTGGCTTGCGGTCCGACACGGTGCGTTCCTCTCCCTCTCGACTTCGTTTGGCGTTTCGACTCAGGCGCCGCGCAGGGCAGCCAGGCCGGGTAGATCTCCCTGCTCTATCAGTTCCAGTACCGCTCCCCCGCCGGTCGACACATGGTCCATGCGGTCGTCCACGCCGAACTGGCGAGCCGCCGCCGCACTGTCACCACCGCCGACCACAGTAAAGCCCCGGCACTCGGCCACGGCCTCAGCGACCGTGCGGGTCCCGGCAGCGAACCGCTCGTCCTCAAAGACGCCCATCGGTCCGTTCCACAGCACAGTTCGGGCTTCCGCGATCAGGTCGCAGAAGTCGACCGCTGTACCGGGGCCGATGTCGAGGCCCATCCACCCGTCGGGCATCGATGTGCCAACCTGGCGGACTTCGCCGCCGGCCGACGGGTTACCGATCGTTCCGCCGGGCCCGAGGGCCGTGATATCGAGGGGCAGGCGGATCGGCGCGCCCGATTCCAGCAGGCGAGCGCAGGCCTCGACCATGTCCTCCTCCAGTAGCGATGAGCCGACGTTGGCTCCACGGGCGGCCAGAAATGTGAAGCACATCCCGCCTCCGACGATCAACTCGTCGACCACCTCAAGCAAGGCGTCAATCACGCCGAGTTTGTCGCTGACTTTGGCCCCGCCCATGATCCCCACGAACGGGCGCTTCGCCGAAGTACGTAGGCCGCCGAGGACCTCGACCTCTCGGGCGAGCAGGCGTCCGGCTGCCGACGGCAGGTGTCGGGGCGGGCCGACTACCGAGGCGTGTGCCCGATGCGAAGCTCCGAAGGCGTCATTGACGTAGGCCTCCTGGCCGTCGACAAGGCGCTCCACGAAGTCCGGGGCGTCAGACGTCTCACCAGGGTCGAATCGCAGGTTTTCCAGTATCTCGACGCCGGGCGTCAACTCGGCCAGGCGCTGCCGAATCGGCTCCATCGAGTACTCCGGGTCCGGCATTCCCTTCGGTCGTCCCAGGTGCGAGCAGGCGGTGACGATGGCGCCAGCATCGAGTAGGTACCGGAGCGTGGGCAGCGCGGCCCGGATGCGGAGATCGTCGGCGATCTGTCCGTCTGTGAGCGGAACGTTGAAGTCGCAGCGCACCAAAACCCTGCGACCAGACAGGTCGCCAAGGTCCTCTAGCCGGGGGAGGTCCATCGCTCAGCCGCCTCGAGGTAGTTCGAGTGCTACTTGCGCCCCTTCTTCGCCCCTGCCTTCTTGGTTCGGCGGGTGCCGACGATCCTGGCGAGGTCGACCAGGCGCGTCGAGTAGCCCATTTCGTTGTCATACCAGCCGCAGACCTTGACCATCTTGCCGACGGCCATGGTCAGGCCAGCGTCAATGGTGCACGAAGCCGAGCGGCCGACGATGTCGGCTGAAACCAGCGGGTCCTCGCTGTAGTCCAGGACCTTCGACAGGGTGCCCTTTCGGGCCGCTGCAGCGTACGCCGCGTTGACCTTCTCCACGGTGGCCTCCTTCTTGAGGGTGCCCACGAAGTCAGTGATCGAGCCGTCGGGGATCGGGACCCGTAGCGAGATGCCGTCCAGTCTCCCCTTCATCTTTGGCATGACCAGACTGGTGGCCCGGGCTGCGCCGGTTGAGGTGGGGACGATGTTCACCGCGGCGCCGCGGGCCCGACGGAGGTCGCTGTGGGGGCCGTCGACGAGGCTCTGGTCGCCCGTGTAGGCGTGCGTGGTGGTCATGAAGCCCTGCTCCACACCGAAGGCGTCGTCGAGGACCTTGATCATCGGCACGAAGCAGTTCGTGGTGCAGGAGGCGTTCGAGATGACGTGGTGCTTGGCCGGGTCGTAGTCGTCGTCGTTCACGCCGACCACGAACGTGGCATCGCAGTCGCCAGATGGAGCCGAGATGATGACCTTCTTGGCACCACCCATGAGGTGTAGGGCAGCCTTGTCCCGTCCTGTGAAGAATCCGGTGGACTCGACGACGACGTCGACTCCGAGGTCTCCCCAAGGCAGATTGCCCGGATCGCGCTCAGACAGGACCTTGATCTTTTGGCCGTCGACGACGATGCCGTCACGGGCGGTCCGGATCCTGGCGTCGAGTCGACCGTGGACTGAGTCATTACCCAGCAGGAAGGCCATGGTGTCGATCGACCCCAGGTCGTTCACGGCGACGAATTCCAGGTCGGCTCCCTGAGCCATGGCGGCCCGGAAGAAGTTGCGGCCAATTCGGCCGAATCCGTTGATGCCCACTCGGACGGTCATGGGACGTGGTGCCTCCTGCGGCATGGCGCCGCTCGATGATGCGCATGTTCCCGGCGGGCGCCCACGGACGACACCGGACCTGATATTCCTAGCCGATTGCAGCGGAGCGACCACGCGATCGTCGATTGAAAACTGTCACAACTTCGGATCTCGGACATGACCGGTCGATCAGACCTCGAGTAGGTCGGCCAAGGCTCGGCCGAGCCGGACCGGGTCGTGAGTTCGGCCGTCCTGGCTCGCTACCGGCATGGTGACAACGCGTCCTCCTCCGGGCAGGCCGGCGGGCGTCGGGCGTCCCAGCCCGTCGTCGACCAGGAGCACGTCGGGCTCCAGCCCGTGCTCGGCCAGCAGTCGGACGTGGTCGGCCAGATCGGCCGGACCCTCGCGGTCGGCCACCAGATTGCCCACGAGGACCAACGGCCCCGACCTCTCCCGCAGTGCCGATCGAACGTCGACAGCCAGTGTGGCGGCCAGAACGCTGGTGAGGAACGAACCCGGGCCGAGGACCACCTGGTCGGCTCGGCGGATGGCTCCAACCGTTTCCAACGGGGCCGGGGCGTTCTCGGGCACCAGGCGCACACCCACCACGCCCTCCGCTCGGTGGACGGCCACCTGGCCCTCCACCTCCCAGTCGCCAGTATCGGCCACCAGGTCCACCGGGACCGACGTGGCCGGAAGCACCCGCCCGGCACTGCCCACCATCCGTCCCACCTCGTCGAGGGCGGTCACCACATCGTCGGCGGCGGCCACCAGGCCGGCGATGAGCAGGTTGCCGAGCGCATGACCGGCCAGTTCCCCTCCCCCGAACCGCCACCCCATCTCTGCGGTCAGCATCGAGGCATCGCCGAGGGCCTCGAAGCAGCGCCGCAGGTCACCCGGCGCCGGACCGCCGATGGCCTGCCGGATCCGTCCGCTGGACCCACCGTCGTCGGCCACCGACACCACAGCAGTGACCTCGCCGGCGTAGGTCCGCATGGCCCGCAGGGTGGTAGCCAGTCCGTGGCCGCCACCCAGAGCGCAGACTCGGGGAGCGCCGATCGTGCCTCCCGCAGAAGAATCGAATGGGCCGACCCCTTCCGCCGAGGTCACCGGTCGATGTCGCGGTGCGCCACTACGGGGTCAAAGCCGCGCCCGCGAAGCATTTCGGCAACTGTCTCGGCCACGGCCACCGACCGGTGCCGCCCGCCGGTACAGCCAAGGGCCACCGACAGGTAGGACTTACCCTCTGCCACGTAGGCCGGCATCAGCATGGCCAGTAGGTCCTCCAGGTGGTCGAGAAACTCCTGGGTGACCTCGTGGCTCAACACGTGCTCGCGTACCGGGCCGTCCATCCCGCTCAGTGGCCGCAACTCGGGGATCCAGTGTGGGTTGGGTAGGAAACGGCAATCGAAGACCAGGTCAACGTCGCGAGGCAGGCCGTGCTTGTAGCCAAACGATGTGATGGTTGTCCGCATGGGTCGGTCATCAGCTTGGCCGTACAGGCCTCCTACACGGTCACGTAGGTCGTGGACGCTGAGGTCAGAGGTGTCGAGAACCAGATCGGCAATCGCCTTCACGGGTTCCATACGTTCTCTCTCGGCCTCGATGGCGTCGGACAGGCCCGTGTCGGCCTGTGACGGATGCGGCCGACGACTCGACTCGTAGCGGCGTACCAGTGCTTCGGTGGAACAGTCCAGGAAGACGACGCGAAGCCGCTCGCCCATCTCCCGTAGCTCGTCGACCGCCCGCAGCGTCTCGCCGCCCACCACGTCGGCCGGAAGAGCGAAGGCAACGCGGTCCCACGGCACCGTCGGTCCCACGGCCAGATCGGCCACCTTGGCCGCCAGGTCGGCTGGCAGTCGATCGATGACGAACCAACCGAGATCCTCTAGGTCCTTGGCAAACTCGCTCCTACCGGCACCCGACAGCCCGGAGATAACCAGGAGGTCGCTCATGCGCCGATGCTAGACGGACCGATCAGGCAGGCTGCCGTGGTTCGCGCTCGGCGACCAGGACGAGAAGTCGTGGCACCGTCGCCGCGTCCGGATAGGCCGTTGCCCGGTCTAGGAAGCCGTCGGCCGGACGTGGCTCGTGCATGCGTCGCAGGGCCAGTCCGTGGTCCGCCATGGCGTTCACGTACCGACTCACCGGACGGTGCACGAACGGCAGGTAGATGCCCCTGTCGACCTCCTCATTCTCGATCGACTCGGTGAGGTACGGACCGATCCGCCAGTACTGTTCCGGCGGGTCCACCAGGTGGTCGTCGACCCACCCGCTGCCGGGGGTCTGGAGCAGCGGATGGTTCAGAAAGAAGGCGAACCGACCGCCGTCTACCAGGACCCGGGCCACTTCGGCGACAGCCTCGTCGACGCCCTCGATGTGCTCGAAGACGAGACAGGCCACCACTGCGTCAAAGGTGCCGTCAGCGAACGAAAGGCCTTCAGCCGCAGCCCGGGCGTAAACGGGACCACCTCCCCGGCGGACCGCCTCGGAGGTCTGGGCGCTGGTCGGGTCGATACCGACCACGGAACATCCCGCCGTCGCGAGGCGGCGGGCAACCTGTCCCTCACCACAGCCGACGTCGAGGACTCGCTCGTATCCGGCAAGTAGACCCTCGGCCAGCGGGAGGATCTGCTCTTCGTACTCTGGGTCAACCCCGCCCGTGAAGCCGTTCTGCCACCAGGAAGCATGTCGCTCCCAGGCGACTTGCTCACCTCCGTCTCCCTCGCCCTGACCGCGGAGCACCGCATCCACTCCGGGAGCCTCGCGCGTCAACCCCTAGTCTCCCCGGATGGCCGCGGCGCTCGCCCTCCTGTCTTCACTGCTGTTCGGCGCCGGAGACTTCCTCGGGGGTGGGGCGTCCCGTCGCAACCACGTTCTGGTAGTGGTCGCCGTGTCCCACGTTGTCGGCCTTGGCTTGATCCTTGCCGCCGCACCGTTCATGGCCGATGAGGCCACCCTCGAGGACCTTGTGTACGGCTTGGGTGCTGGCGCCTTCGGCCTGGTGGGAATCGGCTGTCTCTACCATGCCCTTGGGCGAGGCCCGATGGCCGTCGTGGCTCCGGTGACAGCGGTGACCAACGCAGCACTTCCGGTCCTGTGGGGTATCGGGTTCGGCGAACGCCTCACTGCCCTCCAACTCGCCGGAGTAGTCGTCGGCATGTTGGCCATCTTTCTGGTGTCACGGGCCCCCGAGGATTCGTCCGGTACGGCCGCCATCGGACCGGTCGCCCCTGACTTGCTCCTGGAATGCCTTGTGGCCGGAGCGGGTTTCGGCGGCTTCTTTGTCCTTATGGACCTCACTTCAGCGGACACCGCGCCTTGGCCGCTTGTCAGCGCCCGGATCCTGTCGGCCGGCGTGGCCCTGCTGCTGCTTGCCCGAATGCGCCATTCACCGCTACCCAGCCGAGGGGAAGGCGGCGTTGCAATAGTCGGAGCCGGCGTCCTGGACATGGCGGGCAACCTGTGCATGCTCCTAGCCGTCCACCGGGGGATGCTCAGCCTGGTAGCCGTACTGGGATCGCTGTACCCAGCGTCGACGGTGATTCTGGCCCGCACCGTCCTCGGTGAGCGGATGAACCGCACCCAGGGGGTCGGCCTCGTACTCGCCCTAGTCGCGGTGGCCGGCATCATCAACGGTTGACGAGCGGTCCAGTCGGGGACTCACCCAGTGGTCTTAAACGCTGATCAGTCCGCCCGGGCTTCCCTGTGGACCTTCGCGAAGACCGCCTCGGCCACCGCATCGGGCAGCCACGGCAAGGCCATGAGGTCCTCGAGGCTCGCCCGCTGCACCGCCCGCACCCCTCCGAAGGCTGACACCAGGCGCTTGCGCCGGGCCGGACCGAGTCCCGGGATCCCGTCCAGTACCGACCCGGTCATCCGCTTCGACCGCAGCCTGCGGTGGTACGAGATGGCGAAGCGGTGCGACTCGTCGCGGATCCGCTGTAGCAGGTAGAGCGCCTCCGAACCGCGGGGCAACCGGATCGGCTCGGACGATCCAGGCCGGTAAACCTCTTCAAACTGCTTGGCCAGTGAGGCCACGGGGATGCGCCCGGCGAGGCCCATCTCGGCCACCACCCGCTCGGCCACCCCGAGTTGGCCGATCCCCCCGTCGACCAGTAGCAGCTGCGGTGGATAGGCGAACCGGCCGGGCCGTTCCTCGACCGGCAGGGCCTGCTCTTCTAAATATGCGGCGAGGCGACGGCCCAACACCTCGGCCATTGCCGCGTAGTCGTCGTTCCCATCGACATCCCGGATTCGGAAGTGCCGGTAGTCGGACGACTTCGGCAGGCCATCCTCCATGACGACCATGGATCCGACGTAGTCGGTGCCCTGTAGGTGGCTCATGTCGTAGCACTCGATGCGCAGTGGCGCCTCGGGTAGGGCGAGCGCTTCTCGTAATTCGTTGAGCGCCCGGGCCCGAGTGTTGTGGTCCGATGCCCGCTTCATCCGATGTCGGACGAACTCCTCCTCGGCGTTGCGGGTCACTGTCTCCAGCAGTGCCCGCTTGTCGCCCCGCTTCGGCACTCGAATGGTGACCGGTCCCTCCCGCACGCCTGATAGCCAGCGGGCCAGCAGCATCTCGTCCTCAGGCTCATCGGGCACAAGGATTTCGCGGGGCACGCCGCGTGGCGGATCGTCGCGGTACAGGGCAGCTATTACCTCGGCCACCATCTGCGCGCGGTCCAGGTCCTCGGCTCGTTCCACGACAACGCCCTTGCGGCCCACCACCCGGCCATGCCGGACATGGAAGATCTGGGCGGCCGTCTCTAGGTCATCGCCGGCCAGACCGACCACGTCGAGATCCTCGTTGCGGGCAGCCACCATCTGCTGCTTCTCGAGGGCACGCATCACGCTGGACAGGCGGTCCCGGAGGCGGGCCGCGGACTCGTACTCGAGGGCAGCCGACGCAGCCTCCATGTCGGCTCGCAGGC
>JAZADN010000100.1:0-20944 GCA_036123585.1 Actinomycetota bacterium | reverse complement strand
CGGCTTCGGCTTCACCGTGCCATTCTGGGACTGGGAGGACGACGTGGTGCCCGACTACGAGCGTCTGGTGGCCGAAGTCCGGCCGGACGTGGTGGTGGTGATGATCGGGGCCAACGAGTTCGAGGGTTACGCCGTGGACGGCGAGGAACTTGTGCCGGGAACCAGCCCCTGGCGGGAGGTTCTGGCATTCCGGGCGGACGATGCGGTGTCCAGGTGGCGTGCGGACGGGGCCCATGTGTACTGGTGGACCACGCCGAGGATGCGAGCGGCCCGCTACCTGACCGAGGACCTGAATGCCGTCTGGTCGGCCACGGCCGAAGAGTGGGGGTCCGGTGTCACCGTCATCGACAGCATGAAGGTGCTGGGCGGAGCTGACGGCGCCTACCGGGAGACAGTCGTGGACCCGGGGGGCCACGAGGTGCCGCTGCGCAAAGAGCACGGCGTGCATTTTCACGAGGTAGGAGCAGACCTTCTGGCCGAGCAACTGGAGGCCAGGCTGGTGGCCGATGGATGGCTGGCTGGCTCCTAGTCCGCCGGATCCTCCGACGTACCGACCTCCGGATCGTTTGTTCCAGCAGGAGGTTCGTTCTCGATGACCGGGCCTCGGAGCAGGGCGAGTTCCTCGGCAAGGGTTCGAACCCTTTTCTCGAGTCGGGACAACTCGTAGGAGAAGTGCATGGCCACCAGCAGCAGGAATCCAATGGCCAGCAACAGAAAGAGCGTCGGCTGGTACCAGATGCCGAGCCGGTCTGCGATGGTGTCAAGCACGGTGGGGACCGAGGCCACCACGGCCAGGACGAGGCCCACCGTAAGCCAAAGCACCGTGTACTTGGCCTTCAGGACGCCCTGTCGGACCATCCTGACGATGGCAACTACGGCGACCACGGTCAGGACCGCCACCACCACGTGCGTCTCGACGGTCACCGGGCCACCTCAGCCAGTCGACTCCGACCATCGGAGGGTCGGCGACCTGCGACGAGGACGATTAGGAGGCGCACGAAGTGGTAGGCCAGTCGCAGGTTCCGGTTGGACGCTGTTCCGGCGGTCCGGTCGTGCATCACCACCGGGAGTTCACGCACGGTGAAGCCACCCCGGACGGCCAGCACCAGCGCCTCGACCGACTCCATGTACTCCATCGGATACTCGGTGGCGAAGAACTCGAGGACGGGCCGGCGAAAGGCCCGAAAACCTGACGAGGTGTCGGTGAACCACTGGCCGGTGACCCTCCGGACGAGGAGGCGAAGCAGCGCCATGGCCAGCCCTCGGCTCCAACCCACCCGGTAGCCCCTTTCGTCCGAGAAGCGGCTTCCAATCACCATGTCGGCGCAGTCGAGCCCGGCCAGCAGGGCCGGGACCTGTGAGGCGTCGTGCTGTCCGTCGGCGTCGAACTGGTAGGCCCGGTCGAACCCCTGCTCTGCGGCGTAGCGGAATCCAAGGCGCAGTGCTCCTCCGATGCCGAGGTTGAATGGGAGGCGCAGGCAGGTGGCTCCGGCCTCCGCGGCCGCTCGGTGGGTGCCGTCGGTGGATCCGTCGTCCACAACCACTACCTCGTGGTCAGGGACGTGTGCTCTCAGATCGGCCAGCACCATTGGCAGGGCGTCGGCCTCGTCGAAGGCCGGGATGATCACTGCGGTTCGCACGATCGGAACGGTACCCCCGGGTGGTGGCGTGGACGAGGCTCCAGCCTGCGGCCCTCAGTAGGCGTCGAAGTCAAGGAACTCGAAGGACGTGACGGAGATCGCGTCCTCGTGGAACCGAGGAGTGGCTCCGTCCTCGAAGGCATGCAGCACCAGCGAAAGGGGACTGGGCATGATTCGCTGGGGGAGGACCACCCCGCTGCCAGTCAGGTGGGGAGAGGCACCCCAGTGGAGTACGAATGGTGTGCGGTGGTATACGGCCAGGGTGGTGGCCGCCGAGGTGGTGGAGATCCGGGGCCAGGTGCCGCCTAGGTGGGTTCGGGGGAGGACCTTGAGGAGCACGGCGACTCGTAACGGGCCCTGACGCGTGAGAGTGCTCACGAAGGCCACGTCGTCCCGGACGTGTAGGACGTAGTCGGCTCCGGGACGGGCTAGCCGCCAGCGCAGCAGGCTTGCTGTCCAACGGGTTCCGTAGCCGTGCCAGGGTGCTGGGGTGGGCTCGGGGAGCACCTCCTCGGGCACCGGTCCCTCCAGGAGGCTGGCGTCCACTCGGTGGCTTGTCGCGGGCCCGGACCGACCGCCGGGGAGCAGGAATCGGGCACGGCAGTCGGGCAGCAGACGCCAGCCCATTGTCTCGACCATTCGGGGCGCCGACTGGGTGTTGGCCACGCCGAGGATCCCGTCCAAGCCGTCGGCCGCACCCACTCGGTAGCTGTCTTCGACGGTGCGACGGAAGACGCTGGTGCCCCGGGACTGAGGGTGGGTGGCAAGGTCGACACCAAGGCCGAGGCGGAGTTCAGGTGCCGAGCGTGCTTGGAAGCGGAGGGGGATCAGCGAGTAGTTGCCGACCTGTCTTTCCCCGGCATGTACCCGGCCCACCGAGGCCGCCCCCTCGGGGTTATCGAGGTACTGCCAGGCCAGGTGCCGGACGCCGATCGGTGGATCGAACCCGAAGACGAGATTCAGGAGTTCCGCGGTGGGCAGTAGCTCGTCCACGCTCACGGAACGGACGACTCGCCACTTGGAGTCGTGGACGAGCGAGAGCGGGAGGCGGCCAGTCCGACGAGGCCGGCGACGAGCAGGACGCCGCCGAGCGCCACCCGGAAGCGCGCCCGCGCCGTGCAGTCGATGGAGCGCATCACCGTGGGGTCGCCGATCTTCGGCCTCGGGGTGGTGAATACCTCGGCGGCGGGCCGGTCGTCGCCCAGCATCCCGAGCAGCGGGGTCCGACAGCCGACGGCAGGGGTGGCCTCCAGGGAGAAGGGGGCGCCACCGGGTAGAGGGCGATCGAACGGGACCACGGTGATCCAGCCACCTAGGACCAGAGCCGCCACGGAGAGCACCACGGCCGGTCGGACGCCACGAGACATCATGGGCTCGCGAGCCTAGGCCTCCTACCCTCGCGGCGTGGCAGGGCGTTCCTCGCGATTGGCGAGATGGCTGGTGGTGGTGGTGGTTCTGGGCATGGCCGGACTCCTCGTTGGGGCCTCCGCCTTCGGAGAGGGGCCCGTGCGGGTGGTTGTGATCGGCGACAGCATCGCCTACGACGCGGAGCCCGGGATCCGGTCGGCCCTGGAGGCCACCGGCGACGTGAGCGTCGACACCCGGTCCTACGGCGGCGTGGGCCTGTTGCGACCCGGCATCGATGTTTACCTGGCCGAAGCGGTCGCCGGTGACCCCGATCTGGTGGTGGTGATGCTCGGCGGCTGGGATCTTGGCGAAGTCGTGGCCAACCCCGGGGGGTATGCCCGACGACTCGAGGAGGTGGCCGACCGTCTCGCCGCGGGTGGTGCCCAAGTGGTGTGGCTGTCCATGCCGCCCACCCCGCCCGACGAGGGAATCGAAGAGGCCCGACAGGCGACGAACCGACTCTTCGCCGCCCTGGGCGACCGCCACCGGTCGGTCGTCCACGTGGCGACGGGTCCGGTGCTTGGTGTGCCCGAAGAAGGCTCGGGGCATGGCTTTACGAGGTTTCGTGAAGGTATCGAAGGGAATGAGGTGCAGGTCCGCAAGGTTCGAGACGGCCAGGACGATGGGCATCTGTGCCCGGGCGGTGCGGCGCTGCTGGGCCAGGCGGTGCTCGATGCTCTGGAGGACGTGGTGGACCTGGAGCCCCCAGCCCCAGGGTGGTGGACGGGGGAGTGGACTGACGATGCCCGCTACGACGATCCTCCCGGAGGCTGTGCCGACGGCCCGTGAGCCGAAGAGCGTCTGGCGTCCGGCCACTGGCGGGCGGTCAGGGCATCGACAGCCACAGCGGCCAGTACCACGAGGGAGGTCTCTGCCGCCGTGCGGTACCGGGTGTTGCCAAAGGCGGTGGCCGCGGTCAGTGTGGCGACCGGCAGCCAGGCGACTAGGACGAGAAGCGGTCCACGACGTCTCCACACCACGACCGCTCCGGCAACGGCGGACGGCACGATCAGGGCGAACTGGGCCAGCCCCAGAAGCGACACATAGAACGAGCGCCGGTCGGCGTGGACGTCCCGCCGTAGCTGTTCGACTGGTTCGTAGACGCCCCACATGCGACCCACCCGGGCCGGTACGACGACTGACACCAGTCGTCCTCGGTTCGCCGAGATGTAGGCCGTGGCCCGGTCCCGGACGACTAGGTCGCGCTCGTACTCGTCGAGCAACTCGCCTTCCGGCCCGAACGGGGCGGGTTGACCGCACCGCAGACTCCAGTAGCCGAGGTCCGAACCGTGGTAAGTGTCGTCGCAGTTTGCCTGCACGAGGACCGTGCCGGCTCCGTTGGAGAACAACACCGGGGCGTCGAAGGCCAGCGAGTTGCGGACGAACCATGGCAAGCAGAGGGCCAGCGCCGTGGCGCCGCACACCGCGTAGCGGATCATCCGCTCCCGCCAGGGCAGGGGCGCCCGGAGGAGGACCACTGCGGCAACCATGGGCAGGAAGAGGACCAGTTCGGCCCGGGTGAGGGCGGCAAGGCCCCCGACCAGACCGAGGACGGCGGCCCGACGTCGGGTAGGAGACCGCCAGAAGTTGACACCGGCCAGCATGGTGGCGGCCGCCGCGGCGATGGCTGCCGTCTCCGACACGATCAGCCCGTCATTGATCCAAACGAAGGCGTAGGTGGCGGTTATCCCTGCGGTGACGAGGCCGAGACGCTCGGAGCCCAGACGGCGCCCCAGCAGGCCCATGAGGACGACGGCCGGAAGCCCCAGAAGCGCGGAAACGACCTGTTGCTGGAAGATGGTGGTCGCGCCCAGGAAGGCGAAGGTGCCCATCAGAATGGTCCACACCGGTGGATGGCCGGCGGTCCGTTCTAGGTGGCCGACCGGCGTCTCCACCAGTCGGGTCGTACCGTCGGCCAGGACGACCTCGTCGACCCCACCAAAGAAGTGGCGTAGCGGCTCAGGAAAGCCCAACCCGTCGGCGAACAGGTTGGCGGCCAGGTGGTAGCCAGCGGCATCGCCGCTCAGCGGGTTACCGCTGGCTACGAGGAACACGTAGGCCAGACGGACGGCGAGGCCGATCAGGACGATCCCCAGCAGCCGCCCTCGGAACGTGGTTGGGAGGACTCGGCGAACGGCTGTAGGGAGTGGCGCGGAACGGAGAGGACCGGAGGCTCCCATGGATCAGCGCCCGCGCAGGCGGCCCTCGGCCCAGCGTGCGACCCGACCACCGGCGGCCACGATGGCCGGGTCGACCACCTCGAGATCGACCGCCAAGGATTCCAGGTCCGAAGCCACCGAGGCCAGCGGCGGGGCCACGGGGTCGCCCAGGAGTCGGCGGACCTGACGTTCCATCCGGGAGCGCCGGAGCCAGGCGATCCGACTGGCCAGCATGCCGATGTGATCGTGTGGGTGGAACGCCTCGTCGGGGTCGAATTCCCAAGGATGGCAGTAAGCCCAAAGCGCCTCGTCGTTGCCGGCCCGCCGGAGGCCGAGGCGGCGCACTGCGGTTGGAAGGAGCCGCAGGTACGTTCCCCCGAGGTAGGGGAGGCCGACTGGCCCGAGTTGGACCAGAGGGCACGGGAACTCGACCGGCCCGTCCCTCCATCGGAACGGGCGTCGAGGCAGACCGGGCCAGCCGTACAGCGGGCTGGGAGCGGGCAGGACGCTGGACGAGTAGGAGAAACCCATCTCGGTGAGCAGGGGCACGGCCCACGATGCCTCGGGGACCAGGGACATCATGGGAGCCCGGTAGCCCTCGACTGGCTGGCCGGACAGATCCTGGAGCAGGGAGCGGCCTCGGTGGGTGTCGGCCACGAACGCGGCCGGGGCCAGGGTTGGCAGCGGTACGTGGGCCCAGGCGTGCAGGCCAACCTCGTGGCCTTCGTCGGCTATGCGTCGGACCAACTGCGGCCGTCGCTGGGCCAGCTCGCCGACCACGTACACCGACGCCCGGACGTCGTACTCGGCGAACAGGTCCAACACCCGGTGGGTGGCGTCCACGACGCGTTCAGGGAGATCCGGGCTCGGGCGGAGGTCCTCTACGTCGAGTGTGACGGAGGCGGCCGGGAGCATCAGCCGAGTGTAGGAGTGCCCGGCCTGGGGATCGGGACGTCGGAGCCCCGCAGTCGCGCTGCAAGCGCGGCGATGCCTACGGCGGCCAGAAGGACGAGGGCCACCTCGGCCGGGGCGCGGTATCGAGTGGAACCGAAGGTGGCGGCGGCCACGACGGTCCCGGTGATTGGCAGGGCGGCGAGCAGCAGGAGAGGTCCACCGCGGCGTCGCACCTCGGTGCAGCCGACGGCGGCGAGCGCCACTACGACTAGGAACTGGGCGTAGCCGAGCACTGAGATTCGGAAAGGTCTTTCCTCCACCAAGACGTCCGCCCGGAGTTGTTGGATGGGGGCGTAGACACCCCAGTACCGGCCCACCCGCTTGGGCACCACGTGGGCCACGAGCCGGCCCGGATGGTCGGTCATGTAGTCGAGGCCCCGTTGGCGGTAGGCGACATCCCGCTGCGACTCGTCGACCGGCTGGTCGTCGACGCCCAGCGGTTGGGGGAGGCCGCAGAGGTACTCCCAGTAGCCCTGCTTGTCGCCGTAGAAGGTGGCGTCGCAGTTGGCCTGGGCTAGGAGGATTCCCGTGCCGTTGCTGAGCAAGACGGGTTCCTCGAAGACGATCATGTTCCGGGCCACCCAGGGTGAGACGACCAACACCGCGGCGGCACCGACCAGGGTGAATAGGCCGACTCGGCGTCCCCATGACGGCCCGCCGGCCTCACCGTGGCCGCGCAGTACGGCAAAGGCGACAAGAGGGAGAGCCAGCAGCAACTCGGCCCGGGTCAAGGCGGCCAAGCCACCGACAAGGCCGAGTAGCAACGCCGTGTCAATCGCGGGACGCTGGACGAAGCGAAGGCCGGTGCCCAGCAGCAGGGCGGCCAGGGGGACCGTCAGGGTCTCCGACATGAGCTGCACGTCGTTCAGCCAGAAGCCGGCGTGAACGGCGGCCAGTGCAGCGGCGGTGACAGCCACGCCGGTCGTTCCGGTGACCTGCTCGACCTGACGACCGGCCCAGCCCACGGCCACCACGCCGAGTGCTCCGACCACCGCGGCAACCAGCTGGTGGGCTCCTGTCGAGGTGAATCCGAGGAGTGACGCCGTACCGAGGAGGACCACCCATAGCGGTGGGTGTCCGGCGGTGGGTTCCACGTGCCCGACTGGCAGCGTCGTGTTGGCGGTAGGAACAAGTGCAGCTGGGTCATCCAGAAAGAGGGCCTCCTGGGCGCCACCGTGGAGGTAGCGGTAGGGCTCTGTGAAGCCGAGGCCGTCCGCCAGCAGATTGGCCGCCTCGTGGTAATAGACGCCGTCACCGCTGAGCGGGCCGCCCCACCGGAGAGCGACCAGATAGGCAAGTCGGACGACTAGGCCAACGCCAGCCAGGAGGACTATCCGCCTCACCTGATCTCCTCGTGGTAGTCCTCCTCCACGTTGACCTGCCAGACATCGTGGTTGCCGGAGCCCAGCACGTTCTCGACGGTCAACATGGCCGTGAGCATCGAGTGGTCCTGGTTGTTGTACCGGTGCATGCCGTTCCGGCCCACCGGGTAGACGTTGCGGGCGTTGGTGGCCAGCCAGCCACGCAGGATCTCGACGTTGGCCTGGTAGTGGGCGTCGTACATCGGGTATGCCTTGGGCATCCGCACCACGTGGCCGGCCTCCACCCGGTCGGGATCCAGTAGGCCGAGGTGACCCATCTCGGTGGTGCCGAGGACGACCAGGTCAGCGTCATCGGCCGTCCACAGGTCGTCGCCCTCCGTGACGAAGTACTCGAGACCGAGGCAGGTCCGTCCGTCCTTGACCAGATGTGGGGACCACTGTCCGAAGTTCTGGACCCGGCCGACCCGGACGTCGGGGGCGTGGATGTAGATCCAGTTGTCCTCGAATCCGTCCTCGCGCGGGACGACCAGAGCCACGGTGAGAAAGTCGCGAAAGCCCAGTCCTTCGGCGGCGGCCCGGATCTCGTCGGATACCGGCGGGTCCATGGCCTGGATGAGGTGGGGCAGCGGCATCGAGGAGACGACGTGGCTGGCTGGTAGGCGCACTGGGCCGTCCGGGCCGTCTGCCTCCACCTCGAAGGCCAGACCGCCTGCGTGGAGGATGCGGCCCACCGGGTGGGACAACCGCACCTCGGAACCCTGGGCCTCGACTAGTTCGGTGCAGCGTTCCCACATCATCCCGGGCCCATAACGGGGGTACTCGAACTCCTCGATGAGGCTGGTCACGTCCTTCTGGTTTCGGCTCGGAGTGAGCGAGTTCCAGACGGCCCGGAGGAGCGACAGGTTCTTGATGCGCTGGGCGGCCCAGTCGGCCTGGATTTCGTCGGCCGGCACACCCCACAGCTTTTCGGTGTAGGTCTTGAAAAAGGTTCGATAGAGGCGCCATCCGAACCGGCTGGCCGTCCAGCCTTCGAACGTGGTCAGGTCCTTCGGTGGGCGCACCCGCACCCAGGCGTAGGAGAGGACGCACCGCACCGATTCGACAATCCCGAGGTTGCGCAGCGCGTTGGTGGCCTTGAGCGGGTAGTCGTAGAAGCGGCCGCGGTAGAAGATCCGGCTCATCCGGGGTCGGAGCAGGAAGTCCTCGGGGTCGAGGATCTCATGCCACAGGTCGGAGACGGCCCGAACCTTCGTGAAGAAGCGGTGACCGCCGATGTCGAACCTCCAGCCATCTCGCACAGCGGTCCGGCTGATTCCGCCCACGACGTCGTCGGCCTCCAACACGGTGGTCCGGACTCCGGACTGACCGAACTTGTAGGCGGCGGTCAGTCCAGCGGGTCCGGCACCGATGATCAAAGGGCAGAGGTCCTCGGCTCCCGATGGGGAGTCCTGCAATGAGGGCGGAGTCGTGCCGGTCATGGGTGGAGGAAGGCCTCGATTGGTGGCGGGTGCCCGGGCGGGACGAGTCGGAGGGTTGGACGGGTCGAGGCGAGCGTACCGAAGCGCTCGTAGGTCCGACGGTACGCTCGGCCTCCGTGGAGAGGGCCAAGCCCGCAGGGGTCGACGGGGGCGGGACGCCGGTGCCCCTCCGGTGGGCGGTAGTGCTGACACTGGTGGCGTTCGGCGTGGCCTTCCGGTTCGTCGCCCCGTCACCGCTGTGGCTTGACGAGGCCATCTCGGCGTCGCTGGCCGATGAGGCATCACAGGGGTGGTCGAACCTGATCGACGCCCTCCGCCACGACGGCCATCCGCCCCTCTACTACGTCCTCTTGGCCGTCTGGGCAGAGGTGGTCGGAGACGGCGACCGGGCCCTGCGGGCCTTTTCAGGCGTACTCGGCGTGGCCACCATGGCCCTGGCGTGGCCAGTGGCGCGTCGCCACCTTGACCGCTGGGGTGCCATGCTCACCCTTGGGGTAGTGGCGACCAATCCATTCGCCATTCGCTACGCCACCGAGGTCCGGATGTACGAGTTGCTCCTGGTCCTTCTCCTCGTGGGACATCTGGCGGTGGTAAGAGCCTGGGAACGGCCGACTTCATTGCGCCTGGCCACCGTGTCGGTGGTGGTGGCCTGCCTGATGCTGACCCACTACTGGGCCTTGTTCGCCGTGACCACATCGGCAGTTGCTCTGGTCGCGGCGGCGTCCCCGTGGGGTCGTCGGGTGGGGATTGACACTCGTCGGGCATGGCGCCTGCTGGCCGCTGTGGGCGTCGGGTGCTTGGCCTTCGTGCCCTGGCTACCGGTCTTCCTCGACCAGGCGTCCCACACCGGCACCCCGTGGTCGCCGGCACCGCGGCCCACCGTGGTGGCCGCCCTCGCCCTAGAGGCCTTCGGTGGCGGCCGCGGCTCGGAGGCCTTGCTCGTGGTGGTGGTCCTGAGTGTGTTGGTGACCCTCGGGATCGCTACTCGCGTCGACGGTGGGAGAGGCGCTCCGGTCCTCAGATTGGCCGGTGAACGGTGGCTGCAGGTCTTGGTCGGCTTCGGGTTGGGCACCCTGCTGGTCGGTGCCGCGGCAAGCCTCATCACCGGGACAGCCTTCCAAGGACGCTACGCAGTGTTTGCCCTGATGCCGGTGTTGATGGCTGCCACGGTGGGCCTGAGCCGCCTCCCAGCGAGGGTGGGCCTAGCCGGGCTGGTGACGTTGGCGTTGCTGTCCGGCGTTTCGCTCGCCCGGGAGCTGGACCGAGGACGGACGCAGGTCGGGGAGGTTGCCGACGCAGTGATCGCCGGGGGATCGTCCGGCGACCTGGTGGTGTTCTGTCCGGACCAGTTGGCACCGGTGGGACACCGCCTCCTTGCGGACTCCTTCACCACATTGGCCTATCCGGCGCTTGACGACGGAAGGCGGGTCGACTGGCGCGACTACGCGAAGCGCAATGCCGCGGTGGACGTCGAAGCGGTTGCTGATGACGTGGCGATCCGATCGACCGGGCTGGCAAACGTCTGGTTGGCGTGGATGGACGGCTACGAGACTTTCGGCCATCAGTGTCCGGACCTGCGCCTTGCCCTGGCAGACCGTCTGGGTCGGCCGATCAAGGTGGTCTATGCCGATGCCGACCGCTTCGACGACGCGGCGAATTTGTCGCGGTTCCGACTCGAACCGTGACCGACACGTCGTGACGCACCGCTGGGAGCCCTCCAGGTGGGCGACCGATGCCCTGGCCGTTGTCCCTGCGTGGGTGACGGCCCGCTTGCTGGTGGCCGCCGGGTGGTTGGTGGCCCGGTTGCTGGCCGATAGCGAGATGCCGAGAGCCCTAGAGCGGGGTCTTCTGGCGTGGGACGGGGACTGGTACCGCTCGTTGGCTGTGCACGGCTATGACGGGATGCCGCTAGAAGGCGTGCGTTTTTTCCCCGGATATGTCCTTCTCGGGCGGATGGTCGATGTGGTGCTTCCAGGCGGCCCGGGAGCGGCACTGGTGGCGGTGTCGAATATCGGGACCTTGGTGGCCATGGTCCTGTTGCACCGCCTGGTGGTCGTCGAGACCGGGGATCGGCGGCTCGCCGGACGGGCGGTCTGGGCTCTCGCTCTGTTTCCGCCGGCCTTCGTTCTTGCCTGGGCATACGCCGAGGGGCCGTTCCTCGCACTCGCCGTCGGCTGCCTTCTCCTGCTCAGGCGAGAGAGGTGGTGGGGGGCAGCCCTGGCCGCAGGGGCTGCGGGCCTGCTCCGCCCCACTGGGGCGCTGTTGGCCATTGCCGCCCTATGTGCAGTCTGGCGACCCTCGACGGGCTCGTCGGCGTTGCCCGGCCGTCTGGCAGCGGTGGCCGCGGGACCTCTTGCGGTCACCTCCTACGTGGTGTGGGCATCGCTCCACTTCGACGAACCATTTCTGCCACTGACCGTGCAGCGGGAGTTGCGGGGCGACTCGGTGGACCCCTTCCGGCGATTGTGGGAGGGCCTCGGTGAGCTCTTGGGGCCCGAGGCGCTCGGCGATGGCCTGCATGTGGCCGCGGTGGCTGCGCTCCTGATCGTCCTCGTGGTCCTATTCCGGACTTGGCCGCTCCGGTATGGGGCTTTCGCCGCGGCCTGCCTAATGGTCGCGTTGGCGGCCGACAACCTGAACAGTCTCGAGCGTTACAGCCTCAACGGTGTACCCATCGTGCTCGGTGTAGCCACCATGGCTGGTCGACGACGACTTGGCGGAGCCGTGCCGGTGGCGTCGGGGATCGCTCTGGTGGTGCTTTCGGCCGCCGCCTGGTCCGGTCACTACGTGCCGTAGCGAAGCTGCCCTGGCGGGAGTCCGCTGGTCGGCATTCCTGTGTGGTCAGGAAAACGCGGAAACGGCCCCGAGTAGCCTCCCGGCGAACCGGTCAACTCCTCGGAGCCGTTCCGTCGTTCCACGCCCACTTGCCGGTACCGGCGGGTGTCGCGTCCGTCCGGTCCAGTCCGCCGCCCGAAGGCGACTCGCCGTCCCGTCCGGCCTCGACACCCTCGTGCCGGTGGCCGACCTGCTGGTCCTTCCCTTGCGGGCAGGGCCAGCGTGGTTGCGGTCCTCCCCGAACACGCTTCCGGGGCCTTTCCCAGGGTCCCGTTCCCCTTCCGGTCCAGGTGCCGAAGCTCCTGTTCCTTCGGGTGGATCGGTGCCATCCGGTTCCGAATCCCCTTCACCGTGTCCGGCGTGAGATGAGGATGGACCGCTGTGTGGCCTGGGTCAAGCGCAGATGGGCTTTTCCCCGGCCTAGGAGTCATTTCCCCAGACATGGCCCGACTCGTCCACAGGGCCATCCCCAGATCAGTACCGAGAGGTTGATCTAGCCGGGCTCATACACCCGGATCTCGCCCCAGTATCCGAGGTCCGGCTCCTCAGGTGGCGAGGACGGCGCCCGCTAGCAGGGCGCCGAGAGCGGCAAGGAAGCCGAGGCCTCCAGTGGCTCCCCTGAGGGCCGGTGACCGGGTTGTGGCGTGGAGCGCGGCCGACGCCCCGGATAGGCCGACGAGGAGCAGCTTCACAAGCAGGGTGACCAGATAGTCGGTATCCCGATCGCCGAGACCGACCTCGGCGAGGCCCCACAGGCCGGTCACCACAGCCAAGGCGAAGCAGGGCCAGGCCACCCGAGCGAACCGCTGGGCGGCCGCCTTTGGTGCATCGGGTCCCAGCGATCGCAGCACTGGCATAAGGCCGACCATCAGTATCTGGCCGCCCACCCAGCCGGCTACGCCGAAGAGGTGGAGGAAGGTCCGCAGAGCGTGGAGGTCCATAGAGTCAGTCTGCCCACGCACCGCGTTCCCGCAACACGTCTCGTAGCACCGTCGGGCGGTCGGTCATCAGGCCATCCACACCGAGGTCGAGCAGGCGATGCATCTCGTCGGGTTCGTCGATGGTCCACACGTGGACCTTTAGGCCGCGTCGGCGGGCTAGCGCGACGAACCGGTGGTCGACCACTGGGATGCCTGACTGTCGAACCGGGACCTGAAGACAGTCGTGGGTGCCTCGTGGTACCGGCAGGCCAAGGCTGGCCAGTCGAAAGGTTGCCGTAGCTATGGGGCCAGCCGAGGTGCAGAGGGGGTCGCCCAGCAATCGACGCAGACGTCGTAGCCGCCGATCAGAGAACGAACCGACACACACACGGTCTAGGGCGCCGTGGCGCTCGAGGACTCCGGCAAGAGGCTCGACAACCGGGTCGCCCTTGGGGTCGATGTTGAGCCGGGCGTCTGGAAACTCCTCCAACAGGGCATCCAGGGTCGGGATCGGCTCCTTCCCGCCGATGCGAGCCTTGGCCACCTCGGCCGCCGAGAGGTCGGCTATGCGGCCAGTCCGGTCCGTCACTCGGTCCAAGGTGTCGTCGTGAAAGGCCAAGACCGCCCCATCGGCGGTCAGATGAACGTCGGTCTCTAGGTACCGGTAGCCGAGGGACACGGCGTGGCGGAAGGCGGCGAGGCTGTTCTCCGGGTGCTCCTCAGCACCACCCCGATGGGCGAAGGCCACGGGGGTGGTGTCGTCCAGATAGGGATGTGAGCCTGGGGTGCGCATGGTGGACAGACTGTCACGATGATCGACCGCGACCTAAAACGCTGCCTCGGCCAGATGATGAAGGGAGTCCAGGTGGTGGGAGCCAGCCACGCCGGCCTCATCCGTGCCTATACCTCCCACTGGGTGTGTCAGGTGTCGTTCGAGGAACCGGTCCTCCTGGTCTCGGTGTCGCCGAAACACGACACCCATCCCCTGATCGTGGGTTCGGGCCGTCTGGCGGTATCCGTCCTGGCTGGGGACCAGATCGACTCCGGCCAGTACTTCAGCTACCCGGGCCACAAGTTCCGCTACGTCGCCTCCGAACTGATCGAGGAGGTGGACGGCTGGATAGTGGTGCCTGATGCCATCGCCTGGCTGGGCTGTGAGGTGGAGGAGCGGATTGCTGGGCGCTATGACCACGACCTCTTCTTCGTTCGGGTGGTGACCTCCGGCGAGGGTCGCCTGGGTGAACCCCCACTGCTGTACTCCAGTCGCCACGGATGGCGGGTGGCCGGTGCGGCAGCGCGCGCCCCTGGCGACTCGGTACGTGATCGCCTGCTGGCTCGGGTCGCCTCGTCTTTAGGCCCGGAATCGGACGGCGACGGGGACTGACTCGTCGATAGCGTGGGTCCATGGCCCGCCGCACGAAGATCATTGCCACGATCGGACCGGCGTCCGATGACGAGGCGACCCTGCGCGACCTGATCCGGGCCGGGATGGACGTGGCTCGTCTCGGCCTGGCTCACAACACCATCGACGAGGCGGCCCAACGGATGGCGACCATTCGCCGCATTGCCGCCCTCGAGGGGCGCTACGTCGGCATTCTGGTCGATCTACCCGGTCCCAAGATCCGGGCGGCCTCCTTCGGCGAGTCCCCGGTGGTCATCGCCGGGGACTCCGTGGTCGACCTACGGGTGGGGAATGGCGCCAGCGACGCGACGTCCATGGAGATTGACTATGAGGGCCTGCTGGCTGACGTCCGACCTGGTGACCGTCTCAGCATGGGAGACGGCCGAGTCATCCTCGAGGTGGCCGAGTTGCACGGCGACCGACTCGCGACCCGAGTGGCCCACGGCGGAACCTTGATGGGGAGCCCGGGCCTGCACATCCCCTCCGACCGACTCTCCATGCGGGCTCCCACGCCAGAGGACCTCACGGCCGTTGAACGCTTCGTGGAGCTTGACGTTGACATGATCGCCGTCTCGTTCGTCCGGTCAGCTGACGATCTGGCTCGGGTGCCGGTCGATCCCCACCCCGCAGGTCCGATCGTGGTGGCGAAGGTAGAGACCCGGGCAGCAATCGAGGACCTGCCTGCCATCATCGAGGCCTCCGGGGCCGTCATGGTGGCTCGCGGCGACCTAGGCAGCGAATGCAGTATCGAGGAGTTGCCGATCCTCCAGAAGGAGATCATCCGTCAGTGCATTGCCTTGGGCCGTCCGGCCATCACGGCCACCCAGATGCTGGAGACCATGGTGTCCAGCCCGGAACCGACCCGGGCCGAGGCCTCCGATGTGGCCAATGCAGTCTGGGACGGCTCGAGTGCCGTCATGCTGTCGGGGGAGACGGCCGTGGGAATCGATCCGGTCAACGTGGTAGCCACCATGGCCCGCATCGCCGAGCGGGCCGACGAGGCCTTCGATCATCGGGGCTGGATGTCGGAGCTATCCGAAATGCGGATGACCGACACTGACGACCCGGACACCTCCATTACCGATGCAATGACCCAAGCCACGGCCAGGGCGGTCGACGAGCTCGGGATCGGCACGATCCTGTGCATCTCCGGTAGCGGGTTCACCGTACGGTCCATGGCCCGGTTCCGGCCGTCCGCGCGCATCCTCGGCCTGAGCGCCGACGAGCGGGCCGTTCGCCAACTCACCCTGAGCTGGGGCACCGTCCCACTCCACCTACCCGAGGAGGGCGACCTGGACAGCCGGGTGTCGGCGGCCATTGCCGTAGCCCGCGACCGTGGGGAGGTCGAGGCCAATGAGCTTGTGGGCGTCCTAGCTGGTACCGACGCACGATCACGGTCTACCAACGCCCTGCGGATAGAGCGGGTTCCCGAGGCCTAGCGTCGTTCTTCGGGGAGCAAGCTTGGGAAGGCCCACAGGAGCAGCGCGGGTTGAGGTCTAAGGGGATAGCGACCGCCTGTCCGAAGACCGAGCAGTCGCAGGTGGCGACGCAGCTTTTGAGTTCCGACCGCTGGTCCCACAGGCCGATGGTCAGTGCGGCCAGGGCCACCATCACGACCGCCCTGACGACCAGACGTCGAAGCAGACGCACGGCCAGGACCAGCAGAATTACGGCCACCGCCGCGCCGATGGTGACCAGGGACCGCAGGCGCTCCGGTTCCGCCCAGGTGGGTAGGTGCACCAGTTCGGGAAGGCGGTCCGGATCCATGAGTGTTCCGTCCAGCAAGCCGTTCACCACGCGGTCTACGAGGGAGGCTCCAGCCATGGGCTGAGAGTAGCGACGGCTCGGCTTCACCTCCGGTCATCCGTAGCCGCGGTGCGATGGCGCTACCCTCCGCGCCATGAGCGAGTCCCGGCCTGTCGCCCTTTCGGGATCTGGTCCACCGGAGACGGTGCTGGGACCCGAGGATGCTGCGGCTGACGCAGCGTTGGCCGGCGCTCTCTCGAACCAGAACCCCCGTGCGACTGTGGCCGCCGTTTTGGAGGCCTACCCACGCCACCTCGACGCATGGGCACGGCTCGGCGACCTAGGCCGCGACGCGATGGAGTCCTACGCCGCGTATCGGGTCGGCTACCACCGCGGCCTCGACCGGTTGCGGCAGAGCGGGTGGCGTGGTTCGGGCTACGTGCGGTGGAGGCATCCGACCAACCGGGGCTTCCTGCGTGCCCTGGCCGGCCTGGCCCGGGTGGCGACTGAGATCGGCGAGGAGGACGAGGCGGAACGCTGCGAGTTGTTCCTCCGCCAACTCGACCCGTCGTGGCCGGGCGCGGTGCCCGACGACGGGCCCTCCTGATCGGGTTCGCGGTGGCCTCCAGAAAGGGGTGGTGACCGTGGTGCCGTTCGCAGGGGCGGTCTTGACCGGCGGCGCCAGTCGCCGAATGGGCAGCGACAAGGCCCTCCTTTCTGTCGGCGGAAGGCCGATGGCCGTGGTGGCCGCTGACGCCCTCCGGGCTGCCGGGGCCGTTTCCGTGACGGCCGTGGGTGGTGACGCAATCGGCCTCCGTTCCGTGGGCCTGGACTGGGTCACCGATTCATCCCCGGGGGAAGGGCCACTGGGAGGCCTTCTTGCTGCGATGGAGGCCCTCGACAGCGCTCCGGTCGTCGTCGTTCTGGCTTGCGACCTCCCGTCGGCCTCATCGGCCAATGTCATCGCGGTGGTTGACGCGGTGGCCGATCTCCTAGGGACACCGGCGGCTGCCGTCCCGGTGATCGACCTTCCCAGAGGAGGGCGCCAACGGGAGTGGCTGCACGCGGCTTGGACGACTGAGGCCCGCGACGTGCTCCGGGTGGCGTGGGCGGCGGGGGAGCGGGCGCCCCGTCGGGCGGTCGCTGGACTTCAGGTGGTCGAGGTGTCAGTACCCGAACCGGACGCGCTAGCCGATGCCGACCATCCCACTGACCTGCCCGGGCAATCGGGGTCCGACGGACCCGACCGGTAGGGTTCGGGCGTCCCGGCAGTCTGATCGGGTGCGCGGTGACCGGAGGTCTCCATGTCGTCAAAGTCAGCGTCGCCCGGACCCGCATATTCCGGTCCTGGATCTTTGGATCCCGCAAGACTGGGTCCGGCAGTTCCCGAAGTGGACGTCGGCGAACTGGAGGTTCGCCTCGGCGAGGGAGCTCTGCTCCTGGACGTACGGGAACCTCTCGAGGTCGAAGAGGCCCGTGTGCCAGGCGGCCTGCGGATTCCCCTGCAGTCTGTGCCGGACCGCCTGGACGAAATCCCGATCGACGGAATCCTGTACGTGATCTGCGCGGCGGGCGGTCGCAGCCGAACCGCTGCGGAGTTTCTCCGGTCCCACGGCATCGACGCCGTGAACGTGGCCGGGGGAACCAACGCCTGGGCAGCTGCCGGCTTTGACACGGAGTCGGGTCCGGTGGCGTCTGGAGACACGGTCGGAGGGGACTCCTGACCGGCCGGCCTCGCCCCACGTATCGCTTGGTCGAGGGGCAGGGCGAGTTCGAGGCATTGCTCGAGGTCCTCGCTGGCGAGGAACGCATAGCGGTGGATACCGAGTTTCACCGAGAGAAGACCTACTTCCCGCAGGTGGCTCTGGTGCAGGTGGCCTGGTCGGACGGCCTGGTCCTGATCGACCCGCTGGTTGTGGACCTGCGGCCTATGGCCAAGCTGCTGGAGTCCCCGGTGCTCGTGGTTATGCACGCCGCCGGCCAGGACCTTGAGGTCTTCGAACGAGCGTGTGGAGCTGTACCCGAGAACCTCTTCGACACCCAGGTGGCAGCGGGCTTTATCGGCCTGTCGTCACCGTCGCTGGCCGTTCTCCACGAACGCGAGTTGGGCCTTCGGTTGACGAAGGGTGACCGGCTCACTGACTGGCTGGCCCGTCCCCTGACGGATTCGCAACTTGACTACGCGGCGTCTGACGTCGCCCACCTGCTGGAGATACACGACCGCCTCGTGGACCGTCTCTCCAACGATGGACGTCTGGCCTGGGCCGAGCAGGAGTTCCGCGAGATGCTCGAACGCGAGCGAGGCCGCCGCAATCCGGAGGATGCCTGGCACCGCATCAAGGAGGCTCGGCAGTTACGCGGTCAGGCCCGCGACGTAGCTCGCTCGGTGGCTGCCTGGCGTGAACGTCGTGCTGCCGAGGTCGATCAGCCGGTACGGAGGGTGGTGCCCGATCTCGGAGTGGTAGCCGTGGCCCAGCAGGCTCCCACGTCGATGGACGAGCTCCGCAAGGTGCGGGGCCTGGACGGGCGTCACCACAAGGGAGCGGTGGCCGAGGGGCTGTTAGCCGCGGTGGCCGCCGCCGCCGATCTGCCACCACTGGCCGTCGAACCGCGGCGCCACGATTCCGGTCGGGACGTCCGCGCTGCGGTCACCCTGGTATCGGCGTGGGTGGCCCAGATGGCAAGGGACAGCGACCTTGACCCGACTCTGGTGGGTACCCGAAGCGACATCGAGGACCTGGTCCGGGGTGCCGACGGTGCGCGAATGACGTCTGGTTGGCGCCACGAGGTGGTCGGCGGTCCGGTGGACGACCTGCTGGCCGGAAGGGCATCTCTGGCTTTCGACGGACGGGGCGGACTGCTGTTGGAAGCACGTGGCCCGGAGACACCCACTCCACGTTCCCGGTGGTCGCGTCGGTAAGATGCGAGACGTACCTCCCGCCGTTGCAGGCTGGAGGGCTTGCACAGGAATTAGGATTCGGAAAGCAGCGAGGCGTCCGTTGGCGTCGTCGATCGGAGGCTCACGGTGAAGAAGGGTCGACACCGACGCTACGAGGAAGCTCGGGCACTGAAGCAGAACCAGGACCTGGACCTGGATGCCATCTTCGACAGTCTCGACGTTGCCGATCGCTCGGAGGGCCAGTCCGGCGATGGGGCGTCCCCAGCGTTTGACGCGTGGGCCGACGACTATGAGGCCGAGGACGAAGAGACTGTCGAAGAGTACGAAGAGACCGCCGAATCAGCCTGATCGCCTCCGGGAATTGCCTGACGGGCCCGCTCAGCCGCCGGTCTCGTCCAGAATCTCGTCGAGTTTGAGGATGTCGTCGGCGGAAAGCATTCCGATGAACCCACCGTCGGCGTCGGTCACCGCCAGGACGCCGGCGTCGGCCTGCTCCATGGCAACGATGGCGTCGCGTAGGGACCACGTGGGTCGTGCCGCCGGGAGGTCCGCGTCGAGGAGGTCGCCCACTTGGGTGTCGTCCCAGTCGGATCGCTCGATGGAGGACACCTGCGTAAGGGTGATCATCCCCAGATAGTCGACACCGTCCACGACGGCTACGGCGCGTTCCCGACGCCCGAGGACGTGTAGGTACATGAATTCGGCCACCGTGGCGTCCGGGGGCACGGTCATTACGTCGGTTGTCAGAGCCGAGGTGACAGGAAGGGTGAAGCGTCGCTCCAGGTGTCCGAGGCGGACGGAGTGTTGGTGCTCGGCAACCGAGGCCTTGCCGGCGACTACCTGGCTGACCGCCGCGGCGACCAGGGCAGGGACCACAAACGAGCCACCAGTGGACTCGGCCACGAACATCACTGCCGAGATGGGGGCCCGGTAGCCGGCCCCCAGGAAGGCCGCCAGACCGAGGGTCGGGTAGAGGCCTGGCCGGTCGGACTCGAGCAGCGTGCCGGTCAACTGTCCGAGGATGACCCCCTGCACGGCGAGCGGGATGAACAGCCCACCGACTCCGCCGGCGGCCAGGGTGACGATGGTGGCGGCGATTCGAAGGCCGAAGAGCAGCGCAATCAGGCCTAGGCCGTTGTCCGGCTGGACCACCCACTCCATGGCCTCGAAGCCGGGGCCGATTGTCAACGGTGCGTCAAAGGCGAGGTCGGCCACCAGGGCCAAGCCGGCGAGGGAGAGACCACCGACCAAGGTGCGGACCAGGAATGAAGGGTTCTTTGCCTGCGTCTTGGCCCACCGCACCAGCCACGCCATGGAGCGGCCGCCGAGACCGGCGAAGATGCCCAGGAGGAGCGCCCCGAAAACATCGCCCACCTCGACGGCGGTGAACAGTCCGGCGAGGTCGGCGGCGTCGAACCAGAGCACGTCCGTGTCGGACTTGATGGCGAGACTCTTCACGTCGAGGCCGATCCGGTTCTCCGGATCGTTCAGGAACGGGATAACCGGCTCGTGGCCGATGAGGTTGATGTAGGAGACATAACTCGTGGCAGAGGCCAGCAGCGACGGCAACAACGCACGACGGTTTACGTCGTCCCGGTAGGGCGCCTCAAGGGCGAAGAGCACTCCGGTGGCAGGAGCCTTGAACACAGCGGCCACTCCGGCCGCCGCTCCGGCCGTCAACAGGATCTTGATGTCTTCGCGACGCAGCCAGCGCCGGAAACGGTCGCGGACACCGAGGCCGATGGTGGACCCCGCATAGATCGACGGGCCCTCCAGGCCGAGCGATCCGCCGAGGCCGATGGTGCTGAGGCCGGCGAGGAGCTTCACCGGCAGATCGCGGAGCGGCAGCCGCGGGTTGCGGTCGTGGAAAGCCCGGTTGAACTCGTCCGAGGTGCCGGGCGCCAGGCGTCGGCCGGGGTAGCGGAGGATCAGCGAGGCCAGTAGCAGGCCGACGCCGGGGGCGACAGCCACCTGCCAAAGGGGACGGTCGAGCAAACGGTGGAGCAGGACGGTGGCCGACAGGTATTCGAAAGCGGCGATGGTGCAGGCCACCAGGGCCCCGGTGAGAACCGAGAGAGCGAGGACCGGCGTGTCGCCTCGGGTGGCAATGCTGCGGAGCCGGTTCACGGCGTCCTTCCTACACGCTGGACGAGGACGAACCTCGGAGAGATCGCCCGAATCT
>JAZADN010000099.1:0-13779 GCA_036123585.1 Actinomycetota bacterium | reverse complement strand
GGTCGCCGAGGAGTGGACCTCGGCGACCGGTCCGACACTAGGACACAGTCAGGTGCGGTGTCCTGTGGCGTGGCTCGGGACCACGCTGTCATTCCACAACGTTCAAGAAGGATCACTACTGGCAAGAAACCATTGTAAGACGAGGAAAAACCACCCGGTCGGACCGCTGGAGAAGGGTGGTGCGCCGGGCGAGAGGATGGCGGCCTCTGCTGCTACGTTCCGCCGGTCCCCCCGGAGGAGGTCCGCCGATGAAGATCGTCGCCGCTGACGTGTTCCAGCACGACCTGCCGGTTCGGGGACCCGAACCGGGGGCGCCCTATCGGATGGCGACCCAAGATGTCTGGCACCTTGACACGACCATCGTCCGCCTCCAGTGCGATGACGGGACGGTCGGCTACGGCGAGACGTGTCCCCTCGGCCCGACCTACCAGCCCCAGCACGCCCTCGGGGCCCGGGCCGCCCTGGCTGAGGTGGGACCGCACCTGGTCGGCCTGGACCCGACGGCCATCGGAAGGGTGAACGCGGCGATGGATGCCGCCCTCATGGGCCACCGCTACGCCAAGGCCGCCGTGGACTCGGCCTGCTGGGACGCCACCGGCAAGGCGTACGGGGCGAGGGTGTGCGACCTGCTGGGCGGAGCGGTCCGCGAGCGGGTGCCGTCGTACCACGGCGTGCTCATCGCCTCGCCGGAGGACTCGGCCGCCGACGCCGAGGCCCGGCAGGCCGAGGGCTTTCCCCGTCTCCAACTGAAGGTGGGGGGCCGGAACGTCGAGGAGGACGTGGCCGCGCTGCGGGCCGTGGCAGGCACCCTTCGGCCCGGCGTCCGCCTCGCCGCCGATGCCAACAAGGGCTGGACGACCCGAGACGCCATCCAGGTGTCGCAGGCCTGTCGCGACCTGCCGATCGTGTTGGAGCAGCCCTGCGTCACCTACGAGGAGAACGCCTCCCTGGTCGGGAAGGTCTGCCACCCCCTCTACCTGGACGAGTCGGCCACTGACCTCGGCGTGGTGGTCACGGCCATCGGTCAGCGGGTGGCCGACGGCTTCGGGATGAAGGTCAGCCGGGTGGGCGGCATCAGCGCCATGCGTGCCGTGCGCGACGTCTGCGCGGCGGCTCGGCGACCCCACACCGTCGACGACACGTGGGGCGGTGACCTGGTGGCCGCGGCGGCGCTGCACGTGGGGGCCACGGTGGACCCGTCGAACTTCGAGGGAACGTGGATCGCCGAGCCGTACGTGGAGGGCCACTACGACGCCGAGCACGGCATCCGCATCGACGGCGGCTGGATCGACCTGCCGCCCGGGCCGGGTCTGGGGATCACCCCGGACGAGTCGCTGTGGGGCGATCCGGTACTCAGCTTCTCGTGAGTTGGGCCGCCTCGTCCACGGCGTCGGCCATGCCGTGACGCCTAGTCGCTGGCGGTGCCGGCACTAGGACCAAGCCCGGCTGACAGGCCGCGCAGGGCGTCCAACAGGGCGACGCGCTGCCTGTCGTCGAGGTGGCCCAGGTCCCGGTCGAGGCGCGCCACCAGGTCGGCGACCACTTCGGCGGCCACTCGGAGCCCCTCGTTAGTGGGCCGGATGAGGGTGCGACGTCCGTCGTCCGCATCTGCGGTGCGACGGACCAGGCCCCGCTCGACCAGGCGTTGCACGGTCTTGGTGGTCCCGCCCGAGGTCTGGACGGTCCAGCGGGCCAGGTCGCCGGCGGTCAGCGTGTGCTCGCCGGCGAATGCCACGCCAGCGAGGGCCCCATACTCCGAGGTGGTGAGGTCCGCCTGGCCCAGGGCGTCGGCAAGCCAGACGTCGAGTTGCCGGCCGGCCAGGTACGCCCAGACGAGGATCCCGGCGGTGGTGTCGTCGTCCCGCGTCCCCGAGGTGAGCCGTTCGACTGCCTCGTCGACCAGGCGGGGCTGGTGGTCGCCGACGGTGACGTCGGCGGTGGTGCTTCCCGCTGCATCCGGCGCGGGCGGAGGAGCCATGGCGTGGAGGGTAGCGGCAGGGCTTGAAGACATCTTCCGAGGAAGATATCTTCCGTGGAAGAGATCTGGCCTGCGATCCACCAGGAGGTACCGACCCGTGGCCCCGACGCTCGATGACATCGACCTCACCGACCTGGACGTCTTCGCCGAGCGGATGCCCCACGACTGGTTCGATCTTCTGCGCCGCGAGGCACCCGTCTGGAAGCACCCGGGAACTGACGAGCACCCGGAGCCGTTCTGGGTCGTGTCGTCCTACGAGCACATCGTCGAGGCGCACCGTGCTGGCACCCTCTTCTCCCACCAGACCGGCCCCGGCCGCGATGGCGCCGGTGGAATCGCCCTCAATGACATTGAGGAGGGGCGCGGTCCTGGCCTCCAGATGGTCATGACCGACCCACCGCAGCACACTCGCTACCGCAAGCTGGTCAACACCGGGTTCACGCCCCGCATGGTCCGCCGCATGGACGAGGTCATGCGCCTGCGGACCGACATCATCCTCGACCGGATCTGCGCCGCGGGGACGGCCGACTTCGTGCTCGACGTGGCTGCCGAACTGCCGCTCATGGCCATTGCCGACATCATCGGTGTGCCCGACGAGGACCGGCACCTGCTGCTCGACTGGTCCAACCGCACCATCGGCGGCAGCGACCCCGAGTACCAGGACGAGGTCACCGACGATGCCGACACCGTCCAACGGACCACCTACGAGGGGGCCATGATCGAGATGGCCATGTACGCCCACGATCTGTCCGACCAGCGTCGCGAGAAGCCACAGGACGACCTGTGGACCACTCTGACCACGGCCCAGGTCACCCTCGACGACGGCACGGTCACCGAACTGACCGACATCGAGCGGGACCTCTTCTTCACCCTGCTGCTGGTGGCCGGGAACGAGACGACCCGCAACGCCATCTCACTGGGCCTCATGGGCTTCCTCGACCACCCCGACCAGTGGGCTCGGGTGGTCGAGACTGGCGAGATGACCGATGAGGCCGTGGACGAGGTGTTGCGCTACACCAGCCCGGTCAACTTCTTCCGCCGCACGGCCACCACCGACGTCGAACTGGGTGGGCAGCGGATCCGGGCCGGGGAGAAGGTCACCCTCTGGTACCCGTCGGGCAATCGCGACGAGAAGGTCTACGACGATCCCCACTGCTTCGACCTGACCCGGACCGACAACCACCACCTGGCCTTCGGCGGGGGTGGCGCGCACTTCTGCCTAGGTGCCAACTTGGCCCGGATGGAGCTGAAGCTCATGTTCGAGGGGCTGGCCACCCGGATACCCGACATCGCCACCACCGGTCCGGCAGACCGCCTGCGGATGAACTTCGTGAACGGGATCAAGCACCTGCCGGTTGCCTTCACCCCGTCGGAGCCGGTCCTCGCCGCCTGACGGGTCGCGCAGGCTCCAGGTTCAGCGGCTGGTCCCGGGAGCGTTCCTGAAGCGCACGCCCGCGGGTCGGTCCTCGCTGCAGCGTTCCAGGGCGGCAGCCCACGCCGGCGAGGCGCCCAGTGCGACCCGCAGCCCCCGGACCAGCAGGCGGCCTCGGACCACCGCGCCCCGGGGCACCTCGAGGCCGAGTACGTCGCGGACTTCGAACGGGACGGTTGCCGCTGCTGCGTCGTAGATGATCCGGTAGGCCATCCGGACCATCGGGTCGAGCGGAGGACCCGACAGGAACCGCAGGGCGTCGGTTCCGGACGGTGAGGAGCCCAGTGACGGGTGGCCGATGATCCACCGGTGCAGCCCATCGGCGGTGTCGGGCAGCGGATCGGCGCCCATGCGCGACCCGAGGCGGACCTGTTCGGCTACGTAGGCGTCCGCGTCTGCGGCCGACACCTGAG
The DNA here is from genome assembly GCA_036123585.1 of Actinomycetota bacterium. GTDB lineage: Bacteria > Actinomycetota > Acidimicrobiia > Acidimicrobiales > MedAcidi-G1 > UBA9410. The sequence continues at coordinate 9,956 of JAZADN010000099.1, read as the reverse complement.
AGGGCCCGTAGGTCCGATAGGAAACCAGGAACGAGTCGACCAGAGCGTTGTGCACCCACGCGGCCATGGCCGGGTTGGATGCCGAGTAGGCCAATCCCCGGTGCGACATGCCCGACACCGGTCCGTGGAGGCGCTTCACCAGGCCGATGGCGTGGTCCACCTCGGGGAGTGATCCGTAGGCGGTGGCCGTCACGTAGGCCGCCGTGCGCGAGAGCCGGCCCAGCGGGTCGGCGCGGTACGACGAGTGGTCGCCCACGCCGGCCGCCACCTCGGGGTGGGCGGCCTGGACGAGCAGGGCCCGGACCCCACCGATGAAGGTCGACCTGTCGGACATGATTCGCCAGGTCACCGAGCCCGGGCCGAAAAGGCCGGGATCGCCCGGATGGTCGAAGGTGGCGGCGAGGGGGTCTGGGGCGTGGCTGAACAGCCCGACGGCGGCGTCGGCGACCCGGGTCCGCCAACTCACCGGTCCGCCCCGGAACCCGCCGCGGAGGTCGCATCCGGATCAGGTGCCTGATCGCCTGGCGAGGGTTCGTCGGTGGAAGAGGTGTCCGGCGCCGGGGCGTTCGGGTCGGGGGCCGTCAGTCCCGTCTCGCCGGGTCGGAGCATCAGGAACTCGATGCGGCGGTTGGCCGCCTTGCCGGTCTTGGTGATGTTGTCGGCGATGGGGTCGGCATGGCCCATGCCCAGGGTGACCAGCCGGTCCGGCTCCACGCCGCGGGCCAGCAACTGGGTGCGCACCGCGTCGGCCCGGACAGCCGACAGCTGGAGGTTGTCGCCGGGGTTCTTCTCGTCGCTGTCGGTGTGGCCGATGATCTGCACCCGCAGCGTCGGCTCGAACAGGAGGAAGGCGGCCAGGCGGTCCAGGGTGGGCACCGACTCGATTGTGATGCGGTCTCCGCCGCTCTCGAACTGGATGGGCGGGTGAGCGGCCACCGCGCTGAGGCGGGCCTGGAGGACGAGGTCGCGCAGCGAGGCCGGTAGGTCGGGCACCGTGGTCGACGTCGGCACCACCTCTTCGATGGGGGGCGGCACATAGAGGCGGTTCTCGACGCCGATCACGCCGGCCTGGGCGAAGGCCACCCTTTCGGCGGCCTCCTTCAATTCGTCGGTGGCCACCCGGCCCTCGAGGACGACCGTCCAGTCCACGACGCGGACCTCGACGGTGGGGAGGCCCGCCTGAACCATCGCACCTTGGACGGCTGCGTTGAGGTCCTGCTCGGTGGCCCGCTCATCGGCTTGCCCGTCGCCGCCCAGCAGCATCACGGCGAAGAAGGCCACCACCAGGAGTCCGACCAGCCAGGTGGTGGCTCCGCCGGGCAGGCCCGGGCGGTGGCGTCGGGGCTGGCGTACACCGCGCCCCATCCCGAAGGCCGGCCCGAAGTCGCGGGATCGTCCGCCACGGGGGTCGCGCATGATTCCGGTCATGGCGTCCCCCTCATCGGGGGTTCCTGGTCATCGAGGGGCTCCGGCGTGCACGCCGTCAGGGTAGGGCGATCCGGCCCGTTGCTCTCTGGGGGACTGGCGCTACAGCCCGGCCAGCGGAGCAACGACATCCTCGCCGAACTTGGCCAAGCTCGTCTCGGGGTCTCGCCAGAACAGGTATGACGGGACCACCACCCGGCTGACCCCCTTGGCGGCCAGCGTCTCGGCGGCAGCCAGCGGGTCCTCGCCGGACGGGATGTCCCCGGCCCAGGTCACTTCGATGGCGTCGGGGTCACGGTCGTGCGCCTCGGCCTCACGCCGCATTACGTCCAGCAGGTGGTCCAGGTCGCCCTTGCCGGGCCAGAACCCGTCGCCCAGGCGGCCAGCCCGACGGGCGGCCGCATCGGTGTGGCCGCCGACCACGATGGGAACCGTGCCGCCGACCGGCTTGGGGTTGGACGAAACGCCGGCGAACGAGACGAAGTCGCCGTCGAACGACACGCTGTTTCCGCCCCACAGGGTGCGCAAGGCGGCCACGTACTCGTCGGTGCGGGCGCCGCGGCGCTCCCACGGGATGCCCAGGGCGTCGAACTCCTCGCGCAGCCATCCCACACCGATCCCGAGGTCTACCCGGCCGCCGGTGAGGGCATCCATGGTGCCCAGCTGCTTGGCCAGTACCACCGGGTTGCGTTCCGGGAGGATGAGGATGCCGGTGGCCAGGCGGATTGTGGAGGTGTGGGCACCCACCCAGGTCAGCCAGGTGAGGGGGTCGGTGAGGTCGGTGTCGGGCGCCATCACCATGCGGCCCGACTGGTCGTACGGGTAGGTGGAGCCGTAGTCGTCCGGATAGACGACGTGCTCGACGGTCCACAGCGATTCGATGCCCGCCGCTTCGGCGGCTCGGGCAAACGTGGCGGCGCCCTCGGCGCCTCCGAATGGGCCGATGTTGGCGAATGCGATGCCTACCTTCACGGCGGTCCTCCATTTCTGTGGCCACGGTCTGGCCGTGCCGGGGTCGGTCCGGGTCCGCCGAGCCGGAGGTACTGGTACAGGCCGGAGTCTGGTCGGCCGGTCAGCGGCCCTCCCACTCGGGGGCCCGCTTCTCTTGTCGGGCGGTTCGGCCCTCTGCTGCGTCCGCGGTAGCGCCGGCGATGCGGCGCATGGTCTCCCCGAAGCGCACCGCCTCGGTCCAGCCCATGTCCCGGGTGCGCACCGCCACCTCCTTGGTGGCTCGGGCAGCCAGTGGGGCGGCCCGGCACAGCCGGTCGGCCAGGTCCCGGGCCTCGGCCATCAGGTCATCGTGGGGGACCACCCGCCAGGCCAGGCCGATGTCGCGTGCCCGTTCGGCATCGATCGCTTCGCCGGTGAGGAGGAGCTCCATGGCGTCGGCCCAAGCCAGCTTTCGGGGCAGCCGGATGGCACCCACGATGGTCGGGATGCCGATGGTGACCTCGGGCCACGAGAAGGACGCCCTGTCCGAGGCGAGGACGAAATCGCACGCCACCACGGCGGTCAGGCCGTAGCCGACGCATGCCCCGTTGACCGCGGCGATGGTGGGCTTGAACACCTCGAGGCCCGACTCGAACGAGTTGACGGTGGGGACCTCCCAGAAGGTGCCGGCGAAGTCGCCGGTGGAGCCCTCGGAGTCGACCAGGTCGGCGCCGCCGCAGAAGTGGCGGTCGCCGGCTCCGGTCAGGATGGCCACCCACGCCTCCTCGTCGGCCTGGAACCGTTCCCAGGCGGCGTTCAGGTCGCGCCGCATGGCGCCGTTGACGGCGTTGGCCGCCTCGGGCCGGTCGTAGGTGATGGTGGCCACGCGGCCGTGCCGCATGTAGGTGGCGGCGGTGCCGTGGGGGCCGTCGTCCGGTGTCTCCATGGCCGACGAAGGTACCCCGGCGCCCGTTGGACTCGGGCGCCGGGTCCGATGGGACGGCTCTGCCCAGTCCGTGCCTAGAATCTGACGGACCGTCAGAAACTCTGATTGGATCCCCGAGACGACCGGACGAGCAGTGACCACCGAGATCCCGCCGATCATCAGCGTCGACGACCACATCGTCGAGCCGCCCCACCTCTGGCAGGAGTGGCTACCGGCGAAGTTCAAGGAGCGTGGCCCCCGCGTCGAGCGGCGCCGACTGGGCGAGATGACGTGGGTCGGCGGGGCGAAGATGTACGAGTTCGAACTCGATGCCCCCGACGCTCCATGGTGCGACATCTGGTTCTACGAGGACCTGGTGCACCCCAACAAGCGCCACGTGGCCGCCGTCGGCTTCGACCGTGACGAGATGACCATGGCGCCCATCACCTACGACGAGATGCGGCCCGGTTGCTACGACCCGAAGGCCCGGGTCGAGGACATGGCTTCCAACCACGTCGAGGCCTCCCTCTCGTTCCCCACCCTGCCCCGGTTCTGCGGCCAGACCTTCTACGAGGCCGACGACAAGGAACTGGGCCTGGCCTGTGTGCAGGCCTACAACGACTTCATGGTCGAGGAATGGTGCGGCGACTCCGGCGGCGCCCTCATCCCGCTCATCATCATCCCGCTGTGGGACGTCGAGCTGGCTGCCGCCGAGGTGCGTCGTAACGCCGATCGGGGCGTTCACGCCGTCTGCTTCTCGGAGATTGCCCCCAACCTGGGTCTGCCGTCGATCCACACCGGCTACTGGGACCCGTTCTTCGCCGCGTGTGCCGAGACGCAGACCACGGTCAACATGCACATCGGATCTTCATCGAAGATGCCGGCCGCCTCGCCCGATGCCCCGCCGGCCGTCGCCGCCTCGCTCAGCTTCAACAACGCCATCGCGTCGATGAGCGACTTCCTGTTCTCCGGCGTGCTGGTCCGGTTCCCGGACCTGAAGTTGGCCTACAGCGAGGGCCAGATCGGCTGGATCCCCTACATCCTGGAGCGGGCCGACGACGTCTGGAAGGAGCACCGGGCGTGGGGCGGCGTGGCCGACACCATTCCCGAGCCGCCGTCGACCTACTACTACCGGCAGATCTACGGCTGCTTCTTCAGGGACAACCACGGGCTGCGGTCGCTCGAGGAGGTGGGCGTGGACAACATCACCTTTGAGACGGACTACCCGCACACCGACACGACGTGGCCCCACACGAAGCAGGTGGCCACCGACATGATGGGCCACCTGCCCGCCGACGTGGTGTGGAAGATCGTGCGGGGCAACGCCGCCCGCATGCTCAGCCTCGACATCGAACCCTGCCCCGTCGTCTGAACCCGGGCTGGCTGGCACGGCCACCTTCGTAGAATCCGGGAATGTCCACGAGTGCGGAGTCGGTGGAACCGGGCGACCCCGGTGTCGTTGATGCTGCTGCCGGGGAGCGCCTGGCGGCCATCCTCACCGAGGACGACTGCGTGCCCGGGCTCTGGGCCGCCATCGACTCCGGCGAGATGGACCGCCTGGTCCCCGAACTGCCGGCCCTGCGGATGGAGCAGGACCCCATCCATCGGCACAAGGACGTCCTCAGCCACACGGTGGCCGTCGTCGCCAAGACCGACCCGGAGATCACCGTCCGGCTGGCCGCCCTCTTCCACGACATTGCCAAGCCCCAGACCCGGTCGTTCGAGCACGGCGGGGTGACGTTCCGCCACCACGAGGTGGTGGGCGCCCGCATAACCCACAAGCGGCTCACCGCGCTTGGCTATCCCGAGGCCGTGGTCGACGACGTGGCCGGGCTGGTGCGCCTGTCCGGCCGGTTCAAGGGCTACGCCGATGGATGGTCGGACGCCGCGGTGCGCCGTTACGCCCGCGACGCCGGGCCCCTCCTGGGACGCCTCAACCAACTCATCCGATGCGACTGCACGACGCGCAACAGGGCGAAGGCGGCTGGCATCCAGGCCCAGATGGACGATCTGGAGTTCCGGATCGCCGAACTGGCCGAGCAGGCCCGCCGCGACGCCGAACGCCCGGGCATGGACGGAGCGGCGGTCATGGCCCACCTGGGCCTCGAGCCGGGCCGGGAGGTGGGCGAGGCGCTGGCCCACCTGCTGGAGGTCAAGCGCGCCGAGGGCGACCTGGACCGATCCGAACTGGAGGCACGCCTCGACGCCTGGTGGGCCGGGCGCTCCTGAGGAACGTGCCCGGCGAGCGGGCCCGGGGTCGGGTCCGCTCGCGGTCAGTCCGTGGGCCAACCCCGCGTCTCGACGAACACCTCGGCGAGCAGCCAGTCGTCGACCTGGTCCATGCCCACCTCGGACAGGTGGACGCCGTCGCCGCGGGTCTCGCGCTCCCGGGCGGTGCCGTTGGCTCCGATGAACTCCCGGTAGGGGACCATGGTCACGTGGTCGAGGTCCGCGGTGGCCTTCCGCACCAGGTCGTTCAGCGCGTCGATGCGGTCCGGGTGGTTCTGGGGGCGTATCTCCCGGCGGATGTGGGCGCCCTCCAACCAGTACACGTTTGCCCCCGTCGATCCCAGGACCTCGCTGGCCAGCCGGTACTCGGCCGAGATGTACTCGTCGTAGGCCGGAACGCCGACCCACACCCACTGGTCGCCCAGTGACGGGACCAGGCGGTCGGTGACGTCCCAGGCCGTCACGTGGCCAAGGACCACGTCGGGCCGGAACGCCTCGACGGCCGACGGCCACGACACCACCTCGGGATCGAGCATCACGTGGGTGGGCACCGGGTCGTTCCACGCCGAGCAGAGTTCGCCGACCGGTCCCTCGTCGCCTTCCGGGATGCGCTTCAGGCCGTCGCGGCCGACCACGCAGCCCAGGTGGGCCTCGTTCAGCACCACCATGCGGTCCGGGTTGTCGACTGCCCAGCCGCAAAGCGCCTCGCCGATCTGGAGGGCCACCGAGTCGCCGACCACCAGCACCCGGAGGCGTTCGTCGGACGGCGGGGGCAGCAGGCCCTGTTCAGTGCACGGGCTGGCCGACGCCGAGAGCGGGCCTGCCTCGGTGGGACGGGTGTTGACCCACAGCAGGCCGGTGAGGATCAGCACCACGGCCACCGCCCCGGCCGCCGTGCCCGATACGGCCGACATCGGCCGGTCGAGGATCGGGAACCGGCGCTTCAGCACCGGCTGCTCGACCACGTACCAGCTGGCCGCGGCAGCGGCGAAGGTGAGCGTCAGGTGCAGCCACACCAGGTTGTTGCCCTCGACCACGTCCACGCCGGGCACCAGGCGTCCGGCCCGGGACGGCGTGACCAGCAGGTAGATGGGCCAGTGGTAGAGGTAGAGGCCGTAGCTGATCTTTCCCACCCACCGGATCAGCGATGACTCGAGGAACCAGTGCAACGGGCCGACCTGGGGCCTGTCGGCCCCGTACCAGAACCAGCCGATGCCGACGCCGAGCAGGTACGGCCAGTGGTCGAACGGGGCATTGCCCCGGACCACGCTGACCACCGCCCAGCCGGCGGTGAAGAGGCCGGCGTACAGCGTCCCGCAGGCGATCCGACCGGCCCATGGGGCGTCGTCGGCCGACAGGAATGCAGGCAGCCGCCGGTGCCAGGCCGCCTCGGCCGGCTGGGCCACCCCGTAGATCATGAGGCACGAGATGCCGGCCACCATCAGGAAGCCGCCGTGCTCGAACATCCAGGCGTCCCGCTCGGAGATCTCGAAGATGGCCCATGAGAAGAAGAAGGTGGCCAGATACGCCCCGACCACCCAGGCCAGCTGCCCGGCCCGGGTGCGAACCGGCCCGTACATGCGGACGGCCACCGCCAGGATGATCCCGGCGAACAGCGAGTGCGCCCGGGTGTCGGTGCCGTAGTAGACGCGTGACGGGTCGCCGTGCCCCGGGTACAGGTGGCCCATCCACCACGTCGACAGAGCGGTGCCGATGACCATGGTGACCAGCAGGGCCGTGTAGGCCCGCCGCTTGAACAGGGCCAGCACGGCGATCAGGTACAGCGGGGCGAAGACGTAGAACTGCTCCTCGATGGAGAACGACCAGACGTGGCGCAGGGGCGAGTGCTGGAAGTCCTCGAAGTAGGAGACGTCGGAGAAGATCTCGTACCAGTTGGCGCTGTAGGTCAGCGTGGAGAAGATCGCCCCGGTCCAGCGGGCGAACTCCTCGGGCGGGACGACCAGCACCAGGTAGACGGTGAGCAGGCCGAGCGCTAGGAACAGCGCCGGAAGCAGCCGCCGGGCCCTCCGCCCGGCGTAGGCCTTCAGGTCGATGCGCCCCGTGGCCTCGAACTCGTTCAGGGCGATCGAGATGATGAGAAAGCTCGACAGGGTGAAGAACAGGTCGATGCCGAGGATGCCGCCTGAGACGGTGTCGGTGGCCGCGTGGTACAGCAGCGGCCCGATGACCACCCAGATGCCCCGGATGCCGTCGAGGCCAGGGATGTAGGAGAAGCGGGGGCGGCCCCGGTCGTCGGCCATGCGGGGGTGACGCTACCGGGACCCTGTCGACGCTATGGGCCGTCGCTCCCGGCGGGGGTGGCTCCACAGGGAGTGAGGAGGCGCCAGGTGGCGGTGCCGCCGGCATCGCAGAACCGGTCGGCCACCAGCGCGGCCGCCGCTGGGTCGCCCGGCTCGGCCGAGGCGTTGGGCTCCGTCCAGCCGTCGAACCGGGGTGTGAGCACCAGCAGGTCGGCCCCAGCCAGGTCGTCGGCCAGTCCGCCTCCGGCCCGGTTGGCGATGCCCCGGTTCATATCCAGGGGGCGGCTGGCCGGGACCAGATCGGGGAGCAGGAAGTAGAGGAAGGTATCGCCGTAGTTGGTGCGGGTCAGGTCGGTCGGCCCCACGAAGAGACGGTCGCCGGGGCGGGTCAGGGCATCAGCCATGGCCACCACCGTCGACAACTCTTCGGCCACTGCCTCGGCGGCGCGGCCCACCGGAAGGGTCCGGCCATCGTTGACCACGGTGGCCGTGCTCGAGTCGAACGGCCGGTCGGTGAATGCTTCGGCGGTGAACCGCCCGACATGGTGGGGGGCGACGACTACCAGGCCACCGAGGACCACCGCCAGCGCGAGCGGGGGTGCGGCGTGGGCCGCACGTCGACCAGTCGGGCCGCGCAGGTGGCGGCCGGCGAAGCGTCCGAGCGGCACAGCCACGGCGACCACGGCCACGGCCACGGTCCATGCCCCGACGAACTTCAGGTGGTTCGGGCTGGGTCGTTGCAGGGCCATGGGCACCAGCGCCAACCCGACGCCGGCCATGGTGGCGAGGCGGCTGCGGGCCGATCCGCGCCACCGCCAGGCCACGATGGCCAGCAGCGCGCTGCCGGCCAGCAGCAGCCAGAACAAGGCCGCCACCTGGGCCGGACGGTCCAGGCCGGGCAGGGTCTCTGGGCCACGGAGGAAGTCGTCCAGGCGGGCGAAGAAGTCGCCACTGTCGGACGGGTCTGGGGGAAGCGGGAGGCGGCGACCGTCCCGCAGTCGCAGCACCGGGTCGATGACCATGCCCTCGACCATGGCCCGGGGCCCGACCAGTACGAGGTGGAGCAGGAAGGGAGAGAGGCCGGCCACCAGGCCGGTGCCGAGCCTGGCCCGCCGCTCGTCGTCGGCCGACGCGAAAGCCGAGCCCACCACCAGCAGGGCGGCTGGGCCGAGTACGACCTGGTGGAACACGGCGAGGCCGCAGAATGCGGCGCCCACCGCGGTGGTCCGCCGGTCCTCGCCGTCGAGGACCAGCGCCGTGCCCGCGGCCAGGAAGGCCAGGCCGGCCACCCACGGGTAGGCGATCAGGCCGAACGGAGCCAGGACCGCCCAGGTGGCCAGCGCCGCGCAGGCCGCGGTGGACAGGCCCCAGCGCCTGGCCAGGCGCTGGACGCCCCACACCAGGAGCAGGCGGTGGGCCAGGCCGACCAGGCGTTCGACGACCACCGAGGTTCCGAAGACGCCGAATGCGCCAGCGACGGTCCACGGGGTGCCGGGGGCGTACAGGTAGCCGACGTCTGCGTGGGGGAGGCGGCCGTCGAGGATGCCGGCCGAGACTGCCAGCACGTTGCCCTCCTCCATGGACAGCGCCCCGGTTCCCATCATTCGGGCCACCGGCACCAGGACGGCCGCCAGCGGGACGGCCAACGAGGCGACTTCGCCCCACCGGACGGCAGTCGGGAAGCGGATGCCTCGAGAAGCGGTACCCCGGGAGCGGGGGCGGCGGACGTCCACCGGCCGGGACCTCAGCCCAAGCTGAGGGGTTCGGTCTCGAGCAGGCCGGTGGACAGGCCGGCCACCGGGTCGGACAGCGGGGCCGAAGTGTCGAGGACATAGGTGCGTCGGGCGGACACGATGCCGAGACGGTAGGCACGGCGGATTGCTCCGATGGGGGACCGTGTCCGACCTGCGGAGACATGGTCGATCCGTCGGCGACGACCGGGTTCGAAAATCCGGCGTGACGTTGGTCACGAGACCCCCCGGGGGGCTACGGTCGCGGCCCACGTCGGACGGAGCCGGCGGCACGGGAACCCGCCTGCGCCGGCAGAGGAGGTGTGCCGTGAAGGCCTTCGCGCCGGATCGCATCCGAAACGTGGTCCTGGTCGGTCCGCCCGGGTCGGGGAAGACGTCCCTGGCCGAGGCGATGCTCTACCGGGCCGGAGCCCTGCCCCGCGTCGGGAGGGTGGA
>JAZADN010000098.1:0-11517 GCA_036123585.1 Actinomycetota bacterium | reverse complement strand
GATTATGAGTCGAGCGCTCTCACCAGCTGAGCTACGTCGCCAGCGAGCTCCCTGACAGAATCGAACTGTCGACCTTCTCCTTACCATGGAGACGCTCTGCCGACTGAGCTAAGGGAGCTTGACCACCACCGGTGGCCGGGCACAAGGATGCCACGCGATCGGTACAGATCCACCGTGGCGGGCGTCTCCCACGGGCTACCGTCGGCGCCCATGGAGGTCCGCCTCGCCGTGCCCGACGACGCCGAGGCGCTCCGGGCCATCTACAACCACGAGGTCCGCTCCTCGACGGCATCGTTTGACCTTGTCGAGCGATCTGCCGAGGATCAGGAGGCCTGGCTGGCCGAACGTTCCGGGGCGTTCAGCGTGCTGGTGGCCGTCGAGCGCGAGGGCGACGAGGTGCTGGGCTTCGCCTCGCTATCGCCGTACAAGGAACGGGCCGCCTACCGCAGCACGGTGGAGAACTCGGTGTACGTGGACGCCGCCCACCGGGGACAGGGCGTGGCCGACCGCCTCCTCGGAGACCTGCTGGCAGTGGCCCGCAGCAGCGGCTTCCACTCGGTGATCGCCAGGGTGGGCGGCGGGAACGCGGCCAGCATCGCCCTGCACGCCAAGCACGGCTTCGCCGAGGTCGGCGTAGAACGGCAGGTGGGTCGGAAGTTCGGGCGCTGGCAGGACGTCACCGTGATGCAGCTCGTCTTCGACGACGCCTGAGCTCCGATAAGCGAGGAACGGGCCCGCCGAGGCGGACCCGCCCATCGTGAGTGGTGGGCCGGGGAGGATTTGAACCTCCGAAGGCAATGCCGACGGGTTTACAGCCCGTTCCCTTTGGCCACTCGGGCACCGACCCTTGGAGGTCCGGAGGATAGCCACCCGGGACTCTGAATCCCGCTGGCTAGCCTGCGCGCATGCCCAGCTTCGACGTCGTCTCCCAGTTCGACCTCCAGGAGGTCCGCAACGCCGTGGACCAGGCCGCCCGCGAGGTCCACACCCGCTTCGACTTCAAGGGCACTGACTCGGTCGTGGAACTTGGCGACGGTGCCATCAGGCTGGAGTCGTCCACCGAGGATCGCCTGTCTGCCCTCGTCGTGGTGCTCGAAGAGAAGTTGGTCCGCCGGAAAGTGTCACTCAAGGCCCTGGACTGGGGAAATGTCGAGGAGGCCAGCGGTGCCCGGGCCCGACAGACGGCGCACCTGCGGGCCGGCATCGATTCCGAGAAGGCCAGGGCGGTCAACAAGGCCATCAAGGACCTCGGCCTCAAGGGCATCCAGTCGCAGACCCAGGGCGACCAGATACGGGTGACCGGCAAGAAGCGCGACGCCCTCCAGGAAGTCATCGCAGCGTTGAAATCGGCCGACCTGGGGATCCCCCTGCAGTTCGAAAACTTCCGGGACTGATCCACCACCGGGCCGCCAACTGACGGCGGCCGGTGGGGAGGAGAAGGGTCAGGAGATCGGGCCGGCCGCCCAGTCGCCGGACCGCAGGCGGGCGATCCGCTCCCCAGTCGGGGGGTGGGTGGAGAAGAGCTTCGAACCACCACCACCCCGGGCCTGGGACTTCAAGGGATCGACGATGTAGCTGGACGCCTGGTTGGGATCGACCCCCGACGGGATCCGCCCGGCGGCCATCTCCAGCTTCTCCAAGGCGCGGGCCAACGGTTCGCCGTCGCCGATCAGGCGGGCCGCCGAAGCGTCGGCCTGGAACTCTCGGCTGCGGCTGATGGCCGCCTGGATGAGCATGGCGGCCACCGGGGCCAAGATGGCGAAAGCGATCTCGCCGATGGGGTTCCGGTCGCGGTCGCGCCCGCCACCGAACATGGCGGCGAACATGGCCATGCGGGCGATCATGGTGATGGCCATACCGACCGTGGCCGCCACCGAACCGATGAGGATGTCCCGGTTGCGGATGTGCATCAGCTCGTGGGCGAGCACGCCGCGGACCTCACTCCAGTCCATGTGGGCCAACAGGCCCTCGGTCACGGCCACCGCGGCGTGGTCTGGGTTGCGGCCCGTGGCGAAGGCATTGGGCTGCGGATTGGGAGCGATGTAGAGCTTCGGCATCGGCATGTCAGCGGCCGTGGTGAGCTCCTGCATGATGCGGTGATACTCGGGGTAGGTCGCCTCCTCAGCGGGCACGGCCCGAGCCGACCTGATAGCGATCCGGTCACTGAACCAGTAGGAGCCGCCGACCATGACCAGGCCGAGGATCAACCCGAAGGTCATGCCTCCGTTGCCGCCCACGGCACCACCGACCACGATGAACAGGCCGCCCAGTAGGGCTAGGAGGGCGAAGGTCTTGGCAGTGTTGACCATGGGGATCTCCGTTCGGATCGGGGGCTCCTAGCGTAGGGCGGTCCGGGAGTGGTTGGGGGTTCGGGGCCCTCTCCCGCTGGCCTGCCTACAGGTCGTAGTAGCCGGAGTGGACGTAGACCACGGGGACGCCCGCAGACCAGTACATCTCGGCGTTACGGGGGTCATCGTCCACGGCCAACTCCGGGACGTGTCCCGTCGCCCGCAGATCTGCCAGGGCATCGCGCTTCACTTCGGGCGAGCTCCGGTTGTCCCCGTCGACCCGCATGACCAGTAGGTCCCACGCCACGCCGTGGCGGACCAGCCAGGCCACCGTGGTGTCGGCTAGGCGGGCCGGGCGGGCCGTGAGCACCACCGTCGGGCGCGGCGGGCCTCCCACCGAGCCGGTGCCCAGGACGCCCGCCAGGGCGATCCCCTCGGGGATTGGGGGGTCGTCGACCGATGCCTCGAAGAACGCCTCCCACCGGCGCTCGGCACCGGCCAGCAGGTGCTGACGGCCCGAGGCGTCGGACAGCACGCCATCCACGTCGACGACCAGCACCCCACCGGGTGCCGGGCCTGCGCCGTCGGAATCCGGGAGGACTCGGACGGAGGCCGCGGCTCAGTCCTCCTGGGGCGACTCGGCCGCCCGGGTGCGGATCTCGTCGACAACCCCCTGATCGGCCAGAGTGGTGGTGTCGCCCAGATCCCGGCCCTCGGCCACGTCGCGCAGCAGCCTGCGCATGATCTTGCCACTGCGGGTCTTGGGTAGGTCGGGGACCAGCACCACGGCCTTCGGTCGGGCGATGGGGCCCAGCTTGGTGGCCACATGGGCCCGGATCTCCTCGCCAAGGGCGTCGGACGCCTCGTGCGTGCCACGGAGGATCACGTAGCCGACGATGGCCTGGCCGGTGGTGTCGTCGGTCGCCCCGACCACGGCCGCCTCGGCCACCGCCGGGTGGTCGACGAGGGCCGACTCCACCTCGGTGGTCGAGATTCGGTGCCCGGACACGTTCATTACGTCGTCGACGCGGCCAAGCAGCCACAGGTAGCCATCCCCGTCGACCTTGGCCCCGTCACCGGCGAAGTACCGGCCCTCGAAGCGCGACCAGTAAGTATCCCGGTACCGCTCCGGGTCCCCCCAGATGCCGCGAAGCATCGACGGCCACGGGTGGGTGATGGTGAGGTAGCCGCCGCCCTGGGGGACGTGGTTCCCCTCGTCGTCGACTAGTTCGGCGAACACCCCCGGGATGGGGCCACAAGCCGACCCCGGCTTGGTGGTGGTGACCCCGGGCAGCGGGGTGATCATGTGCCCGCCGGTCTCGGTCTGCCACCAGGTGTCCACGATGGGGCACGACGATCCGCCGATGTTCTCGTGGTACCACATCCAGGCCTCTGGGTTGATGGGCTCGCCGACCGTGCCCAGGACCCGCAACGACGACAGGTCGTGGTCGGCCGGCTCGGACGTCCCCCACTTCATGAAGGTCCGGATGGCGGTGGGCGCCGTGTACAACTGGGTCACGCCGTAGCGCTCGACGATGTCCCACAGCCGGTCCTTGGGCCACGAAGCCCGATCGCCGTTGCGGAACTCGGGCCGAGGCGTGTCGGGCGTGCCCTCGTACATGACCGACGTGCAGCCATTGGCCAGCGGTCCATAGACGATGTAGCTGTGTCCGGTCACCCAGCCGATGTCGGCCGCGCACCAGTACACATCGGTCTCGGGTCGCAAGTCGAAGGCGTACCGGTGGGTGTAGGCAACCTGGGTGAGGTAGCCACCCGTGGTGTGCATGATGCCCTTGGGCTTGGCCGTGGTGCCCGACGTGTAAAGCAGGTACAGCAGCTGCTCGCTGTCCATGGGCTCGGCCGGGCAGTGGATCGAGGCGGCATCCACCAGGTCGTGCCACCAGAGGTCGCGGCCATCGGCCATCTCGATGTCGGTACCGCACCGGTCCACCACCACGACGTGTTCGACCGACGGCGCACCGGAGGCCAGGGCGGCATCCACGTTGGCCTTCAGCGCCGACGGCTCGCCCCTCCTGTACCCGGCGTCCGCGGTGATGACCAGACGGGCCTCGGCGTCTTCGCAGCGATCAACGATCGAGTCGGGCGAGAACCCGCCGAAGATCACGCTGTGGGCCACGCCGAGACGGGCGCAGGCCAGCATGGCCACCGGCAGTTCGGGGATCATCGGCATGTAGACGGCCACCCGGTCGCCCCGCTCCAGTCCCAGTGCCTTCAGCGCGTTGGCGAACCGGCAGACGTCGTCCAGCAGTTCGGCGTACGTGATGGTTCGGGTGTCGCCCGGCTCGCCCTCCCAGAAGTAGGCCACCCGGTCGCCGAGGCCAGCGTCGACGTGCCGGTCGAGGCAGTTGGCGGAGATGTTCAAGCGGCCGCCCAAGAACCACTCGGCGAAGGGCAGGTCCCACTGGAGGATGGTGTGGAAGTCCTCGTCCCAGGTGACGAGTTCGCGGGCCTGGCGGGCCCAGAAGGCCTCGTAGTCGGCGGCGGCCTCATCGTGGTGGGACGAGTCGCTCAGGAGCGCCGCGGCGGTGAACTCGGGCGACGGCGGGAATGTCCGGTCCTCGACGTAGTAGTCCTCGATGGTCGGTTCGCGCCGCCGCAGGGCCCCCGGTGTGCCGATCGGTCGGTGCGGGAACGGACCCTAGTCAGGGCCGGGGCGACGGTCAGGAGTCGCCAACGAACCCCGCCTCAACCGACGGGCCACTCCAGGACGGTGAACCCGCCGAGACCCGACGGATCGACCAGAGCCTCGGCCTCGGCGATCCGGCTGCGGGCCTTCAGCGCTTCGAGGTCGCCGAGGTGCGCCTGTTCCCCCCACAGGCGCCGTCCAGCCTCGACCAGGTCGTCGATGCCGTGGGCCCGCAGGAACCCAGCCTGGGTAGAGGTCGTGGCGCCCGGCACCAGCTGGTCGACGGCTACCTCAACCGTCACGTCCTGTGTGCCCGGCGCGTCGACCGGAGCCCCGCCCCGGTTGTGCCCCCGGTAGGTGCGGAGCCACTCGTCGGGTGGGCGGACAGCCATCTCCACCGTGGTCGACGCGTAGTCGACGACCAGCACGCTCCCCCGCCCGACCAGGTCGAGGGCGTCCGCCACCCAACGCCGGGCCCCGTCCTGCACGGGAATGCGGGCGCCCGCCTCGGCCTCGGTGACCGGCACCGGGGGCTCGAGCGTGGCGCCGAGGACCTCGGCGAAGGCCCCTTCCGCCGCATCGACCCGTACCTCGCGCCAGCCAGCACCGTCGGACTCCAGGAGGTCGAAGGCCAGGTTGTCCAGCAGCTCGTTGGCGAGCACGACACCGGCATCCAACGACTCCACGTCGGACAGGTCAGCCACCGAGGCCAGACCGTCGCCGGTGGGTTGGCTGGATCGCAGCACCGGCGACCGCTCGACCATCACGTAACGTCCGGCGGCCAGGCAGGCCGGGTCGGCAGCGGCCACGGCACAGGCCAGGGTGCCCGCCCCGGCGGCCGCCTCGACCACCGTGAATCCCTCCGGCCGCCCCAAGGCCTCCCACCGGGCGTCCAGCCACCGGGCCAGGACTGCGCCGAAGAGCGGGCCGACCTCCGGTGAGGTCAGGAAGTCGCCGCGACGGCCGGCAGTGCCACCTGAGGCGTAGAAACCCCCGTGGGGGTCGTACAGGCAGGCCTCCACCCAGTCGACGAACGACAGGGGTCCCTCAGCGCGGATGCGGTCGGCCAGTCGGGTGGCCAACGAGGCGGCCGCCCCACCGGTCGGGGGTTCCGGACGCGATGCCATGGTGAAAGACGGGCGTCGCCCGCCGCGGGGCTCAGCCCCCGAGGGCGACGAGGGTGACGTCGGTGAAGCGGGCCACCAGTTGCGGGGCGACACCGAAGACCAGCGTCACGATCCCGCAGATTCCCAGTGCCGAGGCCAGCGACGGGGTCATCGGCACCGGCGAATGGTCGCCGTCGGGCGCCTCGTCGGCCCACATCCGGCGGGCGATCGCTGCGTAGTAGTAGAGAGCGATCACCGAGTTCACGGCACCGATGGCGGCCAGCACGTAGCCCCACGGCTCGCCGGCGGTGGCCAGCACCCGGAAGACCTCGAACTTGGCGAACCAGCCGCCCAGCGGCGGGATACCGGCCAGCGAGAACAGGAAGATCGTCATGGCCACGGTCAGGCCCGGGGCGTAGTGGAAGGCCCCGGCGAACGAGGAGGTCTCAGCCGAGCCCGTCTTTCGGGCCAGCACGATGATCACCGCGAAGGCGCCGAGGTTCATCGCCGCATAGATGGCCAGGTAGGTGACCACCGCCGACAGCGCCTGGTCGGCGCTACCGCCGCCATGGCCGGCCACGGCCAACGGGGCGATCATGAAGCCGGTCTGGGCGATGCCTGAGTAGGCCATGAGGCGCACCACGTTGGTCTGGCGCAGGGCGACCATGTTGCCGACGGTCATCGACGCCGCAGCCAGGATCCACACCAGCGGCTCCCACACGTCGGACGCCGAGGGGAAGCCGACCAGCACCAGTGCCAGCAGGGCGACGAAGCCTGCGGCCTTGGACGCCACGGCCAGGAAGGCGGTCACCGGGGTGGGGGCACCCTCGTAGACGTCGGGCGCCCAGGTGTGGAATGGAACAGCGGAGACCTTGAAGGCGAAGCCGGCCACGATGAACACGATGGCCAGGGTGACGGCCGGGACCGGGGAGCCTGCGGCGGCCACCGCCGAGCCGATGTCGGCCAGCATCGTGGAGCCGCTCACCCCGTACAGCAGCGACATGCCGTAGAGCATCACGGCCGAGGCGAACACGCCCATCAGGTAGTACTTCAAGCCCGCTTCGTTGCTGCGCAGGTCCCGCTTTCGCCACGCCACCATCAGGTAGGCGGGGATGGACAGCAGTTCGAGGGCCACGAAGATGGAGACGAGGTCGCGGGACGAGGCCATCATGACCATGCCCATCACCGAGGCCAGGAGGAGGCCGTAGTACTCGTTCTCCCAGTAGTCGCCCTCAGCCACGTAGTTGGTGGACAGCAGGACGACCACGTAGGCGGCCAGTATGAACACGGCCTTCATGACGAGGGAGAACTCGTCGACCACGTAGGCCCCGCCGAACATGATCCGGTCGGTGCCATCCACCGCCAGGGTCAGCAGCGGCACTGCCGTAGCCAGCAGACCGAGGCCGGCCAGCGCTGCGGTGATGGGGCGGGCCTTCTCCAGGAAGACGATGTCGACCAGCGTGATGAGCGCGCCGACGCCCAGCAGGACCAGCTCGGGCGCGATGCCGTGCCAGTCGATGTGGGGGCGTTGGAACGCCAAGGTGAGCAGGTCGGCGGTCATGGGATCAGTTGCCAGCCGTGGCGTGCTCGTCGGCATGGTCGTGGTGGTCGTCGCCGCCATGCCCGTCGTCGTGGCCGATCTTGTACACCTCGGCGCAGTGCAGCTTCTCTGCGGCCTCGCCCTCGACGCTCAGGCAGGGCGTCAACGAAGCGTCGACTGCACCGTCGGTCACCCGGAACACAAGGTTCGGGTAGATGCCGATGGCCAAGATCAGGGCCAGCAGCGGCGCCCACGAGATCCACTCGTGCTTGGTGGTGTCGGTGATGTGCGGATCGTCGGCGAACTCCTCGGAGGGGGTGCCGAAGGCGGCCCGCTGGAGCAGCCACAGTAGGTAGCCGGCGGCCAGCACCGTTCCTAGGGCCGCGATGACCATGAAGGTCCGGAAGGTCTCCACCGGCACGCCGTTGCCCGGGTTGTAGGCCGACAGAATGGCCGGGAACTCGCCCCACACCCCGGCCCGGCCGGGCAGGCCGAGCGAGGCCATGGCGCAGAAGCCGAAGATCCAGCCCATCCGGGGTGCCTGGACCAGCAGGCCCCCCAGGCGGCTGATCTCGAGCGTGTGGTACCGCTCCTTCATCGAACCAGCGAGGAAGAAGAGCATGCCGGTGATGAGCCCGTGGGCGACCATGCCCATGATCGCGGCGTTGATGCCGAAGTCGGTGAGCGTTGCGATACCCAGCATCACGAAGCCCATGTGGGCCACCGAAGAGAAGGCGATCAGGCGCTTCATGTCGGTCTGGGCCAAGCAGCCGAGGGCGCCGTAGATGATGCCGACCACGGCCAGCAGGCCGATCCACGGGGCCCACGACACCGCGGCCTCGGGCAGGATCGGAATGGCGATGCGGACGAAGCCGTAGGTACCCAGCTTCAACAGCACAGCGGCCAGGATCACCGAGCCGACGGTCGGAGCCTGGGTATGGGCATCGGGCAGCCACGTGTGGAACGGGAACATCGGCACCTTGATGCCGAAGCCGAGGAACATGCCACCGAAGATCCACAGCTGGGCGTTGTGCGACACGCCGCCGGCAGCCACCGCATCGGCCAGGCCGGTGAAGGTGAAGGTGTCGGCGCCGGTCAGGAAGAAGAGGGCCAGGAAGCTGACCAGCATCAACGCCGAGCCGAACAGCGTGTACAGGAAGAACTTCAACGAGGCGTACCGCCGGTCGTCGCCGCCCCAGACGGCGATCATGAAGAACATCGGTAGGAGCACGACTTCGAAGAACACGAAGAAGAGGACGAGGTCCTGGGCCACGAAGGTGCCGATCATGCCCGTCTCGAGGACGAGGATCAGGATGAGGAACGCCTTCGGGTTGACCGGCTCCGGGAAGTGGTTCCAGCTGTAGACGATGCACAGCGGTACGACCAGCATGGTCAGCAGGATCAGTGGCAGCGACATGCCGTCGATGCCCACCGCGTAGCGGCTGGAGATGACGTCGATCCAGACCTTGTCGACCACGTACTGCAACTTGTCGGTGTGGTCCAGATCGAACCAGATGAGCAGCAGCACGCCTACGAACGCCACCCACAACGAGGTGACGAGCGCGATCAGCTTGTGCTGATCCTCGCGCTCCTTGGGAATGAGCATCATGACAGCCACGCCCACCAGGGGTGAGAACGTGGCGAGCGTGATGCCCCAGCCGTCGAGCAGGTTTTCCATGTCGGCGTCTCCTAGACGATGACGATGAGCACGCCGGCCAGGACCGTCGCTGCGGCGAACAAAATCGCCGCGTAGCTCTGGACCTTTCCGGAGTTGATCTTGCGAAGTTCCTCACCCGCCCCGGACGAACCGCGTCCGGAGGCGTTGACCGCACCGTCGACCACCAATTGGTCGATCTTCTCGTAGACGACGGTCCCGGCCTTCACGGCGGTCTCGCCGGCCAGGTCCACGGTGCGGTCGATGACGTCCTGGTTCACCCGGTAGGTGAGTCGGGCCAGCGGGCCCTTGGTGCCGTCGGCCACCACTCCGTTGTAGAGGTGGTCGAGGTAGTACTTGTTGGCCAGCAGGGTGTGTCCCATGCGGGCCAGTGGCCAACGGGTGGTCGGGCCGTTCGGTAGTTCGGTGAGGCTTCTGCCGGCGGCCCTCGAGGCGGCCTCGACCTTCACGAAGTAGTACCAGGCCGAGGCGGCGGTGCCGGCCAGGACCACCACCGTCGAGACGATGGCCAGTGACCAACTGGGACGTGCGTGGTGGACGGCCGGGAAGTACCCCGCTACCGGCTCCACGAAGTGGCCGAAGCGCTCCTGCAGGCCCTTGGGCGCGAGCTGGAAGCCCTTGGGCATGTTCAAGAAGCCGGCGAAGACGGCCAAGATGGCCAGGATCCACAGCGGCACGGTGATGCGGGGACCCGACTCGTGAGGGTGGCCGTGTCCGCGGAACTCGCCGAAGAAGGTCAGGTAGACGCAGCGGGTCATATAGGCGGCGGTCAGCGCCGCGGTGAGCATGCCCATGCCCAGCATGAGGGTGTAGGCGCCGTTGGCGTCGGTACCGCCCATCAGGCCCCAGCCTCCGGTACCGACCAGGATCTCATCCTTGGACCAGAAGCCGGCCAGCGGTGGGAGTCCGGCTAGGGCGACGGTGCCGATCATGAAGGTTCGGTAGGTGTGCGGCATCTCCTTACGGAGGCCGCCCATGTCGGACTTCATGTCGAAACTGTGCACGGCGTGGCTGACCGAACCGGAGCCGAGGAACAGGCAGGCCTTGAAGAAGGCGTGTGTGAAGAGGTGGAACATGGCTGCCGTCCAGGCGCCCACGCCGAGGGCCATCACCATGTAGCCCAGCTGCGAGATGGTCGAGTAGGCGAGCACCTTCTTGATGTCACGCTGCACGAAGGCCAGGCAGGCGCCGACGATGGTGGTCAGGCCTCCGATGAAGGCCATCAGGTTGATGGAACTGCCGGCGATCTGAAAGCCCTCGAAGAACACGCCGTACATGCGGGCGATCATGAAGACGCCAGCCACGACCATCGTCGCCGCGTGGATGAGAGCCGAGACCGGTGTGGGCCCGGCCATGGCGTCGGGCAGCCAGGTGTGGAGGAAGAACTGGCCAGACTTCGACATCACAGCCGCCATCAGACAGCACGAGGCCACCAGGAGAGCCGTGTGCGACAACGCCCCGCTGTTGGCCAGGGCGTTGGTCTCGGCGATGGAGAACGAGCCGAAGGTGCCGGGCAGGGCCGCACCTGCAGCGAAGAAGAGGACGGTCACGCCGACCAGGAGGCCCATGTCGCCGACCCGGTTGGTCAGGAAGGCCTTCAACGCGGCATCGCTGTTTGGCTTCTCCTCCCACCAGTGGCCGATGAGGGCGAACGAGCAGACGCCGACCAGTTCCCAGGCGCACAGCAGTTGCAGCGTGTTTTCGGACACGACCAGCAGGAGCATCGAAGCGCTGAACAGCGACAGGAAGGCGAAGAAGTGCGTGTAGCGGCGGTCGCCGGCCACGTAGTCGGTGGAGTACACGTGGACCAGTAGCGATACCAGCGTGACGACGAGCAGCATCATCACCGCGGGTCCGTCGACGAGGGTGCCTACCGTGAAATCCACTCCATTGGTCTGGAACCAGGTCGCGGTCCGGTGGACGGCAAGCGAGGCGTGGCCGTGCCCCTCGCCGTGGTCGTCGTGCTCACCACCGTGATCGTCGGCGTGTGCTCCATGGGCGTCGTCGACGACGACCGTTGCGTAGACCTCCTCGCCGTGGAAGTCGTCACGGTGGTCGATCCAAGCGGCACCTGTCACCAGGGCCAACACGAACGCGATGCCCACCGCGGCGATGCCCAACTCCGAGCCACCCCTGGGGAGGCGCTTGCCGAAGAACCGGATCCCGACGAACGACAGCGCCGGCAGCAGCGGGATCAGCCAGACGTTGCGCAGGAACCAGTTGCCCCCCTCGGTGATCCCGAGAGCCAGGTCGCCGGCGCC
>JAZADN010000097.1:0-35165 GCA_036123585.1 Actinomycetota bacterium | reverse complement strand
CCCTCTCCCTGTTTGGCCTTGCTCCGGATGGGGTTTGCCGAGCCGACCGGGTCACCCCGGCCGCTGGTGCGCTCTTACCGCACCGTTTCACCCTCACCTGTACCCAGTCCCCGTGAAACGAATCTCCCGAGGTGGCGGGCCATCGGCGGTCTGTTCTCTGTGGCACTTTCCTGCGGGTCACCCCGACTGGCAGCGAGCCAGCATCCTGTCCTGGGGAGCCCCGACCTTCCTCAACGTCCCTCCCGGAGGAGGGCGCCGCGGTCACCCGGTCGGCTCACCGTCACCGACCAGTCTGGCCGGTCACCGCCCGTTCCGGAACAGGCTTTACATGGAGCGTTCCCGATGGCCGGTTTTACCCCTTGCGAAGGGCGTTCGCGGGTACTAGCAACACTTCGGAAATGGAGACGCTGGTAGACATCGCTTCTGCAGTACCGACTGCACCTGCTACTGGTTCGACGGTCGCTGTCCCGGCCGAAACGTTGCCTGCTCAGTGGCACCTGCGGGGGGCCTGCCGCGGCCTCGATTTGTCGGTCTTCTACCCGGATCCCGACAGCGATGCTGACGTCGCCCGGGCCTTGGAGGTCTGCTCAGGATGCTCGGTCCGAGATGCATGCCTGGACCACGCCGTGACCCACCGGGAGATGGCGGGCATCTGGGGCGGGACCACTGAGGGCGAGCGTCGCCGGATCCTGCGGCGCCGTCGCTCCGCCTGACCCGACGGTTGTGGCACTAGAGGCATACGGCGGCTGGCCGGGACTGCTCGACCGGCTCTGCGCTGGCGACGACCTGTCGGCAGACGAGGCCGAAGCCATCCTCACCGAGATCCTCGAGGGCCAGGCCGAGCCGGCCCAGATCGCCGGTTTCCTCGTCGGCCTCAAGGCCAAGGGCGAGACAGCGATCGAGACCGAGGGTCTGGTGCGGGCCATGGTGGCCGCCGCCGAGCCACTTCAACTCCCCGAGGGGACGATCGACATCGTGGGAACAGGCGGGGTAGCCGGCCGTCGGCACGGTGCCCTGAACGTGTCGACCATGGCCTGCTTCGTGGCCGTGGGCGGAGGGGCGACGGTCTGCAAGCACGGCAATCGCAAGGCATCGTCCACCTCAGGATCCTTTGATCTGCTGGAGATCCTGGGTGTCGAGATCGAGATGGGGTCCGAAGCGTTGGCAGCCCAGGTGGCCGAGCACCGCATCGGGTTTGCGTTCGCCCGCACCTACCACCCGGCGATGCGCTTCGCCGGACCTATCCGGGCCGGCCTCGGTATCCCCACGGTCTTCAATGTGCTCGGCCCGCTTTCGCATCCGGGCCAGCCGGCTCGACAGGTGATCGGGGCCGCCGACGAGGCGCTAGCCGATCGGATGATGGAGGTCTTCCGGGTTCGCGGCTCTGAACACACGTGGGTGGTGACCGGCGACGGGGGCCTCGACGAGCTTGCCCTGACAGGCCCGTCCCGGGTACTCGAGTTACGCGAGGGCGAAGTTAGCGAGCTTGCCCTGGACCCTGCGGACCTCGGACTGACAGTTGTGGACGACTCGGCTCTGGTCGGCGGCCCCCCGGAGGAGAACGCTCTCATCGCCCGGGCGATCCTCGACGGCACGGAGACCGGGCCCAAACGCGACATTGTCGCTTTGAACGCAGCGGCCGGACTAGTGGTGGCGGGGATCGCCGACGGGATCGCCGATGGATTGGAGCGGGCGTTCGCAGCGATCACCGATGGTTCGGCTGGTGCCGCCCTGGCCTCCATTGCCCGGGGCTGATTCGGCGTCGCCATCGAGGTCGTCCGAGACGATCCGGACCCAGTGCTCAGTCCGATGTCGGACAATTCGCGGGACCGGATCTGGGCCGGATCCCATTGTCGAGAAAGCTGGCGACCAGTTCGGCAGCGCATCGGTCCGACATCGACGGAACGTGGCTCCATCCCACGGAAGTTGCGAGCACGGCATCGGTCAGGCTTCCGGAACCGTGGACCAGGTGGTGTGCCCAGGCGGCCGGCGTGACCGGGTCGAGGAGTCCGGCCAGCACTAGGACGGGGACCTCGGAACGAACGGGTCGGCGGGTGTCCGCCGAAGACGGAGGGACGCCCCACAGTGCGCAGAGGGTGCGGACGTCGATCCAGCGGCCCCGCACCGCTGTAGTAACGCGGTCCTCCCAGGACGGCGGATTGTCGGGAGCGGGGCCCGAGAAATCGTTGCCGGGGAGTTCGTCGGCGCACTCGACCGACAGCTGCGCTCCTTCTGCATTGGCGTCACCGGTTGCCCATTGGCCGAGAGAGTCATGTCGGCCGGTGGCGTCCAGTAGGAGGGCGACGGCTTCCGTGGTGGACGTTTTCGCCATCGCGATTGCTGCTGCGGCAATACCGGCACCGTCGGGGGCCGTACCGGCCAGGACGTCGCTAGCCAGACGGAGGAATGCCACGTCGTCCACCCGGAGGGTGTCACCCGAGTGCACGGTAACCGTTGCCGGTCTGTCGGCTAACCGACCGAGCACGTCGCCCAGGCGCTCGCCAATGTCTCCGGCACACACACGGTCCGGCTCCGAGCACCAGTTTCCCAGCGCAGTCAACGCTTCGACCACGCCTGCCGGGAGGTCGTCGTGGGTGGCGATGTCCGGGGGGACCACCGAGTCGAGGACGGCTGCGGCCACGGCATCGCCGTCGGTCCGGAGCAGCTCCAGGGCCACCCGTGTGCCGTAGGAGGCGCCGTGCAGGTGCCAGAGGTCGATCTCAAAGGCCTGTCGGACCGCCACTAGGTCGGCAGCGAGGCGGGCCACGGTGACCTCTGAGCGGTCCACACCGTCGGCATCGAGCCGGTCGCGACAGGCCCGGTAGCGGGAGGGATCCGGAGCCGTCGTGCCGTCGACCTCCGGGCAGTCCATCGACGGTGTTGAGAACCCGCCACCCCGCTGGTCGACGAGAATCACGTCGTGATGGGCAAGCAGCGAGGACCTAGGGGCGAGCCAGCGGTGCCGCTCGGCCACCGTCCGGCCCCCGGGGCCTCCGTGGAGGTGGAGCACTGGGAGTCCGGTCGGATCCTCGGCGTGGAGGACGGCTACGGCCAGTGAGGCGCCGTCGACGTCGATCCGGTGGCATGTCACGTCGAGCTCGGTCGGCACGGCGGGTCCCGGGCAGCGGAAGACTGGAGGTGCCGTCGGTTCCGCGGGGGCGTCTGTGTTGGCGCACGCCGCCGAGCTACCGAGGAGGGCGGCGACCAGGGCGGGGACCGCCCAGAGGCGTGCTGCCGTGGCCGAACGTCGCACAGCGCCCACGGTAGTGAGCGAATCGTGCCGCTCCCGAGCGAAGGGCCCGACGTTCAGCGCTGTCGAGTGGACCGCCCCGTCGTGAAGGTCGGGGGTCGGTCCACTGGCTCGGCGAGGAATCCGTCACAGTGCTCGACGACCAGCCGGTCGGCCTCGGTATGCAGCCAGGAGGTGACGCAGTGGAGTTCATCGGCCTCCTCCTTCCCGGTTATCCCTCCGAGAGTCGGCCCGACGGAGAAGGGGAGTGCCGGACCGGTATTGACGTCCTCCCGGCTCCGGACCGCGACGAGGGCGCCGTGGTGGAACTCTGCGATAGTCCGGCTGGCATGGTTGACCACGAGGCGTCCCGACGAACGGAGCTCTGTCAGGCGGCGGTGACGCCGGACGGCGTCGGCTAGGGCTGCCGCCCGGTCGCGGGTCTCGGTTGCCTCCTCGAAGCGTTCCTCGTCGGCTAGTCGAGCCATGCGGTCGGCGAGCGGGCGTAGCAGGGAGGCGGGGTCGCTGGTCAGGCCGCGCCGAGCGTGCTCGACAAGGACCGCATAGTCGCCCTCGGAGACATCGCCGGTGCACGGACACGTGGCCACTCCCAACTGGGCTGGCACACAGGATCCGGTCCGCGGCGTCCGACCTGGTCGGCCGGTGCAGCGGCGGAGCGGTACAACGGTCTCTACGGCTTCGATGATCCGTCGTGCCGTCGAGACCGAGGCCACGGGGCCGACATAAAGGGCCCCGTCGTCACGTACCACTCGGGCGGCCGACAGGCGGGGAAACCGTTCGCCGAGGGAGAGCTTCACGTAGGCGTACTGCCGCCACGTCGTGCCCCGCCGGTTAAAGCGGGGCTCGTGTTCATGGATAAGCCGGATCTCGGTTACTGCGGCCTCGAGCGGGTCGTAGCACTCCCGGTGGTCGATTCTCTCGGTCTCCCGCAGCAGTTGGTGGATTTTCCGGCGCTTGTCGGCCGAGAAGTAACTACGGACCCGGGCCCGAAGGTCGGTGGCCTTTCCCACGTACAGCACCTCGCCACGGCGGCTGCGGAACAGGTAGACGCCGGGCCGGCGGGGGAGGTCCTCGGTGAGGCGGAGCTTGGCCGCCTGGGCGTGGCCGGCCAGCTTCGGCAAGACCAGAAGATCCTCTAGGCCGGTCACCCCCAGCGATCCAGCCCGCTCCAATAGATGGTGGAGGAGATCGCCGGTGGCCAGAGCGTCGTCCAAGGCCCTATGGGACGGCTGGTGGTCTAGGCGGAGGTGGTTGGCCAGCGTGCCCAACTTGTGGTTCGGGACCTCATCGCGCAGGAGGCGGCGGGACAGGGCGCAGGTGTCGATTGAGCGGTTCGACAGCACGGGGCGGTCGTCTGCCCGCATGGCGGCGTTCAAAAAGCCAAGGTCGAAGCGGACGTTGTGGCCGACCACTACTGCGTCACCCAGGAACTCGAGCAGCGACGGCAGGACGGCCTCGATGCGGGGGGCATCGACGACCAAGGACTCCGTGATCCCAGTGAGGACGGTGATGGCTGGGGGAATGGCACAGCCGGGATCGACCAGGGTCTGGAAGGTGCCTTCACAGGTACCGCCACGGAGCCGGACGGCGCCGACCTCGGTGATGGCGCACCGGTCGATGGAGGTGCCGGTGGTCTCCAGGTCGACCACACAGAACGGGACATCGGCCAACGGGAGGCCCAGGTCGTCGAGGCTGGCCTGCCTGGGAAGTGACCCGGCAGCGTTGGAGCGGCCCATCTCTCCAGTGAATCGAACAAATGTTCGCTCGTCAAGTCGTCTAGGTGGCTCCTTGGGCGGTTGGCTGTCACACCCCCTCACCATGATGTCGACCATGGATGCGATACGAGAAAACACAAGCGGGAACGGCGGAGGGGGGACCATTGAGATCGACTGCGACGAATGCTCGCAGCGCAACACGGTGACCTGCGACGACTGCATGGTCACCTTCCTTTGCGGTCGTCAGCCCGGAGATGCAGTGTTGGTCGAACTGGAAGAGTTCCGAGCCCTTCGAGTAATCGGGGACTCGGGCCTGATCCCGCCTCTGCGCCACACCATCGACGACGCCAGCCGCTGACCAGCCGGCTGCTTAGGCGGGTCGACCGGTGACTGGGTGCGCGAGGCTGGCCGAGTGCTGCCGCCCACCGCAGAGGCCGATCAGACCGATCCGTTCGCCCGACTGGCAGAGGAACTGGCTGACCTCGGCGGCCGGGCGGGCCTTGATGCCATCGGGGTGGCGGGTGCCGAGCCGTTCGATGACGTTCGAGCCGAGATCGAGCGTCGGCGCGATCTCGGCCTACACGGCGACATGCAGTTCACCTTCCGCAACCCGGCTCGGTCGACCGACCCCCGGCGAATCGTTCCCGACGCACGGTCATTGGTTGTAGGGGCGCTACGTACGCCGGCTGCCCGGCTGGCTGAGGTGGCGAAAGGCCGGATGCGGATCGCCGCCTACGCCCGCCACGACCATTACGCCGCGCTGCGCAGCGGCCTGGAGGCGGTGGCCGTCCGGTTACGGGCCGATGGCTGGACGGCCAGGGTTGTGGCCGACGACAACGCCCTCGTCGACCGGGCCGCCGCCGTGCGGGCCGGGATCGGCTGGTGGGGCCGCAATGCCAACGTGCTGGTACCCGGCCGGGGAAGCTGGTTCGTCTTGGGTTCGGTGGTCACCGATGCGCCGCTCCCGGCGTCGAAGCCGGTGCCCGACGGGTGCGGAACCTGCCGACGCTGCCTGGAGCTCTGTCCAACCGGGGCCATACTCGACGGTGGCGTGATCGACGCCCGCCGGTGCCTGGCCTGGCTGGTTCAGGCACCGGGCCCCATCCCACGGGAGTTTCGCGAGGTCCTAGGCGGAAGGCTCTACGGCTGCGATGACTGTCAGGAGGTCTGTCCGGTAGGTCGTCCGGAACGGGCCGGGGACGGTGCTGAAGACCCGGCGGCCGACGTCGAAGCGCTCTCCGTCCTCGACGCCACTGACGACGAGGTGATGGAACGGTTCGGGCGGTGGTACGTGGCCGAACGCGACCCCCGGTACCTACGCCGTAACGCCCTGGTCGCTCTGGGGAACACCGGGTGCGTCGACGATCCGGCCACCCTCGGAGCGCTGGTCGGCCACCTCGCTCACGCCGACCCGCTGGTGCGGGCCCACGCCGTCTGGGCCGCTGCCCGCCTGGGGCGGACCGACCTCTTGGCCGACCATCCTGACCGGGAACCGGGAGGGGATCCTGAAGTGGCCGAGGAACTGCGGTGGTCTGACGGCAGGGTGGGAGCGTGAGGCGCCACCTCCTGGTCACCAATGACTTCCCTCCGAAGGTCGGCGGCATCCAGTCCTACCTGTGGGAGCTGTGGCGTCGCCTGCCCGCCGATGCCGTGGCCGTCCACACCACGCCCCACCGCGACGCCGGCCGCTTCGACGCCGAGCAGGACTACGCCGTCACCCGGAGCCGCGAGCCGTGGCTTTTGCCGACCCGGTCGTTGGCTCGCCGGGTCGACCGACTGGCCCACGACCATGACGCCGACCGCGTGGTCTGGGACCCAGCCCTCCCGGTGGGCTTGGCTGCCCCTCGGTCAGACCGTCCCTACGCCGTGGTGCTTCATGGGGCCGAGGTGACCGTGCCTGGTCGCCTCCCCGGCACGCGGTCGTTGCTCCGGCGGGTCCTGCGTAACGCCTCGCTAGTTGTTTGCGCCGGCCGGTATCCAGCGGCCGAGGCCCAGCGGGCTGCGGGCTGCTCCCTGCCGACGGTGGTTATCCCACCCGGCGTCGACATCAGACGGTTCCGACCTCTGGACGACGCCGAACGTGCCTCGGTCCGTCGCGAGTTGAGCCTGCCAGTGGATGCACCGCTCGTGGTGTCGGTCAGTCGCCTGGTGCCCCGCAAGGGCATGGACACACTGATCCGGGCCGCCGTCCGACTGCGGAAGGTGATGCCCGAAGCCATGGTGGCCATCGCCGGCTCGGGGCGGGACCGGTCCCGCTTGGAGGGCCTCGTGGCCTCCACCGGTGCGCCTGTGCGCCTTCTCGGTCGGGTCCCCGACGAACTCCTCCCCGGTCTCTACGGGGCCGGCGATGTGTTCTCCATGCTCTGCCGCCACCGGTGGGGTGGCCTGGAGCAAGAGGGGTTCGGCATCGTGTTCGTCGAGGCCGCAGCGGCCGGAGTGCCCTCGGTGGCCGGCGACAGTGGGGGGTCCGCCGAGGCGGTGGCCGACGGAAAGACGGGCGTGGTAGTCCGACGTCCCGATGCTCCGGCGATGGCGGCCGACGCCTTGGCAGCACTATTGGCAGACGACGGCCGCCGGACGACGATGGGTCGTGAGGCCCGCCGACGCGCTGAGGTCGAGTTCTCCTACGACGTGCTGGCCGCTCGACTGCGCGACGGAATCGACGGTGTTGAACTCGGCGTCTGATCCCGTGCCCGGCTCAGACCGGACCGGGGTGCCCGAGGGTGGCCCGGCGGGCCCGGCCATCGTTCGCGCCTCAGGGGCCGGGACGGCCGTCTTCGTGGTCGCCTGCGCGGGGGCCGTGGTCGACGCCGGGGCGCCGCGAGCGGCCGCGGTGGCCGTCGACCTCTGCCTGTTCGTCCTAGGGTGCGTGGCCTTCCTGTGGGCCTTCGCAGTGGCGTTGGAACGCAGCCGGTCCGCGGCCATCGGCATCGGAGGGCTCTACTTCCTCGTCGGCTGCGCCCCGCCGTCGATCCGCCGAAGGTTGATGGGCCTACTGGCCCTCCAGACGCTGGTCGGTGTGGCTGCCGCCTCGGTCGCGCCCTACACGGCGGTCGCCGCCTCGGTGCTCGTCCCCGTCTACGGGCTAGGTCTGGCAGGCCTCTGGGGAGCGCACCACGGCCGGTTCGAAGACCGGTAGTGTCGGCCCCGAGGAGGCGGACCATGACCGACCACGCCAGCCAACGGGCCATCGTGCGGGCGACGCCCGAGCAGTGCTACGAGACGGTGCTTGACGTCGAACGCCTGCCGGAGTGGGCGCCGGACATCAAGGAGGCCACAGTGCTGGTCCGCGACGATCAGGGGCGTCCCGGCGACGTTGCCTTTCGCGCTGCAGCAATGGGACGCAGTACCAGCTACACGCTGCGATACAGCTACGGCTCCAATCCACTACGCATCTCGTGGCGGCTGATCGAAGGTGACTTGCTGGAGCGGATGAGCGGCGAGTACGAGTTCCTGCCTATCGAGGGGGATCCGGCCGCCACCCAGGTCGTCTACGACCTCGACGTGGACCTGCTAATCCGGCTGCCAGGCTTCGTGCGTCGGCGCCTCGAGGCGAAGGTGGTACATGCGGCCATCGACGACCTCAAGGCTCGCATCGAGGTCGGCGCCACCACCGGCTAGCCCAACCGGCTCTCAGGCGACCATCAACGAATGCCGTCCGACCGGAGCCGGTACCTCAGGACTCCAGTTCTGCCGAAGTGGCGCGGAAGCTGGTGTAGTTCTCGCAGGTGACGGGTGACCCGTCCACCGGAGGCTCGCCGTCGCTGACCGGGGCGTTGATGGGCTCGAGGCCCTCCTCGCCCTCCAGGAGGATGGCCACCTGGTCGATTTCGGCACCGACCACCAATTCGACGGCGGTGCAGACCAGCATGGCGAAGGCCAGTCGGTTGCCAGTGCTGTCATCTTGCGGGAAGCCGTCCAGCGAGTCGAGGTGGATCTCCAGCAGGCCGGCCTGGAGCACCGTACCCACCACCTTGCTGCCCTCGGCGAACGGCGACACGAGTTCAGCCTCCTGCTCGTCTGGACTGGGCCCGGCAAAAACCTCGGCCATGATCACGTTGATGGAGCCGTCGCTCTGGATCTCCCGGTCAACGGGGTGCAGGACGATGCGGTCGTCCTCACCGGCTCGGGCCAGATAGATCTGGACGACCTCGGCGTCGACGGCCGGTGGCGCCGACTGCTCAGTGGTGGTGGAGGCCGCTGGCAGGAGGGCGTCAGGAAGATCGATGGCGAGGTCCCGGGGTTCGTCGTCCAGCGGGATACCACACGAGGAGACGATCCCAAGGAGGGCCATTGCGGCGATGGTCCGGAGTCGCCGAGAAATCGGATACGGGCGGTTCATTGCTCCCTGCCCTCCATCGTGTCGTCGAGGTAGGGAAGAGGGAGGCGGAGGGTGAAGCGGGCGCCGGGTCGACCGTCGGGACGGTCCTCGACACCGGCTCGCCCACCGTGCAGGCGGAGGTCCTCGACTACGAGGCTGAGGCCTAGGCCGGTACCGTCGTCGCTACCTCGCCGCCCTCCGGCCGATCCGCGGGAGAACCGGTCGAAGATGGCAGCGCGCTCGCCGTCCGGTACCCCTGGGCCATCGTCCTCTACGGCGATGACCAGTTCCTCGCCACCTGTCGGTGGGTCCCCAGTCGTCGGCTCGCGTGCCACCGCCACCCGGGTGGCCCCTCCGCCGTAACGCCGGGCGTTGTCCAGGAGATTGGCCATCACCCTGGCTAGACGTCGCTTGTCGGCCTCGATGACGAAGTCGCGGGAGTCGTCAGGGAGTTCTAGCAGGATGCCGTCCATTCCGGCCAGCGTGGCTTCGAGGAACTGCGCCACGTTCACCTCGGTAAGGTCCAGATCGGCTACGCCAGCGTCGTAGCCGGAGATTTCCAGCAGTTCGTTTATCAGACGGTTGAACCGCTCCAGGTCCTGGACGAGGAGGTCGAGCGCGGTGCGGGACCGCTCGGAGAGTTCGTCGCGGCGGGCTTCAAGCACCCCGACTCCCGCCATCAGGGTGGTCAGGGGGCTCCGGAGCTCGTGGCTGACGTCGGAGGCGAACCGGGCGTCGCGATGGATACGCGCCTCTAGGGCGCGTGCCATCTCGTTGAACGAGTCGGATAGCCGGTCTAGGTCCGGGTCGGCCTGCGGACCGAGGCGGGTGTCGAGTCGGCCGCCGGCGATGGCTTCCGCCGCTCCGCGGACCCGTCGGAGCGGCCTCAGGGTGCGGCGGCTGGCCCACGCACCCAGCAGGGCTGCCAGCACGGTGGTAGCCGCGCCGGCGCCAAGCAGGACCAATCGAAGGTTGTCCAGCGTCTGGGTGATTCCCGATAGGTCGACCACCGCGTAGTAGTCGGCGTCGAAGGCCGATAGCGGAATTCCGACCACGACATGGGGCTCGCCCCTGACCTCGGTCACTAGCTGGCCACCTAGCCGCTTGCCCATGCGGTCCAACAGGTCCAGGGGCAGGTCGTCGTTGTCCAGTTCAGGAGCAGGTAGCCAGTCGTCGCCGAGTCGGATTATGCGTTGGCCGCCCTCCACCTTGGTCAGCGAGTCGGCCACCGTGGGGAGGTCTTCGATGGTGGACTCCGGGGTGAGCTGGTTACTCAGCCGCGTGGCATTGCTCACCGCCACGGCGGCAGCGGTCTCCTCGCGGGCCTCGACCAATTGCCGGCGAGTGAGGGCCAGCGTGGCGCTGGCGATGCCTACCGAAACCAGAAGGCCTCCCACTGCGAACAGTACGGCGATCCGGGCACCGAGTCCGAGGTTCGGGGCGTGGTCACTGCCACGCCCGGGAAGAGTGGTCGGCTCCGGCATGGTCTTTGTGCGATGCGGCAGGTTAGGGCTGAAGCTTGTAGCCCATGCCGCGGACGGTCATGACATAACGGGGGTTGGCTGGATCGGGCTCCACCTTTGTTCGGAGCCGCCGGATATGAACGTCGACCAGGCGCCCGTCACCGAAGTAGTCGTAGCCCCAGACCCGTTCGAGCAGATCCTCCCTGCTCAGGACGCGCCCCTCGGCGATGCCCAACTCCACGAGTAGGCGGAACTCGGTCCGGGTGAGGTGTATGTCGGTGCCCTCGTGGCGGACAGTGCCTTCGTCGGCGAGGATCTCCAACCCTCCGACCTCGATTCGGGTGGGCCGGGACTCATCAGAGCGGGAGCGACGAAGGAGCGCCCGGATGCGGGCCGAGAGCTCTTTGGGGTCGAACGGCTTGCGTAGGTAGTCGTCGGCTCCGGCCTCTAGGCCGGCTACCACGTCGTGACTGTCGGACCGGGCGGTGACCATGATGATGGGCACGTCGCCCAGCCGGCGGATGCTCCGGCAGACTTCGAAGCCGTCGATGCCGGGAAGCATGATGTCGATGAGGACGACATCGGCGCCGTTGGTGATGAACGACTCTAGGGCCTGCTCGCCATTGGCTGTCTCGGCCACCACCCAGCCTTCCTCCTCAAGGGCGAGACGCACCGCGGTACGGATGCGTTCGTCGTCCTCCACGGTCAGGATGCGTGTGGCGGTTGCGGGCTGCGTGGTCGCCTGAGATGGCTGGGTCATGAGGAGATGCTGCCCCATGGAGGGGCCTCCTGTCCCGGAAGAGCGTCAGAACCGACACCTGACCGTTGGAGCAGGTCCAACAGAGAGTCATGGAGGGCGGTCGGCGCGGCCACGGTCACCGGTGCTGATTCGAGCAGTGGTCCGACCAGGTCGCAGCCGTTGAGGTCGGTGACCCGCCCTCCCGCCTCAGTGACGAGCAGGGATCCGGCGGCCCGATCCCAGTGGTTGATGCCCTGCTCGTAGTAGGCGTCCACCCGTCCGCAGGACACCGAGGCCAAGTCGGTCGCCGCCCCACCCATGCGCCGGATGTCACGGATGTGGGGGAGGACGTCGACCAGCACCGCGGCCTGTCGGCGTCGGTCCTCCGGGTCATAGGAGAAGCCGGTGGCCACCAGCGCCCGGGCTGGTTCGTTGACGTTGGAGACGCGGACCGGTTCGCCGTTGCGAGTCGTGCCGTGGGCGACTGCCGCGCAGAACTCGTCCCCGCCCAGCGGATCGACGACGACGCCAGCCACAGGGCAGCCGTTGACCTCGGCGGCGATCGACACGGAGAAGCCTGGGTGCCGATACACGAAGTCGGTGGTCCCGTCGATGGGATCAATTACCCAGCGGACTCCGCTGGTGCCTGCCACCCCGGTGCCCTCCTCGCCGATCACCGAGTCGTCCGGCCGTGCGTCTAGCAGCCTCTCCACGATCTGGGTCTCTGACCAGCGGTCGACCTCGGTCACCAGGTCGGTGGCCGTGGACTTGGTGGACTCGACGGCCACCCGCCCGGATCGGCGGAGGATCTCCGGGGCAACCGTCCGGGCCACCCGGAGGGCTAGATCTCGGAGTTCAGCGGCATCGGACACTTGAGCGCACAGACCGTGAGGGAAGCGTTGGTTGCCTGTTCAGTCGACCGGGTGGTGGTCCCGGGCCGCCTGCTGAAGTTCGTTGGTCTGCCACTCGGCCATGGCCCGAAGAGCGAGGACGGCCACGATGCCCACTCCGACTGCGGCCAGCACCGCCCCGATCAGTCCCATGGAACCGGCCAAGACGGGGCAGCTGTCGGTGCACTGGAGATCGGTCACCGCGTGGCCCACGAGGCCTCCGCAGGCTCCGGCCACCATGATGGCTAGCAGTGCCAGAAAGCGGGCAGTTGTCGACGGGGCAGCTGAGGGGAGGCCGCCGGGTGTGGTTCCGCTGGGGGACCCGGAGACGGGTGTCGAGGCGTTCACGGGTCCGAACGCTACCTGCGTCCCATGGGGCAGGTGCCAGACTGGCAGCGTGTCGAAGAGTGCCGCGGCGGAGAGGTCCTCTGGTGGTTCCATCCACCGTTGGCGGGTGGCCGGGGGTCTGCTTTGGGACGACGAGCACCGTCTGCTGCTGGTAGCCAACCGCCGTCGGGACGGTCGTGTTGAGTGGACGCCGCCCGGCGGGGTGGTTGACCCGGCAGAGGACATGGTGGGGGCGTTGGGCCGGGAGCTAACCGAGGAGACGGGCCTAGTCGTCGACATCTGGGATGGCCCGTGCTATCGGGTGGCCGTGGACTTCCCGGACCGAGCTATGCACCTTTCAGTCGAGGTCTACGAGGCCCGGTCGCACTCTGGAACTTTCCGTCTGGAGGATCCTGATCGCATCGTCGTCGACGCCCGCTTTGTCGACGTCGACGAAGCCGCGGCGCTGCTCGAGACGGCACCACCTTGGGTGCGCGAGCCGGTGGGGACGAGGCTCGGCAGGTCGGACTCCACTTTGATGGCAGGTAGCGGTCCGGAGCGGTTTGCTTTCGTGGCACGGGGCGTGGATCCCGGATCTCTGGTTGTCAAGCGGGTGGACCCGGACGGGTGAGTTCGACGACTCCGATTCTCCACGTCGACATGGATGCCTTTTTCGTGTCGGTGGAGTTACTCCGCAAACCGGACCTACGGGGCCGTCCGGTCGTGGTCGGTGGCGAGGGCGGTCGTGGCGTGGTGGCTGCCGCTTCCTACGAAGCCCGGGCCCACGGGGTCCATTCGGCCATGCCGTCCACACAGGCCCGGCGCCTCTGTCCCGACCTGGTCTTCTTACGGGGCGACCACCGGCTCTACTCGGAGGTCAGCCGCCGAGTGATGGAGATCTTCCGGCGGTATACGCCGCTCGTCGAGCCGCTCTCGTTGGACGAGGCGTTCCTTGACGTGGGGGGAGTCGAACGCTTGCACGGGTCGCCGGATGAGGTGGCGGCGTCGATCCGATCCGACGTACTCGTCGAGGAGTCGCTGCCGTGCAGCGTGGGTGTGGCGCCCAACAAGTTCCTCGCCAAACTGGCCAGTGGTCGTGCCAAGCCGGTGGCCGGCCCGGGTGGACCGACTCCGGGACCCGGGGTTCTGGTTGTGCCTGTGGACGGGGTGCAGGCCTTCCTCGACCCGCTGCCTGTGTCGGCCGTCTGGGGAGTGGGGCCGCGCACACTGGAACGCCTCCGCCGCTTCGGGGTCGACACGGTGGCCGACCTGAGGGACGTGCCGGAGGCCACGCTGGTGACCTCGTTGGGTCGGTCAGCCGGTGCCCAGTTGTGGCATCTGGCACGCGGCATCGACGATCGACGTGTGGAGGTCGACCAGGAGACCAAGAGCATCGGTCACGAGGAGACCTTCTCCCGTGACCTCTTCGACCCCGATGAGGTGCACCGGCAGTTGGTCCGGATGGTTGACGGAGTGGCCCGGCGCCTCCGCGAGGTCAACTTGGCCGGCCGCACGGTGACCGTAAAGGTACGGTCGCCCGACTTCACCACGGTGGCTCGCAGCATGACCCTGTCCAACGCCACAGACCTGCCCCTGGAGATCCTTCGGGCGGCCGAGGGGCTTTTGGCTTCGGTGGACATCTCGGCAGGCATTCGCCTGCTCGGCGTCTCGATGGGAAGTTTGCGCGACGCTTCGGTCCGCCAACTCCGACTCGACGAGGCGCCGGCCGGGTCACCGGCCGAACCGGGGAACCGCTCGGTCCGGGTAAGCGCCTCCCCGGGGCGCGAGGCTGCTGAGGAGGCCGTGGACCGGATCCGAGACCGTTTCGGATCGGGAGCCATCGCCCCGGCCACCGCGGTCGGTGACGAGGGTGTGCGTCCCAAGGAACGCGGGGACTCCCAGTGGGGTCCCGACGTCTGATCGGTGGACCCGCAACCGCGAGCGGGAGGACCCCGAACAACAGTCGCGTTGTCGCACGCGCGGGCCTGTGCGATGCTAGAGGGAGTCGGGCGGCCAGTACGACCGGCCGCGGATGCGAGCGGAAAGGGACCCAACTTGCCACTGTCTGAGG
Organism: Actinomycetota bacterium; assembly: GCA_036123585.1. GTDB lineage: Bacteria > Actinomycetota > Acidimicrobiia > Acidimicrobiales > MedAcidi-G1 > UBA9410. The sequence continues at coordinate 20,389 of JAZADN010000097.1, read as the reverse complement.
ACGAGGAACGCATCCTCAGCGAGATGGAGGAGCACCTCCAGGCGAGCGACCCGCGCCTCGTCAGGGAGGTCTCCGAGACCACCGTCTACACCCAGCCGCTTCGCAGTATGAAATGGGCGGTGTTCGGGTTCGTGGCCGGGGTGGTCCTCATGGTGCTGACGTTGGCTACTTCGTACCTGTTGGCCTTCGCGGGCTTTTTGATCATGCTGGGATCGGCGTTGCGCTTGGAGCGAAACGCCAGGGTCGTCGGCCGGACAGGTCTGCGCCAAGCCTCAGAGAGTGGCCGGGCAGCCTCACTGCGCGAGGCTGTGGGTGGGTCAACGGGTCGGGTGCGTGACCGCATGCGCGAGCGGTTCCGGCGGGGTGACGGTCGGATCTGATCTGGCCGGTCCGCTCCAGGGAGAAGACCGGCCTGTCGATCGTCCGACTGTTCTGGCCGTCGACGTCGGCGGGACCAAACTCGCGGTAGGCCTTGTCGACGGACGGGGCACGGTCCTCGTCGAAGCCCGAAACGCCACGGGGGGGCGGGACGCTGAAGAACTCTTCGGCTCCCTTTCCGACCTGGTTCGGACGGTGCTGGATGAGGCGGCGGCCCCGCCGGTCGGTATCGGAGTGGGATGTGGCGGACCGATGTCCGGCCCGCCCGACGACCGATCGGTGTCGCCTCTGAATATCAGCCAGTGGCAGGACTTCCCCCTGTCGAAGCACCTCTCCGAGTCGACCGGCCTGCCCGTCGTGGTCGACAACGACGCTAAGGCCCTCGCACTCGGCGAGGGATGGTGCGGGGCGGCGGCGGGCTGTCGTAACTACTTGGCCATGGTGGTGTCGACGGGCGTGGGGGGCGGGGTGGTACTCGACGGCCGATTGCTCGACGGAGCTTCGGGCAACGCAGGGCATGTCGGTCACGTGGTCGTGGAACCCGACGGTCCGCCTTGCGCCTGTGGGGCCAGAGGGTGCTTGGAGGCGGTGGCCTCCGGTTCGGCCATCGCCCGGCGGACCGGCCGGCCGGCAGCCGAGGCGTCCGTGGAGGTTCGTCGCGAGGTCGGAGACCGAGTGGGCCGGGCGGTCGGCTCGGTGGTGAACTTGTTGGACCTGGGGCTAGTTGTGGTAGCGGGCTCGGTGGCTCTCGGCTTCGGTGATGACTTCTTCGACTCTGCCCAGGCCGCTCTGGATCGGGCCTGCGGACTGTCCTTTACTCGGAGTGCCCGGATCGTCCCCGCCGGATTGGGGGCCGATGGTCCCCTGGTTGGTGCGGCGGCAGTGTGGCACCAACTGGGTGTTCCCGGCAGAGAGGATGGTCGGTGATGGGCTGGTCTTGGCTGCTCCGGATGTTGGCGGCGGTGGCCTTGCGGCCACGGCTGTGGAGGGTGGCGCTCCGTCAGGCCCACCGAATGGCTGGTTGCCGCTGGTGGGCCCGGCCGCCCTTCCTGCCCATTCCGGATCGTCCCTTGGCCGCCTTCCGGGCCACCACCCAGTACGGCCGCTCCGACGTTGCGCCCTCGGTGGGCGATGTCCTGGTGTGGCTGGAGTGGTCTCGCCGGTTCCCCAACTGAGCCGGATCTAATGAGGGAAGAGTCGGAGTCGTCCAAGGTCTGGGAGGTTGAGGTTCGCAGCGGATCGGTTGCCGACGGCCACGGACCGCTTGGCGCTTTCTATGACCGGAGGGTGCTACGCCAAGAACCGAGCGCCCCGGCCCTGGTACTGGGCAGTGGCCAGCGAGTGGACGACGAACTGGAAGCCCGGGCTGCTCTTTCCGGCCTGCCGGTGGTCCGTCGAAACTCTGGGGGAGGTGCGGTGCTGGTGGTCCCCGGTCAGGTGCTCTGGGTGGACGTCCTGGTGCCCCGGGGCGACCTGTTGTGGGACGACGACGTAGGCCGGTCGTCGGCCTGGCTGGGCGCGACATGGGTCGACGCATTGGCCGGGGTGGGTGAGGCCGCCGAGGTGGTTGCCGCGACGTCCTGCGCCCCAATTGGCCGGGCGGTTTGCTTTGCCGGCCGAACAACCGGGGAGGTCTTGGTGGGAGGTCGCAAGGTTGTCGGCGTCAGTCAGCGACGTGACCGCTTCGGCGCCCGCTTCCAGTGCGCAGCGTTGGTCGGTTTCGACGCGGTGGAGTCCACGGTCGTTCCGTTGGTGGATCTCCTGGGACTCGGATCCTCGAAAGGGTCAGGCGGTAGCCCTGTTGACGAGGTTCGCCGAGTGGTGGGTGGTGTCGACGCGTCTGTCGACGACCTCTTTGCGGCGTTCCTCGCGTCGCTAGTCAACTGCGCCCGCTGAGCCTCGGCCCCTCTTAACCCTCGCGGTAGTCCACTGAGTTCCGAGTGGATTCGTCGCGCCCCGGTGGAGAACGGGTTGCGCTCTGTGGTGGGAAGTGGTGTACTGTGGAGTCTTAGGGAGCAAAGTGGGGATCTAGGCAAAACCGGATCTCTGTCGGTCTCCCTTCAGGCAGGAGGTGCTGTTCGGGCCCAACCGACGGCCGGCACCACGGAACGGGAAGGGAGGCGAAGCCATGGTCCTCGTGGGAACCCACGACCACGCGCTGGACGACAAGGGTCGCTTCATCCTCCCGGCCAAGTACCGGACCCACTTCGCCGAGGCGGCCTATCTGGCCCCGGGGGCCGGCTGCGTCGCACTCTGGCCGGCTGGTCGGTTCGAGCAGATGGTGGAGCGTTTGACGGAGCAGGTCCGGAGCGGCGAGGTGGACGCCATGGTTTTGGGCGGCCTGGCCGCCAGCTCCGAGGAAGTCCGGCCCGACGCTCAGGGGCGGGTCACCGTTCCTGAACGACTCCGAACACTGGCTTCCCTGGAACGCGAAGTCGTCGTGTGCGGGGCCATCGATCGCGTCGAGGTGTGGGACGCGATCACGTGGACCACCCGAGCCCCGAATCTGGACCGTTCGGTGGCAGAGGCGCTCCTCCGCGGTGGCGGGATCTGACGGACGGTTCGAGGGGAGAGGCAGACACCCGAAGACAGACGACGAACGCGACGGACGGCCCCATGCCGGTCCGTCCCTGGACCGTCCCCCGGTCGGCAGGATGGGAGGCCCCTACTCCGCCCGCTTGCCATCCAGCTTGGCTCGGGGAGACATCCCGACTGGCGTCCGCCGGCCGGGGGACGGTCGAGGGACGGCCCACCGTAGGCCATCACGGGCGTCCGATGTCCGACCTCGGGCCGGCGGTAAGGGACATGGCTGATCTACAGACAGGATCACGAGGGTTGGAGCCCGAGGGCGGTGCGAGCTTCCGGCATGAGCCGGTGATGGCCGTCGAAGTCCTTGAAGCGCTCGCCCCCTGCCCATCCGGCCCACTGTTGGACGCCACCGTCGGTGGGGGAGGCCACGCTGGCCTCCTGCTCGACGCCCGGCCCGACTGCTCCTTGGTGGGACTTGACCGGGACGACTTGGCTCTGAGGGCCAGTGCGGAGCGGCTGGCACCATTCGGTGACCAGGTGGTCCTGCATCGCTCGGCCTTCGGTGACCTGGGCCGGGCACTCGACGACCTCGCGGTGGGTCCGCTGTCAGGCTTTCTCTTTGACCTTGGTGTCTCTTCGCCGCAACTCGACATGGCTGACCGCGGCTTCAGCTACCGGGAGGCCGGGCCCCTGGACATGCGGATGGACCGCCGCCAGTCCCTCACGGCCGATGACGTAGTCAACGGCTACGCCGAGGTCGATCTGGCTCGCCTGCTAACCAACCATGCTGATGAGCGTCACGCTCGGCGGATCGCCCGGGCCGTCGTGGCTGCTCGCCCGATCCGCGACACGTCAGCATTGGCCGACCTCGTCCGCTCCGCAATCCCCGCACCGGCCCGGCGCCGGGGTGGTCATCCGGCCAAGCGGACATTTCAGGCCATCCGCATCGAGGTCAATAACGAGTTGGGTCAGCTGGCCGGAGCTCTGGATGAAGCCATCGCTCGGCTCCAGTCGGGAGGCCGGGGGGCAGTGCTGTCGTACCACTCCGGCGAGGATCGGATCGTCAAGGAACGCTTCGACAGGGCGGCTACCGGAGGTTGCTCCTGTTCGCCCCGCCTACCGTGTGCCTGCGGTGCCACTCCCTCGGCCATCCTGCCGCGCCGCTCGGGCTGGACGCCGGGCACTGAGGAAGCTGAGCGCAATCCGCGTGCCGCTAGTGCTCGTCTGCGAGTCCTCCAGAGGATCGGAACGGGGGCCGGGTCATGACCACCGTCCTCCGACCACCGCGGGCTGTTCGTCCATCAGAGGCCGGGGCACCACACACCTTTCCCACGAAGGTTCACCTGTCGGGCGTCTTGTCGCTCGCCCGGATGGGCCTCGTTGCCGTCCTGGCCTTCTTTGCCGTGCTGTTCGCTGTGGCCTCGTTTCACGGTGTAGTCATCGACGAGCAGTTTGAGTTCGACCGCCTCCAGCAGCGCCTCGACGAGGGTCGCCAGCGGGCCCAGGTGCTCCGCAACGAAGTGGCTCGCCTGGAGAGCCCTGAGCGCGTCCTTGCTGTGGCTGAGGGGCGTCTGGGCCTCGGCCCGCCGGGGGAACGACCCCATCTGGCCGTCGTTCCGGCCGGAGGTTCCGCGCCGCTCCTTCGCCCTCCGGTGGGGAATCCTTTCGCAGGCGGCTCTCGATGAGCCGGCGTCCCGATCCGGTCCGCGACGGCTCCCGGGGCATCGGTCGGGACGTTCCCCTGCGCACCAACCATGTCCGGTTGCGTCGCCGTCTGGTGGTCGTCGGGGTGCTCCTGGCGGTGGGGGCTGGCCTCCTTGGGTGGCGGCTGCTCTTAGTTCAGGTCCTCGAGCCCGACCGGTTCTTGGCCCGGGGCGAGTCCCAGACCATGCGGACGGTGCAGCTAAAGGCCAGCCGTGGGGCCATAATCGACCGCAACGGAGTCGACCTCGCTTTGTCGCTGCCCTTGCCGTCGATCATCGCCAATCCCCGCAATGTGGACGACCCGGACCTGACGGCTCGCCGCCTAGCTGAGGTACTTGATACGGACACGGCTGTGATGGCATCGCGCCTCTCTCGGGATAGCTCTTTCGCCTACCTGCAGCGGGAGGTGTCGCCGGAGATAGCCGAGCGGGTCAAGGATCTCGGCCTGGCCGGCGTCCTCGTGAGTGAGGAACGGGCGCGGGTCCGTCCTGGGGAGTCCTCCGGCCTCGCGGTGCTTGGGCGCACTGACGTGGATGGCAACGGAATCAGCGGTCTGGAACTCGTGTACGACGGCCTCCTATCGGGCATCGACGGCGAGATGGTGGCTGAGTCAGCCCTCGACGGATCGACCATCCCCCGCGGCAAGTACTTTGTCGAGCCGGCTACTGACGGCCTCTCCCTGATTCTGACTTTGGACCGCTCGCTGCAATTCGAGGCAGAGCGGCTGTTACGCCTCGGCTTGGAGACAGCCGGTGGTCATGGCGGGATCCTCGTCGCCATGGATCCGAGGACCGGCGAGGTCTTGGCATCGGCCACGGCGGTGCGGGGCCAGGATGGCCGTGTCGCCATCTCTGGTGAGAACCGAGCGGTGACTTGGACCTACGAGCCCGGATCGATCGTCAAACCCCTGACCTTCTCCGCAGTCTTAGACGCCGCGGTGGCCTCGCCGATGACCGTCCGTGAGGTGCCGGGACGGATCACTATCCACGACGGGACTTTCTCTGACACCCCCCGGCATGGTCCGGAAAACCTGTCGGTTGCCGACGTTGTGCGGCGTTCCTCCAATGTTGGGACCATCCTGTGGGCCGCCGACCTCGGACGCGAGGCGTTGCACGCAAAGTTCATGGAGTTCGGCCTCGGCCGGGTCTCCGCTTTGGACTTCCCCGGTGAGTCGGCCGGGGCCCTCAAGCCGCTCCACGAATGGTCGGGAACGTCGTTGCCCACCATCGCCATCGGCCAGGGCATTGCCACCACGCCGATGCAGATGCTCACTGCCTACGCCACTCTCGCCAACGGTGGGATCCGGCCCGCGCCCTCTTTGGTGCTCGGAACGCGAGACTATGAGGGGGTGTTCGCACCTAGTCGACCAGGGCGTACCAACACGGTGGTGTCCTCTGCGGTCGCCGCCGAGGTCACCACCATGATGGAAAGCGTTGTCCTCGACGGCACCGGAACCCGGGCCGCAGTCCCCGGTTACCGGGTGGCCGGCAAGACGGGCACGGCCTGGAAAGCCAGGCCGGAGGGCGGTTACGGCGCTGAGGGCGATCGAGACTACGTGGCCAGCTTCGCCGGCTTTCTGCCAGCCGAGGATCCCCGTCTGGCCGTGATCGTGGTAATCGACGAACCGTCCCTCTCCTACTACTCGGGTGGTCGGGCCGCAGCGCCGATCTTCGCCGACTTCGCCGACTTCGCCGTCCGGCGTCTCCGTATACCGTCTGAGTCGGAGCGGGTCGGCCTAGAGACAGGAGAACGGGTTCAGGCCATGACGGCCGGGCACCACCGCCTGCTAGTCGAGAAAGAGGCGGCGGCAGTGATGGTGGACGACGTCGCCGCGCCCACCGGAGGCTGACGTGCGTCTCGGCGACCTGCTGGCCGCCGGTGCGGCAGTCGACCCGACCGCCGTCTCCGGGGGCCAGGCAGACGGACTGCTAGAGGGAGCGCGGACCGTTGAAGTGTCGGGCATAGCCCACGATTCTCGGACGGTCCGGCCTGGTGACCTGTTCTGCTGTGTGCCGGGAGCCGTCCATGACGGGCACGACTATGCCGCTGATGCTGTGGCCGCCGGAGCCGTGGCGGTCCTCGCCGAGCGGCCGCTGGCCGAAATTGGATTGTCTTCAAGCGGTGTCCCGGTAGTAATCCTGCCGTCGGTCCGAAGGGCCATGCCGCTACTGGCCGCCGCCGTACATGGGCATCCATCGGCGACGCTTGACGTGGTGGGGGTGACCGGCACCAACGGCAAGACAAGCGTCGTGCACCTGCTCGGGGCCATACTCGACGCGGCTGGCCGACGAGCCGCCACATGGGGGACCCTCTCGGGTGGTCGCACCACGCCGGAGTCCACAGACCTTCAGGCCACACTGGCGGACTGGGTGGCTGACGGCGCGGAGGTCGCGGCCATCGAAGTCTCGTCCCATGCCCTGGCCCAGCACCGCGTCGACGGCACCAGATTTGCCGCAGTGGCCTTCACCATGCTCGGCCGGGATCACCTCGACTTCCACGCCACCATGGCTGACTACGAAGCAGCTAAGGCACGTCTCTTTGACGGCACGTTCAGCGGACGGGCGGTGGTGTCCGTGGGGGATGAAGCTGGGCGGCGTATCGCCGCAGTGGCAGAGGACTGTGGCCTCGAGGTAGTGGCCGTCGACCCAACGACCTGCGAGGTCCGTCCTACGGCTACCGGCACTGAGATGCGGTGGCGGGACCGCTCAGTGGCGTTGACCTCAGGTGGCGCTTTCATGGCAGGCAACGCTCTGGTAGCTGCCGAGTTGGCCATCCTGCTCGGCTTGGAGGTCGATGAAGTGGTAGCCGGCTTGGTAGGGGCGCCTCCGGTACCCGGCCGGTTCGAGCCGGTACTGCTCGACGGTGGGCCTGGTGTCGTCGTCGACTACGCCCACACGCCGGACGCACTGGCCGCCGTGCTGGACGCCGCCCGTCGGGTTCTCCCCGACGGCGGCCGACTGGTGGTGGCCTTCGGGTGCGGGGGCGAACGCGATCGCGGAAAGCGTCCTGAGATGGGCCGAGTAGCCGAAGCGGGCGCTGACCGGGTGGTCGTGACCTCAGACAATCCGAGGGGTGAACCACCCGAGGTGATAATCGCGGACATCCTGTCGGGGATGGAACGCCAGCCCGACCACGTGGAGCCCGACCGCCGGCGGGCTATCGCCGGGGCCTTGCGCGACGCCACTCCCCACGACTTGGTAGTTGTGGCCGGCCGCGGCCACGAGACGCTGCAAGAGGTCGCAGGCGGAGCCGTGTCCTTCGACGACCGGATTGCGGTGGCCGAGGAGTGGGAACGCGTCCAGGAGGACACTCCGTGATCCGCCTCCTCCTCGCTGCGGCCATTTCCATGGTTGCCTCCGTCGTCGGGACCCGACTGCTGATCGGGTGGCTTACCCGTCTTCGGCTTGGCCAGCCCATCCGCGACGACGGTCCTGAAGGACACGCCACCAAGGCGGGCACCCCGACCATGGGTGGGCTGGCCATCGTGGGTGGGGCGGTTTTTGGATATGCCCTCAGCGACCTATATCGGGGTATCTATACCCGGACTGGGATCTTTGTGATGCTCGCAATCGTCAGTGGAGGAGCGGTAGGCCTCCTTGACGACTGGATCAAGGTGGTCCGTGAACGGAACCTGGGCCTGAACAAGCGGGCCAAGATGTTCGGCCTCCTAGCGGTGGCCGTCACCTTCGCCGTGCTCATGATTGAGCACGCTCCTGCCCACACCACGCTGTCGTTCACGCGGGCCGACCTGCCCGGCGTAGAGTTGGGCTCGGCGCTGTGGACGGTGTGGGCTGTCCTCCTCATCACCGGGTCGGCCAACGCCGTCAACCTGACCGACGGCTTGGATGGCCTAGCCGCAGGGGCGGGAACCTTTTGCTTCGGGGCATACACGGTGATCGCCTTTTGGCAGTTCCGGTACCCCGATGCCTACAACGTGGCCCACGCTCTAGATCTGGCCGTGGTGGCTGCCGCCATGGCCGGCGGGTGCCTCGGATTCCTATGGTGGAATGCTGCGCCGGCTCGGATCTTCATGGGCGACACCGGCTCGCTGGCAATCGGCACGGGCCTTGCCGCGCTGTCGTTGGCCACCGGAACCCAACTCCTGTTGCCCATTGTTGCCGGCCTGTTCGTAGCCGAAACCCTCTCGGTGATCGTCCAGGTGGGTAGCTACCGGCTGTTCGGCGGGCGTCGGATATTTCGAATGGCGCCCTTCCACCACCACTTCGAGTTGGGCGGGTGGCCGGAGACCACGGTCATCATCCGCTTCTGGATCCTGGCCGGCTTGTGCACGGCTGCTGGCCTCGGCATCTTCTACGCCGACTCACTTGGCTCCGGCATGGTTGACGGGTCCGGAGGGTGACCGCCGGGGCGACCAGCCTGGTCCTGGGCCTCGGGGTGGCTGGACGGGCCGTGCTCGACGCTCTGGTACGCCGCGGATTCGACGTCTTCGCCGTCGATGACCATCCTGGCGAGGCAGCACGGGACGCCGTTGACCGACTGGGTGTGGTGTTGGTCGAGTCGCCCTCGGAGCGCGACTGGCCAGCGTTGTTCGACGGTGTGGGCGAGGTGATCATGTCGCCCGGCATCGGCGACGCACACCCCTGCCATGATGCGGCCCGACGTGTCGGGGTGCCGGTGGTTGACGAGTCCGATCTGGCCGCACGCTGGGACGACCGGCCCCGCTGCGCGATTACCGGCACCAACGGCAAGACGACCGTGGTCACACTGGTGGCCGACATGCTCGAACGCTCGGGTGTGCGGGCTCTGCCATCGGGAAACACCGACACGCCGCTGGTGGCGGCCATCGAGGATCCGGAGGCCGACGTCTTCGTGGTCGAGGCATCGTCGTTTCGCCTGGCACACGCCGCGGCGTTCCGCGCCTCGCCGGCCGCCTGGCTGAACTTCGCCCCAGATCACCTCGACGTCCACCGTGACCTCGCCGCTTATGAGGACGCGAAGGCGAGGGTCTTCGAGGGGGTAGTCGACCCGTCGCACGCAGTGGCCAACGCCGCCGATCCGGTGGTGGCCCGCCGAGCGCCGTCCGGCGCCACCTTGTTCGGAAGCGCCGATGCCCCCTGCCGGGTAGAGGATGGGCGACTGGTGGTCGACGATCGTTCGTTCATGGCTGTAGCCGACCTGTCTCGCTCGCTACCCCACGACCTGGACAACGCGCTGGCCGCTGCCACAGTGGCCGTGCGGGCCGGAGCAGACCCTGATGCCTGCCGGTCCACTCTGGCGGACTTCTCGGGATTGGCCCACCGGATGGCTTTTGTAGCCGAGGTGGATGGGGTCCGCTACGTGGACGACAGTAAGGCCACCACACCACACGCCACCCTGACCGCACTGGCTGGACTACCCGGTGCCGTGCTGATCGCCGGGGGTCGAAGCAAGGGGGTGGACTTGTCGCCGTTGGCCGCGGCCCGACCGCGGGCCGTGGTGGCTATTGGAGAGGCGGCAGGCCAGGTGGCGTTGGCGTTCGAGGGGCGCTGCCCCGTAGAGCTCGCCGACTCGATGGAAGCCGCAGTGGCTTCCGCCGGACGCCTAGCCGATGGCTCCGGATCCGTGTTGCTGTCGCCATCCTGCGCGTCGTTCGACTGGTATGACTCCTACGCCGAACGGGGACGCGACTTTCAGCGGATCGTGAACGCCCTAGCTCGCTGATGGCCGTCGAATACCAGAGCGGTCGTGCCGGCCGCCGGTCGGTTCGGGCCCCGCTGCTGGGGGCCGTGGCCGCAGTCCTGGTCTTCCTCGGTGTGGTCATGGTCCTGTCGGCAGCATCGGTCCAGGACCTCCGTATCCACGGTGATGCCTTGCACCACGTCAGCCGGCAGGTGGTTTGGATCTTCCTTGGGACCTTGGGCTTGGTGGCCATGCTGCGCACCGACTACCGGCGTCTGCGAGGGGCAGCACTTCCGATGCTGGTGGTCACCCTCGCTCTTTTGGTTCTGGTGTTCGTTCCCGGCATTGGCATCGAGGCCAACGGTTCGTCTCGCTGGCTTGGCGTCGGAGTGGTCACCTTTCAACCGTCGGAACTGGCCAAGTTGACGGTGATCCTCTACGTCTCGGTGCTCCTATCGTCACCCCACCGCGACGTGGACGACCTGCGGTCCACACAGTTGCCGCTCATGGCGGTTCTCGGTCTGCTGGGTGGCCTGGTCTATCTAGAGCCGGACATGGGTACGGCGGCCGTGCTTGTGGCCATCGGCGCTTCGATCCTCTTCTTCGCCGGCCTGCGAATGCTTGTAGTGGTGGGTGGCGGAGCACTCGCCGTTGGGGTACTGCTTGGCCTCAGCATGACGGCGGGTTACCGACGACAGCGGCTCCTGACCCTGTTCGACCCGTGGAGTGATCCGTTGCATACGGGTTGGCAGGCCATACAGGCTGGAGTGGCCATGTCCAACGGAGGTCTCTGGGGCATGGGCCTAGGAGCCAGCAGGGCTAAGTGGGGCTTCCTGCCGTATGCCCAGACCGATTTCATCTTCGCCATCGTGGCCGAGGAACTGGGATTTGTGGTGGCCTTCATCGTTGTTCTTTTCTTCTTTGGGATCGGGGTGCTCGGGTTGCGCACCTCGTTGCGCGCCCCGGACCGTTTTGGCCAGCTACTGGCCGCCGGAATCACCACCTGGATCGTGCTCCAGGCCTACGTCAACATCGGGGCGGTCCTAGGGCTGCTGCCCATCACCGGCATCCCCTTGCCCTTCCTCTCCTACGGTGGGAGTTCCATGGTTCTAACGTTGACCGCGTACGGAGTCCTCCTCAACATCGCCCGGCAGACGCCGTGACCTTGCGTCGGGAGCGGGGTCGTCGTCGCCGTTCCGGGCGGATCGTGGTCGCCGGGGGTGGGACGGCCGGGCATGTCTTGCCCGGCCTGGCTATTGCGGAGGCACTAGTCGAACGGAGGTTGGTGGCCGATCGGGGTTCGGTGGTGATGGTTGGCAGCGCCCGCGGCATCGAGGCCGAGTTGGTGCCACCGACGGGCTTCGATCTGGTGCTCCTGCCCGGTCGGGGGATCCAGCGTCGCCTCACCCCGGCGAACGTGGTGGCGACGGCTGACCTCCTGTTGGCCGTGGCCCGGGCCTTCCTGCTGCTGACAAGAAACCGGCCCGACGCAGTAATCGCTCTCGGCGGCTACGCCAGCGTGCCGTGCGGGCTAGCCGCCGTAGTCCTGAGGATCCCCATGGTGGTGGCCGAGCAGAATGCCGTGCCGGGTGCCGCCAACCGGCTGCTGGGCCGCTTCGCCAGATCGTGTGCCGTGTCCTTCCCAGGGACCCGCCTGCCCCGTGCGGTGGTGACAGGAAATCCGGTCCGACCGGAAGTGCGCCAGGCCGCCGCAGACTGGTCGGCCCGCCAGGAGGCCCGTTACCGTCTTGGGCTCGACGACCGCCCCTTCGTGGTGGCCTTCGGGGGGTCCTTGGGGGCCCGTCGGATTAATCGGGCGGTTGCTTCGGCGGTGGAAGACTGGGCGGGTGGTCCGGTGGTCATTCAACACGTCGTGGGACGTCGCGGCTGGGAGATGGGGGCTGAAGGGCCGCCAGAGCGGGCCCGCGCGGTGGCTTCCGGCGTGGAGTATCGACCGGTGGGATACGAGGCGGATATGCCGATGGTGCTGAGCGCCGCCGATCTAGTGGTGTGCCGGGCCGGCGCCACCACGGTGGCCGAGTTGTCGGTCCTCGGCATCCCGTCGGTCCTAGTCCCATTGCCCGGTGCGCCAGGCGACCACCAGACGGCCAACGCGGCGGGTATGGCCGAAGCTGGTGCGGCCCGAGTAGTGGTGGACGGCGAACTCGACGGTCACCTGCTGGCAGGACTACTGGTCGCAATGCTTGGCGATCAGTCGGCTCTGGAGGCGATGGGCGCCTCGGCCCGCTCGCTCGGCCGACCGGATGCTGCCGAGCGAGTGACCGACCTGGTGGCCGCAGCGCTCGGGGAGCGTTCCGAGGAGGACGGTTCGACTGGAGACAGTTTGTGACCCCAGCATTGGATCCTCGGGTCCCAGCCCGGGTCCACGTGGTGGGGATCGGCGGGGCCGGGATGAGTGCTATCGCCGAGGTCCTCGCCGCCATGGGGCACCGGGTGTCGGGGTCCGACCTGAAGTCGTCGGCCGGCCTGGAGCGACTTGCAGCCCTCGGCGTGGAGGTCCATGTGGGCCATCACGCCGACCATCTAGCCGACGCCTCAGTGGTCACCCGCTCCACCGCCGTGTCCGACGCCAATCCAGAGGTGCGGGCGGCTCGGGAGGCGGGGTTGCCTGTGCTGAGCCGGGCTGAGGTGCTGGGGGCGGTCACTGAGGTTCGACGCACCATTGCTGTGGCTGGGACGCACGGCAAGACCACGACCTCGTCGATGCTCGCTCTCGCTCTGCGTGACTCCGGTCTGCGCCCTTCGTTCGTCATCGGCGGCGACGTGAACGAGATCGGTTCTGGTGCGGCGTGGGACGAGGGTGACCTGTTCGTGGTGGAGGCAGATGAGAGTGACGGATCCTTCCTCCACCTGGTGCCCCACGTCGGTGTGGTCACCAACCTGGAGCCGGACCACCTCGAGTACCACGGTGGGTTCGGGGCCCTCCGCGACGCCTTCGATGTCTTCGTGGCCGGCGTGGACGGGACCACGGTTCTTGGGATCGACGATTTGGAGGGAGCAGCTCTCGCCGAGCGGTCGATGGCAGCCGGCTTGGCGGTCACCACCGTGGGTGAGTCTTCCGAAGCGGACTGGCGCCTGATCGACGTCCGGAACGCGTGGAGCGGGGTGGCCTTTGACTTGGAGGCTCCCGAGGGCCTCGTGGCCGGCGGACGACTGTCCGTCACCCTGCCCGTGCCCGGTCGGCATAACGCACGCAATGCCGCCATGGCGGCCGTGGCTGCCATCCTTGTCGGGGCCGATCCGGCGCAGGCCACGGCGGCGCTGGGTCGATTCGGAGGGGTGGCCCGCCGCTTCGAGCAACGGGGGCGGGCCGCCGGGGTGACTTTTGTGGACGACTACGCACACCTACCCACTGAAGTGGTGGTGACGGTCGACGCGGCAACCACCGGGGGTTTTGGCCGCCTGGTGGCCGCCTTCCAGCCCCATCGCTTCAGTCGGACTGAAGCACTCTGGTCGTCGTTCGGTTCCGCCTTCGCTGGGGTGGACATCTTGTTCGTGACCGACGTGTACCCCTCGGGTGAGGCGCCTCGTCCCGGAGTGTCGGGCCAACTGGTGGTGGATGCCGTAGCCCGGGACCTGCCGGGGTTGGATGTCCGGTATGCACCCCGTCGCAACGACTTGGTCGAGGGCTTGCTGGCCACGTTGGTCCCAGGGGACCTGTGTCTGACCATGGGAGCCGGCGACCTGACCTCCGTGCCTGATGAGGTGCGGGCCCATCTCGTCGAGGAATCCGACGAGACGATGTCCGATGGTGCGACCGATGGAAGCTGACCCGACCTTGGAGTCCCTGAACGCGCTCGCCGATGACCTCGACGGGCTGGGTCTGTTGGAGGGCGTGCGACGGGAGCACCCGGTTGGTCCGTTGACCACCTACCGGGTGGGCGGGACCGCTGCGCTTTTTGTCCGTCCGAGGGACGCTGAGGAGTTGGCTGCGGTCGCTTCGGTGGCCGGCCCGGCCGGACTGCCCTTCCTCGTCCTCGGCCGCGGTTCCAACCTCCTGGTTTCCGACGACGGTTTCGCCGGTCTGGCCGTCCAGTTGGGGTTTGGCTTCGAGACCATCGAGATCGACGGGACCGATGTCGTGGTCGGCGGGGCGGCCAGCCTTCCAGTGGTGGCTCGCCGGACAGTCGCTGCTGGGTTGACCGGCTTTGAATGGGCGGTTGGCGTCCCGGGCTCGATGGGCGGCGCGGCTCGGATGAACGCCGGCGGTCACGGCGCAGACCTTGCTGCTGTCCTGGTCTCGGCGTCGGTGGTCAACCTGTCTGACGGGTCGACCACTGAGTGCCCGGCTGTCGAACTGGGCCTCGGCTACCGCACATCGGCATTACTTCACGATGAGGTAGTGGTAGCCGCCCGACTAGCCCTAGCAGCGGGCGACGTGGAGGTCGGGGAGGAGCGTTTGGCCGAGGTAGTGCGGTGGCGGCGCGAAAACCAGCCGGGCGGCCAGAACGCTGGTTCGGTGTTTACGAACCCGGAAGGTGACTCGGCGGGCCGTCTGGTGGATACGGCGGGTTGCCGAGGCCTGCGCTGCGGAACGGCGGTGGTCTCTGACCGCCATGCCAACTTCATCCAGGCCGACGAGAACGGCTCGGCTGAGGACGTGGTCGCCCTGATGGACGAGGTGGCCCGCCGGGTTCTCGAAGTCCACGGGATCGCCCTTGTACCTGAGACCGTTCTAATTGGCTTCGGGTGACGCACTTGAAGGAAGACGGCGTCGATGGCTCGTCGAGATCTGTTCCCTCAGCGGACCAGGTGGACGATGCCCTGCCGGTTCGTGGGCGTCGCAGGCGCCGACTTTGGTCGTGGGGGCTGCTGGCCATAGCGCTGGTCGTCGTGGGAGCTTTCGCTGCGACCCGCTCGGAGTTGTTGGATGTCGACGAGATCCGTGTGCTCGGACCTCCGGTGCCCGATGGCCAGGGCCTCTCGACAGTCGACATCGTGGCGGCGACCGGAATCGACTTAGGTGCTGCACTGTGGGGTGTTGACACCGACGAGGTGGCTCGCCGCGTGGCGGCGGAACCGTGGGTGGCGTTCGTGGAGGTCGATCGCCGGTGGCCGGGCACTGTGGAGGTGTGGGTGCGCCAGCGGGTCGCGACGGCCAACGCGGTGGATCCGACCTCGGCGGTGGCCCTTTTGGATGCCGAGGGCACCGTTCTGGAGCATCGGGCCAGACGGTTGGAGGACCTACCCGTGGTTCGGGTGGACCGGTTGGGTCGGATCGGCACCCGGATGGCCGGCTTGTCGCCGTTGCTCCGGGCGGCGGAGGCCATAGAGCCCGGGTTGGGGACATGGATCGTGGCCCTGGTCCCGTCGGCCTCTGGGGTGGTGGTCGAGTTGGTCGGTGGGGCGGAGGCCGTGCTGGGCCTAGGCGAGGATTACCGCGATGAGTTCCGCTCGTTGGCCACCGTCCTAGCTCGGGTCGAGTTGGCGTGCATTGTCGAGATTGATGTCTCCCTCCATGCCAGTCCGGTGGTGCGGCGTGACGAGGTCGGTTGCGAGTAAGTCGCTCGACATTGGAGGAAACCACGCGCTGAGGCAGTTTGTTCATTGAACACGGTTCGACGGGTTGACGTTGATCGACCACTCGCCGTAGTCTCACGACCACGGATCGGGGTTGATCGATCACAACTATAAACCTCAACTTGAAGGTTATTCAGCATGTCGTTTAGGTGCAGGCTGACGAGGATCGAGTAGGACAGCAGGAGAAAAGCATGGTGGGGAATCCGCAGAACTACCTGGCCGTGATCAAAGTGGTTGGCGTCGGCGGCGCGGGCGTCAACGCGGTGAACCGGATGATCGATGCCGGCCTCAAGGGTGTCGAGTTCATTGCCGTCAACACGGACGCCCAGGCGCTCCTGATGAGCGACGCCGACGTCAAGCTCGATATCGGACGCGAACTCACTCGGGGACTCGGTGCGGGCAGCGATCCGGACCTCGGCCGCCAGGCTGCCGAGGACCACCGGGCCGAGATCGAGGAGGCGTTAGACGGTGCTGACATGGTCTTCATCACCGCTGGTGAGGGTGGTGGCACCGGGACTGGGGGCGCCCCAATCGTGGCTGAGGTGGCTCGGGACACCGGCGCCCTGACCATCGGCGTAGTCACCCGGCCGTTCGCCTTCGAGGGACGGCGCCGGTCAGTCCAGGCCGAACAGGGCATCGTCCAACTCAAAGAGAAGGTCGATACACAGATCGTCATCCCCAACGATCGACTCCTCGACGTGTCTGACGACAAGACCCCGCTGCTCAATGCCTTCGACACCGCAGACGAAGTTCTCCTTCAGGGCGTTCAGGGCATCACCACGCTGATCACCACCCCCGGTCTCATCAACACCGACTTTGCCGACGTTCGTACCGTGATGAAGGGTGCCGGCTCGGCGCTGATGGGTGTCGGCCAGGCCACTGGCGAAGGGCGTGCCCTGAACGCGGCTCGCAAGGCCATTTCCAGCCCGATGCTCGAGGCCTCCATCGAAGGCGCCCGGGGTGTTCTGCTTAACATTTCAGGGCCGCGCGACTTGGGCCTATTCGAGGTCAATGAGGCAGCTGAGGTGGTCCACGGCGTAGCCCACCCAGACGCCAACATCATCTTCGGTACCGTCGTCGACGACGAGATGGGCGATGACGTCCGGGTCACGGTGATCGCCGCCGGCTTCGATCGTTGGGACGGTGACCGTCCGGCGCAGCAGTCTCCGGACACCGACGCCATCGTCGACGTGTTAGCCGCCTCCAGCGACGACGGCCTCGACGTGCCGAGCTTCCTCAGGTAGGGGCCGATGGCCCGGGAACTGGCCCGGCGGAGTCTCCCGTCGGGCCGGGTCGCCCGGATCGTCATGTCCGAGGCCGCTGACGGCGACATCGCTTCGGGCGATGCTCCCGTCAGCGGCCCGGGACACCTGGCCTCCGCTGGCCGTTGTCCGCCCTCGGGGCTCTTGGGGGAGGCGCCCCGCCCCTGGACGACCCTCCACCAGGTACACGGTGCTGCCGTAGCCGTGGTCGACGAACCCGGAGGGGCCTCCGGAACGCCTGCCGATGCCGCGGTAACTGACCGTCTAGGCGCCGCGCTGTCGGTCCGGGTGGCTGACTGCGCTCCCGTGGCGTTCGTCGGACACTCAACGGTCGCCCTTGCTCATGCGGGCTGGCGTGGCCTGATGGCAGGAGTCCTTGAGGCCTCGGTGGACGCCCTGTCCTCTTTGGACGTTTCGCCGAACCTCGTCGGAGGTCAGGAAGCGCAGGGCCCAGGTGTGCTCTCGGCAGTGGTTGGCCCCCACATCCGGCCCTGCTGCTACGAGTTCGGGGTCGTCGATCTATCCCGACTGGTCGACGCCTTCGGTGCCGAGGTCGCAGCCCGGACCCGGGACGGTCGCCCGGCACTGAACTTGGCCGCCGTGGTGTCGGCCGTCCTTGCACGTCGAGGCGTGATAGCGACATTTGATGGGGCCTGCACGTCATGCGATGACAGCTACTGGTCGTTCCGGGCCACCGGAACGGCTTGCCGACAGGCGATGCTGGCTTGGATGGAACCGGCACCCGAATCCGCGCGATGAGCATCAGCGACTCCCTACCGGCTGTCGATCCGGCACAGGTCGGCGAGCGGATAGCCGAGGTGGAGGAGCGACTGGCGGAGGCCAGTGGCGGCCGAACGCGCCTCCTGCCGGTCACCAAGGCCTTCGGCGTCGACGCGGTGCGTGCCACGGTGGCTTGTGGACATCCGGCTGTGGGCGAGAATTATGCCCAGGAACTGCTGGGGAAGGCAGCGGAGATGGCGGAGGCGGGGACCGGCGACGAGGTCGAGTGGCACATGATCGGCGGGGTCCAGCGTGGGAAGGTCCGCCAGCTTGGCCGGTTGGTTTCCCTCTGGCAGACGGTCGATCGGGTTCCGCTGGTCGACGAGTTGGCGAAACGGGTGCCTGGCGCCCGCATCCTCGTCCAGGTCGACCCATCCGGGTCACCGGGCAAAGGGGGTTGCCAACCGGGAGCCGTGGCCGATTTGGTGCAGCGGGCGAAAGACGGAGGTCTCGTGGTCGCTGGGCTTATGACCGTCGGTGTCCAGAACGACATTGCGGCCACAGCGTCCTGCTTCGCCACTGTCGCCCGCCTAGCCGACGAACTGGGTCTCGATGAGCTCTCCATGGGCATGACCGACGATCTGGAGTTGGCCGTGGAGCACGGTTCCACCATGGTGAGGGTTGGCCGGGCTCTGTTCGGAGAGCGACCGCTTCGGCCGGACGCATGACGACGGGTACCATCGAGCGACCATGAAGAAGATCATGATGTGGTTAGGGCTCGGCCCGGACGATGCCTACGAGGACTTCGCCGATGAACCGCTGCTCCGTGGGCCGCTGTCGTCCACAGAGTTTGCCGAGGCCCGGGCTGCGGCGGAGGATGACGGTACAGTTCGTCCGCTCTTGACACCCGTCCAGGCACCTGTCGAGCAGTCCCGAACGGTGCGGATGCTGCCCGCCGAGCCGACCGGCACGGTCCGCCCGCTCAAGCCGGCCACAGCGGCTCGCCCATCAACGGTGACACCGGGATCGTTCAACGATGTGCAAGAGATGGCCGATCGTTTTAAGGCTGGACAGCCGGTCATCGTCAATCTCCAGGGCGTGGACGCCGAGTTGTCTCGGCGGATCATCGACTTCGCTAGCGGTGTCTGTTATGGCGCTGAGGGCCAGATGGAGCGGATCACCAACCAGGTGTACCTCCTGACACCGTCGGATGTGGAGGTGTCGGACGAGGACCGCCGACGGCTCGTCGACTGAGGGCAGACGGGGGAGGGGAGCGGTCCGATGGTGGTGGTGTGCGCTCTGCTCCAGATCTACCTGCTGGTCCTGGTGGTTCGCGTCCTCCTCAGTTGGTTCCCCATCTCGCACGACGGTCCCATGGCGCCCGTGGCGGGCTTTCTCTACACGGTCACCGACCCCATCCTGCTCCCGCTGCGTCGTCTCCTGCCACCCATCCGCATGGGCGGCATGGCTCTCGACCTGTCGCCCATCGTGGCCTTCTTCGGCCTGTCGATCCTCATGGGGATCTTGGGCTGCTGAACCGGTCTTCCCGCCCCAAAAAACCCTGTGGGACCTGCATGGAAGGGCCCGCGTCGACGCCTCTGGGGTGCCCCGATCAGGCGGTGGAAGGGCGGTAGCCTGACAGAATGGACGGCCGTCAAGCGCTAGACGACCTCCTCCACGAACTGGAGGACGGCCAGTTTGGGACAAAGATGCGGGGTTATGACCCGTCCGAGGTTGATGCGGTTCTGGACCGTGCGGCCCGGGCGCTAGCTGACCTGCGGAAGTCGGCCCAACGGGCCGGCGAGCGCGCCACGCTTGCTGAACGTCAGTTGGAGGAGGAGCTTGAGGCAGCCCGTGCTGCCCGTGCCACCGCCGAGGCAGGGATCGCCACAGCGGAGGCCGAGGCGGCCCGGATCGTGGCCGACGCCCGTCTCGAGGCCTCTGAACTGACGTCTGCAGCGGAGGCTGAGGTGCGTGCCGCCATCGAGACAGGTAGGGCCCGGATGCAGGCGGAGGTGGCCGAAGCGGAAGGTCGTCGAAACCGCGTGCTGGAGGAGATCGACGTGACTGCCGACCACGTCGCAGCGCACCGAGATCGCCTGTTGCGGGCGGTCGCTGACCTTCAGGACCTGGTAGAAGGCATCGATGAGCGACCCAGTGGAGTGGCGCCCGCCCCGACCGGCCCGGTGGTGTCGGCCCCGGTTGCGTCGACGGCGGCCGAAGATGGTCCGTTGCCTCCGCTGCCGCCCAGCACCTCACAGACGTCTGCCGAGGCGGACTGGCCCGTGCCTCGGTGGTCCGGGCAGGACCGCCTGATCTCGGACGTAGTCACACCGATACGGCCCGTCGACCAGCAGCCTCCGGGTGTCGAGGTGGTCGGCAACGAACCGGACCTGGACGCCTTCTTCGCTGAGGACGGTTCCTGACCCGTCGGTCCGCGGCCCGGCCGAACCGTCCACGGCGCAGAGGCCCGGGCCCGGTACGCTCCCACGCTCACCAGAACCGGTCGGTCGACCGTTTCGACGAGGAGATGAGTGTCATGGCCGAGAAGTCGGCGAAGAAGGCTCCCGCGAAGAAGGCGGCGGCGAAGGCTCCCGCGAAGAAGGCGGCGGCGAAGGCTCCCGCGAAGAAGGCGG
>JAZADN010000096.1:0-8191 GCA_036123585.1 Actinomycetota bacterium | reverse complement strand
AAGTACTCCACCCGATTGTCGGGGAAGAATTCTCGAAGCTCATTGGCCAGCTGGGCGGCAAGGGCCTTGTTGGGAGCAATGACCAGAGTGGGCCGCTGGACTTTCTCGATGGTCCAGGCGACGGTGGCGCTCTTGCCGCTACCGGTGATCCCGAGCAGGGTCTGGAACCGCTCACCACCCTTGATGCCGTCGGCCAACTCCTCGATGGCCTTCGGCTG
This sequence comes from Actinomycetota bacterium, assembly GCA_036123585.1. Taxonomy (GTDB): domain Bacteria; phylum Actinomycetota; class Acidimicrobiia; order Acidimicrobiales; family MedAcidi-G1; genus UBA9410. The sequence goes on along the minus strand of JAZADN010000096.1, from coordinate 7,973 downwards.
GTCACCGGCTGGAGAAAACGGCGCCTCGACCCGGAATGGGCGACCACGGTCGGGGCCCACCTTGCCCACCGCCTGCCCGTCGGGCCGCTCCACGGTCATGGGCCGAGCGTAGCGACCGCCCCCGGCAGGCTTCGGTGCGCCTCAGCCGGCGTCGCCCCTGGCTTCCCGTTCGGCACGACTGCCGATGCGGGTGACGTCTCGGTCTAGCGCGGGGCGCTCCAAGGATCCGATCCAAGCCCACGCACGGTCCACCTCTGCCTCCAAGTCCTCGAGGCTGCCTGAGTTGTCGACCACAAGGTCAGCCCGGGCAAGACGGTTGTCACGCGACGCCTGACGAGCGATCCGGTCGCGGGCGTCCTGCGCAGCGAAACCCCGGTGGGCAACTAGACGCTCCACGGCCACCTCCGGGTCGACGTCGACCACGATGATCCCACCGAGCCCATCGTGCCCGGACTCCACCAGTAGGGGAATGTCCAGTATGACGGTGGCGTCGGTTCCGGCGAGCTCCTCGCGTCGTCGGGTCATCTCGTCTCCGACCGCTGGATGGACAATGGCGTTCAGCGCCTTCAACTCGTCGGCGTCGCCGAACACGCGGTCGGCCACCGCCTGGCGGTCAAGGGTGCCGGCGACGCTCACAATGGCGTCACCCCAACGGTCAACCATGGCGGCAAACACTGGTGTGCCGGGCTCTTGGAGTTCGCGCACGATCGCATCGGCGTCTAGAAGCACGGCGCCACGCTCCACGAGGAGCGCTGCAACGGTGGACTTTCCGGAGCCGATTCCCCCGGTCAGGCCGATCTCGAGCATGGGGTGGGCCCGGAACGTGGTCCAGGGCCATACCGGTCAGGCCTCAGTGGCCCCAAGGGTCTCGTCAACTGGCTCGTCCTCGACAGACGCTTCCTCGACGGGCAACTCCTCGGCAGGAGTCACCTCTTCAGTGGCATCGGCATCGGCATCGGCATCGGACACACCCTCCGAGCCATACAACTCAGTCCAGGCCTCCTGGCCTTCGGAAGCCTCACTCCCGATGTAGTTGCCTTCGGGGTCGTAGGCGTGCTCGCCGAAGTGCTCCTGGTATTCAGCAGCCACGACTCCACCCTCGGCAGCCTGCTTGATCGACAGACTGATCCGGCGGCGCTGGAGGTCGAGGTCGATGATCTTGACCCACAACTCCTCACCTGGTGTGACGACCTGCTCTGGCAGGTCCACGTGGTGGGCCGACATCTCCGAGATGTGGACCAGGCCCTCGATCCCGTCGCCCACCTGAACGAAGGAGCCGAATGGCACCAGCTTGGTAACCCGGCCATAGACCAACTCGCCTACCTGATGGGCGCCGGCAAACTCCTGCCACGGATCCTGCTGGGTGGCCTTCAGCGAGAGGCTGATGCGCTCCCGTGACAGGTCAACCTCGAGCACCTGCACCTCGATCTCGTCACCAACTGACACCACCGAACCGGGGTGGTCAACGTGCTTCCACGAGAGCTCCGAGACGTGGACGAGGCCGTCCATGCCACCCAGGTCGACGAAGGCGCCAAAGTTGACCACGCTAGATACCACGCCCTTGCGCACTTCGCCGGGCCGAAGGTCGTGGAGGAATTCCTCGCGTTGCTCCTTCTGGGTCTCCTCAAGCCAGGCACGACGGGACAGGACCACGTTGTTGCGGTTCTTGTCCAACTCGATGATCTTGGCGTCGATCGTGGTGCCCATGTACGGCTGCAGGTCGCGGACCCGGCGCAACTCGACGAGGGATGCTGGCAGGAAGCCGCGGAGGCCGATGTCAACGATCAGGCCGCCCTTGACGACCTCGATGACAGCGCCGGACACCATGCCGTCGCCCTCCTTGATCTCCTCGATCTTTCCCCAGGCCCGCTCATACTGAGCCCGCTTCTTCGACAAGACCAGGCGGCCGTCCTTGTCCTCGCGCTGCAGGACGACGGCCTCGACCTTCTCACCGACCGAGACGATCTCACTCGGGTCGACGCCATTGCGGATCGACAGTTCGCGGGGAGGGATCACGCCCTCCGACTTGTAGCCGATGTCCAACAGGACCTCGTCCTTGTCGACCCTCACGACGGTGCCTTCGACGAGTTGGCCGTTTTGGACGTCGACCATGGTGGCCGAGTAGGCCTCGTCGAGGCTGAGGGAACCGAGGTCGTTCTCGGTAATCGGACGGGGGGTGTAGGCCCCGCTCTCGTCGAAGGTCCCCATGGGTGGGGAGTCGATTGCGGAGGGGGTGGTGATGGTGTCGGACACGAATCTTCTTCTCGTCGGATGGGACATCGGGGATAGGACTCGTCCGCTTCGGGGTGCTCGGCACCCACGGAACGAACTGGCAAAGCCTACCGGGGCCTCCCGGCAACCCCCTCTGGATGGCACTCAACCCCGTCGATGGTCCCTTTCAGCCTCGCCGGCGGGCTAGGAGCAGGAACTCTGGGTGTTCGAGGTCAGGGGGACGCCGGCCGTAGTCGCCGGGAGTCACCGATCGAACCTCGTCGACATCAAGGCCGACCCTGTCGGCCAGGAGGCGCAACTCCCGCGGTGTGAAGCAAGTCGTCCACAGTTGCGCCTCGACCTCGACTCCTTCCGAATCTCGGAGCACCGTCTCCTCCTGGTTCACACCCCGGTCGGCGTCAAAGTCGTCGGCGGACTCTAGGAACCGGACCTGGAAATAGGCCGAGAATGCGCTGAGAGCCACCCGACCGCCCGGACGCACCGCGGCGGCGACCCGCTCCAGGATGGCCCCGTCCGGGTCGAGGGGCGCCGGGTCGGACCCCGGTCCACCTGCCAGGCCGAAGGCGCCCTGGCAGAGAGAGATCGCGGCATCGAATTCCTCATCGAAGGCCATGGTGCGGGCATCGCCTTGGACGAACGTGGCGCCTGTCGGAGCGTCGCGTCGGGCCAGATCCACGAAGGTCGCCGAGACATCGATTCCCACCACCTCGATCCCCCGACGAGCCAACTCATGGGCGTGCCGTCCGGGGCCGCAGCCGACGTCCAGCACCCGGCTCCCCGGCATGAGATCGAGGACGTCGACCAGCACGTCCACCTCGCGGACTGTGCCGTAGGTGAACGAGTAGCGCAGGTAGGCCTCGCCGAGGTGGTCTGCGACCGCCTCGAACCAGTGGCCGACTCCCAACTCGGGATACGGACCACCCTTCGGGGGGTTTCCGATCATCCCTTGGCGTCGGCCCAGGTGGCGCCCGTGGCCAGTTCGACGGCGAGCTCCACCTTCAGTTCATAGGCACCGCCCATCTCGTGCCGGACCATGGCCTCCACGTCGACCAGTTCATCGGGCGGAACTTCGAGGATTACCTCGTCGTGGACCTGCAGTACAAGGTCGGCAGCCGACCCGTCGGTCCGGAGACGATCGTCTATGCGGATCAAGGCCACCTTGAAGACATCAGCAGCAAGGCCCTGGATGCCGGCGTTCATGGCTTGGCGTTCTCCGGCCTGCCGGACGTTGAAGTTGGGCGACGACAGGTCGGCGATGCGACGGCGGCGTCCGAACAGGGTCTCGGTGTAACCCCGGCTCCGGGCCTCGTCAACGGTGCGATCCATGTAGTCGCGAACGGCCGGGAAGGCAGCGAAGTACGACTCGAGGATCTGGGTGGCCTCGTCGACCGAACAGCCGAGGCGTTGGGAAAGCCCGTAGGCCTCCATCCCGTAGGCCAGGCCGTAGGCCACCATCTTCGCCCGATTACGGACCTCCGGAGTGACGTCGTCGGGTTCGAGGCCCCAGGTACGGGCGGCCACCGCGGTGTGAATGTCGTCACCGGCCTCGAACGCAGCGATGAGTCCCGGGTCGTCAGCCAGGTGGGCGATGCAGCGCAGTTCGATCTGGTTGTAGTCGGCGACGAGGAACATCCGCCCGGCGGAGGGAACGAAGGCCCGTCTAAAGGCCCGGCCGGCCTCAGTCCGGACTGGGATGTTGTGGAGGTTCGGGGCGTCTGAACTCAGGCGTCCCGTGCGCGCCACCGTCTGGTTGAAGGTCGCACGGATCCGGTTCCCCGGCCCGACTTCGCCGAGGAGGCCCTCACCGTAGGTGGAGCGCAGTTTCTCGACCTCTCGGTAGGCCAGCAGATGTTCGACCACCGGATGGTCTCCGCGGAGACGCTCCAGAGTCGCCGCGTCGGTGGAGTAGCCGGTCTTGGTCTTCTTGCCTGGAGTGAGGCCCAGCTTCTCGAACAACAGCTCCCGGAGTTGTTTTGTGGAGTTGACGTTGAACTCCTCGCCGGCCGTCTCGTGGACTGCGGACCGCAGACGGTCGCACTCAGCAGTGAGTTCGTCACGTAGGCGGGAAAGTTCGGCCACGTCGACGCCGACGCCGAGTTCTTCCATACGGGCCAGTACGCCGACCAGTGGCACCTCGAGTTCGTCATTCAACGCGACCAGCCCCTGGGCCTCTAGTGCCTCGAGCAGCGGGCCGCGTAGCACTGCAGCCGCGGCGGCCAAGTGGCCGGCCTCAACGGCCGGATCGGTTGTATCGCCGGTCAGGTCAAGTTGACCCTCTGGCGGGCCGCTGGCCGGCAAGACCCGCTGGGCGTGCCGTTCCAGGAGAACGTCGAGGTCGTAGGTGGCCTCGGCCGGGTCAAGCAGGTAGCCGGCTAGGGCGGTGTCGAGGACGAGCGCCACGTCAGGGACAGCAAGGCGCAGCAGGGCCCGCAGTAGCGGCTTGGCGTCATGGGCGACGACTCCGGGCCCTTCGGGACCGACCACGCTGGCCAGGGCGTCACGGCAGGCGTCGTCACCGAGAAGCACTATGGGAACCCACCAGGCCTGCTCACCGTTGGACACGGCCAAACCGTCGCCCAGTTCCGGGCCTGCGTCACCCGTCGGCGGACCCTCCACGGTGGCCACGCCCAGTGGCCCGCTGGCGGCGTTGGCCAAGACGGAGATCTCCGCTGCGTCAGCCAAGTGGGCTACCTCGACGGCCAGGGGTCCGCGCGGCGCACCGTCGGGCCCGCGGTCCTCCCCACCGGAGAAGTCGACCCCGAGCAGGGCGCCAAGGCGCTCGCGGGCGCGACTGAGTTCCAGTACCTCCAGTAGGCTGCCGGCCCGCTCCACGTCGACCGCTCCGCCAGCTACGTCGTCGATGCCCACGTCGAGGGGCACATCGCGGACCAGCACCATCAACTCCTCGTTGAGCCGGGCGTCGACCTCGTGGGCGGCCAGGTTCTCTCGCAACTTTGGTGTCTGCTCGTCGACCGCGGCGAAGATGCCGTCGAGATCCCCATAGGCGTTGACCAGCTTGGCGGCAGTCTTCTCCCCCACCCCGGGCACACCGGGCAGGTTGTCCGACTGGTCTCCGCGCAATGCGGCGTAGGCGACGTAGTCCGAGGGGGCCACGCCAGTTCGCTCGGCAATGCCGGCTTCGTCGTAGAGGGCGTAATCCGACATGCCGCGCTTGTTGTAGAGAACCTTCACGTGGGGATCCTCGACCAACTGGTAGCTGTCACGGTCGCCGGTGACGATGGTGACGTCCCGGCCAGCATCTCGAGCCGTCGTGGCCAGTGTGGCGATCACATCGTCAGCCTCGTAGCCCTCAGCGTCAACCACGGGGAAGCCGAGCGAATCGACCAACTCCCTGACCAGGTCGAGCTGCTGGTAGAGGCTGTCCTCCTGCTTCTCCCGGTTTGCCTTGTACGACGGGAGGCGCTTGTGTCGGAAGGTGCCGCCCGGTAGGTCGAAGGCCACGGCGACACCGTCCGGTTCATGCTCGCGCAGCAGCGTGGCCAGCATCTGGGTGAACCCGAAGACAGCGTTCGTCTCCTGACCGGTCCGCGTGACCATGTCACGCGGGATGGCGAAGAACGCCCGGTAGGTCAGCGAGTTCCCGTCAAGGAGGAAGAGTCCCGGCACCGCGGCGACCCTACCGGTCGGCCCTGACAGCGGCGGGCAAGCCGCATTCCCCCTCTGAACGGAACCCAGTCAGGCGGGGCGGAGGCCGTTGTCGAGGACCTGGTGGGCCACGTCGGCCATGGTCAAGCGGGACGACATGGCCGTGGTCTGCAGGAAGCGGAAGGCATCGGCCTCGGCCAGGCCGGCCTCGTCGATCAGAACGCCCTTGGCCCGGTCGATGACCTTGCGAGCCTCGAGCCGGTCGGCCAACGTACGAGCCTGGTCGGTCAGTGCCCGCATCTCGCGATGGCGAGCTCGGGCCACCTCGACGGCCGGCACCAACTCGGAACGTTGGAATGGCTTGACCAGATAGGCCAGCGCCCCGGCCTCGATGGCCCTGTTAACGAGATCGCGCTGGCTGTACGCGGTGAGGATGACCACCGCTGCGTCATGCGACGCTGCGATGCGAGAGGCGGCCTCGATGCCGTCAAGGCCGGGCATCCGGATGTCGAGGATCACGACGTCTGGGTCGAGTTCAGCCACTAGTTCGACGGCGTGGTCTCCGCGGCCCGTGTCGCCGACTACCTCGTAGCCCTCCTCCTCAAGGGTCTCCTTCAGGTCGAGACGGACGATGGCCTCGTCCTCGGCCAAGACGACTCGCACCCGTGGCGGAACCAGCGTGACATCGGTTTCAGTAGCCGGAGCGGGGGCCACCTCAGGCATCGGCGGTGAGGCGATCGAGCAGGTCGTCCTGAGTTGACTCTAGGCGGGTGATCTCGGCCACCAGATCGTCCCGGTGGTGTTCCATGGCCCGGGCATGGCGCTCAGCGCCACGGTGTGCCCGCTCTGACACAGCCGTCTCGGATACGAGGGACCGGACACGGGCGTCATCAGCACAGGCGACGAGGTGGGCCAACTGCTCCTCGGCCACGTCGAGGTCGGAGCGCAGGCGAGAGAGCCGCTGTGCGACCTCGGTCAGACGTCGTTCGATCACTGGTCGTGCCATGGGTCGACCAGTGTACGAGGGGTACCAGTCGGGCCTACGGGGGGGAGTGTTTCTCCATGTGCCGGGACTGGCAGGCTGGAGGAGTGCCTCGCCGTTGTCGCCACCTTGTCGTGGTCGTGATCGTCACCGTCTTCGGGGTCGCCATGATCGCCTGTGGTGCCGACCGGATGGTATGCGATGTGCCTCGTCAGGAGGCGCCGGATCCGGCCTCGGGTCTGCACCTGCTGGACGACGCGGAGATTCGGTGGGAGGCCGATCCACCTACGTCGGGGCCACACCGGAGCGTGGCCCCCGATGGAGGCCTCTGGCACGAATCGCCGAATGAACTCGACCAAGTAGCGTTCTTGGAGACCGGCGGCGTGGTCGTTCTCGTGTCCACCCGGACAGTGCCCGACGAGTTAGCGGCCCTTGCCGGTCCGAGGGTCTTGGTGGCACCTGGCCGACCGGACCTGCCTGATGAGGTGGTAGCGACCGCCTGGACGTGGCGCCTCAGGTGCTCAGCCGTCGACGTGGAGCCACTCCGGGCGTTCATCGAGGAGCGGGTCGGGGCCGCCACCGGCCACTGACCAGCGGGGCGGCCGCCCCCCCCCGGTTCGATCTAACCGACCGCCTAGTCCTCGAATACCACCCCAGCGGCTACCAGAAGGAAATGACTTCCTTTGGTGTGCTCGTTAGCTTCCGCCCCGGTGAGGTCCGCCTGGATGATTACCGCCCCGGTGAGGTCCGCCCCACGGAGATCCGCCCCTGTGAGGTCTGCCCCACGGAGATCCCACCCCAAACCGCAGTACGACTTTGGATAGTCCCTCACTGGCCCGCTCGCCTTCACCCCGGTGAGGTCCGCCCCACGAAGGTCCGCCCCACGAAGCAACGCCTTACGGAGATCCTTCCCACGAAGATCCGCCCCACGAAGATCCGCCCCACGAAACGACGACCCTTTAATCTTCGCCCCCCGGAAATCCGCCCCACGAAGATCCGTCCCTTGAAGGTCCGCCCCACGGAGGTTCGCTCCACGGAAATCCGCCCCACGGAAAGTAGGCCCAAAGATGCTCGCCCCGCGGAGATCCGCACCGGACAGATCTAAGCGCCCAAGCGTCTCCTCAACCTGAGCAATCTCCCAATCGTTGAGACA
>JAZADN010000095.1:0-6998 GCA_036123585.1 Actinomycetota bacterium | reverse complement strand
ATCGTCCACGCCGCCGCCGGCGGGGACCCGAAGACAGGAGAGCGTGATGGCCAGGGTCAAGCGAGCCGTCCACAGCAAGAAGAAGCACAAGGCAGTTCTCGAGCAGGCGAAGGGGTACTACGGCGACAAGAGCCGGACCTTCCGCGCTGCCAACGAGCAGGTGATGCACTCCGGCAACTACGCCTTCCGCGATCGCCGAGCCCGCAAAGGCCAGTTCCGGCGACTGTGGATTCAGCGCATCAACGCCGCCTGTCGTCAGCACGGGACCAGCTACAGCGTCTTCATCGCCGGCCTCAAGCGGGCTGGGATCGAGGTTGACCGCAAGGTCCTGGCCGACCTGGCGGTGAACGAGCCGGCGGCGTTTGCGGCCCTAGTCGAGCAGGCGGGCGCCGAGGCCGCCTGAGCCTCCCGTCATCGGGACTGGGCTGCTGTGCGGCCGGGTTCCTGACACCCGTCCGTTTCGTGCACGAGTTCCAGACCGGGGCTGTCGGCCTCCGTCGCCTCCGACGCCTTGCCCGCGACCGCGGCTACCGGGCCGAGGTCGGCACGTCGGTGGTGGAGGGACCCGCCCTGGTCGGCGAGGCTCTCGACGCTGGCAGGGACGTCCGCCTGGTAGTCGTGCCCGCCTCGGCGGTGGACGATCCGATGGTTTCCGACCTGCTGGCCCGGGCCGCAGCACTCGGCATCGAAGCTGGTTGCGTCGTCGACCGGGCCTTCGCCGGCTTGACTTCCACCCGGTCTCCCCAGCCGGCGATCGGCGAGGTGGCCGACCACCACGTCGATCCCGCGGACCTCGTCGCTTCGGTTCGTGTCGACCGCCCGCTGCTGGTGCTGGCCGACGTGGCCGACCCCGGCAACGCGGGGACCCTGTTCCGGTCTGCAGAGGCTTTCGGGGCTGCCGGAGTGCTGGTCGCCGGAGGCGTCGACCCCTACAACCCGAAGGTGGTGCGAGCTGCTGCAGGATCATCCTTCCGCCTCCCCTTCGCTCGGACCACGACGGCCGCCGATGCCTTGACGCTGCTGTCCGACGCCGGCGTGGAAGCTTGGGCGGCGGTGCCCCAAGGAGGCGTGCCCGTCGCCGAGGTGCCGGTCGACAGACCGGTGGCTCTGGTACTCGGCAACGAGCCTCGGGGGTTGGATGGGTACCTGGTGGACTCATGTGTCGGGGCGACCACGGTGTCCACGGTCGGGCACGTGGAGTCGCTCAACGTGGCCGTGGCCGGCTCGGTGGCCCTCTACGAACTGGTTCGACGTCCCGTCTGATCCGAGCGGGCTGAGCGGGCGAAATCGGTCGCGGGTGAGCGAGCAGCGGTGCCGTAGCCTGCTCGGCGTGCTTCCGGACTTCGACCAGCACCTGGCCGACGCCGCCGCAGTGGTGGCTGCTGCCGACGATCTCGAGGCGTTGCGGGTCCTCGAGGCGGAGTTGCTGGGGAAGGCGTCGGTCGTCACCGACGCCCGACGTTCGCTCGGTGCGATGGAGCCCGACGAGCGCAGAGAAGCCGGTCGGCGCCTCAACGAGGTCCGGTCCGGACTGGAGGCCCTGGTCGCCGACCGGAAGTCGGTGCTTGAGGCGGGCGAACGGGCCGCGGTTCTCGAGGCCGAGCGGCTCGACCTGACCGAGTCGGACCGCGGTCAGCGCCTCGGACACCGTCACGTGGTCACCCAGACCTGGGAACGCCTCGAGGACATTTTCGTGGGTATGGGATACACGGTTGCCGAGGGCCCCGAGATCGAGGACGAGTGGCACAACTTCGGTGCCCTCAACTTCCCGCCGGACCACCCGGCTCGGGACATGTACGACACGCTCTACGTGGAGCACGGGGAGCCGGGAAGCACCCTGCTGCGGACCCACACGTCGCCTGTCCAGATCCGGGTCATGGAGTCCGGCGAGCCACCGATCTACTCCATCATGCCGGGACGGGTTTTCCGCAGTGACACAGCGGATGCCACCCACATGCCGGTTTTCCACCAGATCGAGGGCCTAGTGGTGGACCGGGGCATCACCTTCGGAGACATGGCCGGGACAATGGATGCCTTCACGAAGGCCTACTTCGGCCGGGAGTTCACCTCGCGCCTTCGCCCCTCGTACTTTCCGTTCACCGAGCCGTCGGCCGAGTTCGACATCCTCCGTGAAGACGGTTCGTGGCTGGAGTTGGCCGGTTGCGGCATGGTCCATCCCAACGTGCTGCAGGCGGGTGGCCTGGATCCGGAGGTCTGGTCGGGTTTCGCCTTCGGCTTCGGCCTCGACCGCCTGGCCCTGATGCGCCACGGCATCGACGACCTCCGCGAGCTGTTCCGCAACGACCACCGATTCCTCTCCCAGTTCTGATCGCGCTGCCCTGATGCCCCATCCTCCGCCCGTTCCGCCCGCTACAGCGGTCCCCGATACCGGGGTGACCCGGTGAAGGTCCTCCTGTCGTGGCTCGTCGAGTTCGCGCCGGTCGACGGCGACCCGGTGGAGATCGGCGACCAGCTCAGCGATCTGGGCCTGGCCGTGGAGGAGATCACGACCATCGGAGAGGGCCTCGCCGGGATCGTCGTGGCCCGGGTGCTCGACCTGCGCCCCCATCCGGACGCCGACCGGATCCAACTGGTTGACGTGGATCTAGGCGACGGTGAGGCCCTGCAGATCTGCTGCGGGGCGTTCAACATGTCGGTTGGCGACCTGGTGCCCCTGGCCACGCTGGGGACGACAATGCCCAATGGCATGGAGATCGCCCGCCGGAAGATGCGGGGAGAGTGGTCCAACGGGATGCTCTGCTCGTCGCAGGAGATCGGCCTGGGCGACGACCATGACGGCATCATGCTCCTGCAGCAGGAGTTGGAGCCGGGTATCTCGCTGGTCGAGGCATTGGAGATCCGACCTGACGTCCTCTACGACCTCGAGGTCAACCCGAATCGGCCTGACGCCATGTCGGTGGCCGGAGTAGCACGTGACCTGGCCGCCCGCCAGGGCGTGCCGTTCACCCTGCCCGACCCTTCGCCGGGCGAGGTGGGTGTCGAGGCCGCGGGTCGCCTCGCCGTCGAGGTCGTGGATCCGGTCCTGTGCGGCCGCTTCGTGGCCCGGGTGCTGGACGGGATCTCCATTGGGCCGTCGCCCAGATGGCTGGCCAACCGCCTCACCGCGCTGAGCATGCGACCCATCAACAACGTGGTGGACGTCTCCAACTACGTGATGCTGGAATTGGGTCAGCCCAACCACACTTACGACCTGGCCGCCCTCGCTGAGCGAAGCGGCTCCGGTGCCGTTTTGCGGGTCCGTCGGGCCACCGAGGGCGAAACGGTCGAAACCCTCGACGGCGTGGCCCGCACCCTGTCAGCCACCGACGGCGTCATCGCCGACGGGGACGACGCGGCCATTGGCATCGCCGGGATCATGGGTGGGGCGTCGACCGAGATCGGTGACTCAACGACCAGCGTGGCCCTGGAGATGGCCTGGTGGGATCCGCAGTCCATCTCGACCTCGTCACGGCGCTTGGGCCTGCGTAGCGAGGCGTCGGCCCGCTTTGAGAGGGGTGCAGATCCCGAAGTGGCCGAAGTGGCCATGCGCCGCTTTGCCGAACTGCTGGCCGACGCCGGAGCCACCCTGGCGCCTGGCACGGTCGACTTTCGGGGTGAGGTGCCGGACCGGTCGCCGATAACGGTCCGAACCGATCGGGTCAACGCCCTGTTGGGAACCGACCTGTCCCGGGACGAGGTGGCGGGACTGCTCGAACCCATCGGGTTCTCGGCAGAGCCGGTTCACGGCGACCCCTCGTCCGAGGATCCGTCTTCAGGAGATCTGGCCGTGGTCGTGCCCAGCTTCCGGCCGGACAGCGCGACGGAGATCGACGTGGTCGAGGAGGTGGCCCGGCTGCACGGCTACGGCCGGATCGCCCGGAGCGTGCCCAGATCCACCATCACCGGCTCACTCTCGCCATACCAGCACGACCGCCGTTCGGTACGCGACACCATGGTCGGCCTGGGGCTCGACGAGGTCATGCCGGTGCCCTTCCTGGCCCCGGGCGACCTCGAGAGGGCCGGGTTGCCGGCAGACGGGATAACGGTGGCGAACCCACTGGTGGCAGAGGAGTCGGTCATGCGGGCTTCGCTGCGCCCAGGGATCCTCAAGACGCTGTCCTACAACGCCTCGCACCGCCTGCACGGCCTCGGAGTGTTCGAGGTCGGCCATGTGTACCGGGTGCCGGCTTCGCCCCAGCCACTGCCCGACGAGCGGGAACACCTGGCGGTCGGCCTGGGTGGCCGCGACGCAGCTGGTGCGGTGGGTGTCTGGTCGGCACTGGCCGATGCCCTGGACTGCCGTAGCTATGACCTGGTTGCCGACGTTCCAGCCGGCCTGCACCCGACCCGGACGGCCCGCATCGAGGTCGACGGCGTGGCCGTCGGCTATGTGGGAGAGGTCGACCCGGGGGTTCTGGAGGCGGACGGGATCGGCGAACGGGTGGGTTGGTTGGAGGCCGATCTGGAGTCTCTACTGGCCCTGCCCCATGGTGGCCGGCCGTACCACCGGGTCAGCCGGTACCCGTCGTCGGACATCGACCTGGCTTTCGAGGTAGATGAGGGCACGCCCGCCTCGGCGGTGCGGGCCTTTCTGGTTGCGGCAGCCGGCGGCCTACTGGTCGACCTGTCGCTGTTCGACGTGTTTCGCGGCGCCCCGGTGGCCGAGGGGCGTCGGAGCTTGGCCTTCACCCTGCGGTTCCAGGCTGAGGACCGCACGCTGACCGATTCCGAGGTGGCCGAGGTCCGGGCCGCCTGCATTGCAGCGGTCGAGGGCGCGCTGCCCGCCACGTTGCGGGGCTGAGTCGAGCGCTACGTTCCACTGCCATGCGTGCATGGCAGGTCCACGAACTGGGTGATCCGATCGACCGCTTGGTCCTCGACGAGGTCGAGGCGCCCGAGCCGAAGCCGGGTGGGGTGGTGGTGGCCTCTGAGGCGGTCGGTCTGGCCTTTCCCGACGTGCTGCAGGTCCGCGGCGAGTACCAGGTGAGGCCTCCGCTGCCCTTCGTTCCTGGCAGTGAGACGGCTGGCAAGGTGGTGGCGGTCGGTGACGACGTGGACGACGGCCTAGTGGGTCGGCGGGTGGTTGCACTCGGCGGGGGACTGTCCGAGCTGGTCGGCCTGCCCGCCTCATCGGTTTTCGAGGTGCCGGACGGCCTGTCGTCTACCAAGGCGGCGGCCATCCCAATGAACTACTGCACCACGTGGTTTGCTCTCCACGACCGGGCCCGGCTGGCGGCGGGGGAGACCCTTCTGGTGACGGGGGCCTCCGGTGGCGTGGGTTCGGCGGCCATCCAGTTGGGCCTGGCGGCCGGTGCACGGGTGATTGCGGTGGCTGGTGGACCGGAGAAGGTGGCGGCTTGCAAAGCCGTGGGGGCCGACTCGGTCATCGACCACCGTGAGGTCGACGATCTGGTGGAGGAGGTGCGGTCGCTGACCGATGGTCGTGGTGTGGACGTGGCCTATGACCCGGTGGGTGGTGACGTCTTCCAGCAGGTCCGTCGTTGCATGGCCTGGAACGGCCGGCTTTTGGTCATCGGGTTCGTAGCTGGAATCCCGGAGATGGCCACCAACCACATCCTGTTGAAGAACTACTCGGTGGTCGGCGTGCACTGGGGTGCTTCGCTGGTCCGGGACCCGGAGTCCTTGGGCCGGCAAGTGGGTGCCGTGTTCGATCTGGTTGGGGAAGGGGCGGTGGATCCGTTGCTTCATCCCCCGTACGCCTTCGAGGACGCTCCGCAGGCCCTTCAGGACATCTACGACCGGAAGGTGATCGGCAAGGTTGTGGCGGATTTGACGGCATGAATCGCCGGACTGGGCCATAGGGCGGCCTCTGTTCGGGAAGAGTGCGCTACGCGTTCTCAAATCAACCAGCAAATCAACCAATTTGTGTCTTCGGGCCGGCGAGCGGACCCCAGAAATCCCTGTGATTGCAACGATTTTGTGGTTTTGAGCTACTTCTGGAGCCATGGGGCGAATCGGGGGTGCCTAAACCGGCATTGGCCCTATCGAGGTCGCCAGTAACCCGTTCGCCCTTGGGGTTGATTGACGGATTCGGCGTCGAAAGTTCTCGTATTCCCCAGATGCGAGGGATTCACCAGATACGAGGGGACTTGCTTTAGACTGGTGTCAAGCCAAGGTATATCGGATTGTCTGCAGAGTCGTAGGGGCTTGAGGGCGGGCGTCTAGGTAGACCTGGGCGAACAGGGGAACAGCTGTGCACGACAGGCCGCTGGCCGAGAGTGCATTGAGTTCATCGGTTCCGTCGCGAACTGGCGACGGCCGGTCGGCTCGTGGCGCCCGTGAACGAGCCCTGAGCCGACAGCGCATCTTGTCCTCTGTCCGGGACATTGTGGCCGTCAACGATGGAGTCGATCTGCGAATCGAGGACATCGCGCGGGTCGCCGGCTGTTCGCGGGCCACAGTCCACAACCACTTCCCCCACGCAATCCCCGGAATCTTCGAAGCGTTAGCTGTCGAGACCGTCGAGGCTGCCATTCGTCGCTATCGCATAGATCCAGAGGAGCATTCCGGCCTCGACAAGCCACGGCACTTCGTAGGTTTGATTGCAGACGAGTTCTACAAGGCTGGCGATCTAGCCGTCGTGATGGTCAGGGCTTCGGTCGATCAAGTAGAGAACAGCTCATGGCCCTGGGGGATCGGATACCAGGCCACGATCGACTGCTACGACGAAGCGGCCGGTGATGTCGACCTTCCAGGCGCAACTGCAGATCTGGCAGAGACCACCCTCATCCACTTCTACGGTTCCCTCTACCTGTGGGCCCTCGGAAAACTCGATGGCGATAGGTTCCTTCGATCCGCGAAAAGTAGTGTTGACCTGGCCTTAAACGCACTGCAGGTCAGCCGATGAAGGGTTTCGCTGGCCGCCGGCCCAACCAGAGGACTCGCGGTCCTCTTCGCCGCAGCAACCGTCTACAACTTGGGCGGCTACTCCTCGGCATCACCCTCTTTGCTTCGACACTGGCCACCCCAGTAGGAGT
>JAZADN010000094.1:0-2593 GCA_036123585.1 Actinomycetota bacterium | reverse complement strand
CCTCATCGTGGTCGGCGTTGGCGAAACAGTCGGGACGGGCGTTGTGCTCGGAGTCCTTCATGCCCGAGTCGTGGTACCCGAGCATGACCACCTCGTCGTACCCGATGATCTCGGCGGCCCGGTCCAGCTCGGCTCGGCGCACGGCGGGCAGGTCAGCGTGGACCTCGGGACGGTCCATGGCCGGGTTCAGAACGTCTCCGGCCTCACCGCCGGTGCAGCAGACCAGGACGCTGTGGACGCCCCGTTCCCGCAGGGCGGCGACCGTCGAGGCGCCTTTGGAGGCCTCATCGTCCGGATGGGCGTGGACGGTCAGGAGGCGCAGAGAGGCGTCAGCAGGCACCGGGTGGAACGGGGGCACGGCGGGAGACGGTAGCGCTCCGCCACTCGGGTCAGGTTCCCCCGCTCCGAGTACCGCCGGAATCCCCTCCGGGGTCGGTGTACCTTCTGACCCATGGAACCTGAGGTCTGGCGCTGGATCTGGCTGGGTACCGCCGCGGCCTTCGTGGCCGGTGAGATTGCCCTGACCGGCTCTTTCTTCCTCCTGCCCTTCGGCGCCGGGGCAGCAGCGGCCACCGTGGTGGCCTTCACCGGCGCCGAGGCCGCTTGGCAGTGGCTGGCCTTCGTGGTCGTTTCGGCCGCTGCCTTCGCCGCCCTGCGCCCCCTGGCCCGCCGAATGGCCAGCGGCGGCAACCCGGTGGGCGTGGGCGCGGGTCGCCTCGTCGGCGAGACCGGCGTGGTGACCGACGCACCAGACCTGGCCGGCGGCCGCCTGGCCACAGTCCGGATCGGTCGTGAGGACTGGCACGCTGAAGATGACGACGGTGCCCAGCTGTCGGTTGGCGAACCGATAGAGGTCGTCCGCATCGAGGGGACGCGGGCCGTGGTCCGTCGAACCACCTGACCTATCGAGACCCGCATCCAGAGAACCCCGGGAGGAACCCGTGTCCATCGTCCCCGTAGTCGTCCTAGCAGTAGTCGCCGTTGTGCTCTTCGTCTTCGCGGCGGCCGGCATCAAGATCGTGCGGCCCTACCAGAAAGGCATCGTCGAGCAGCTGGGTCGCTATAAGGCCACCGTCGAGCCCGGGCTGAAGTTGATCCTGCCGGTCGTGCAGTCGCTGACCCCGGTCGACAAGCGAGAGCAGGTCATTGACGTGCCCCCACAAGAAGTCATCACCAAGGACAACGTGACTGTGACCGTGGACGCCGTCATCTACTACGAGCCCACCGACGCCCAGCGACTTATCTACAACGTGGCCAACTTCATCCTGGCGGTGACCAAGCTGGCCCAGACCAACCTGCGAAACGTGATCGGCGACATGTCGCTGGACAACGCCCTGACATCGCGGGACAACGTGAACGTGGCCCTCCGGGAGGTGCTCGACGACGCCACCGACAAGTGGGGCGTGAAGGTCGTCCGGGTCGAGATCCAGCGCATCGATCCGCCGATGGACGTCATGGACGCCATGCACGAACAGATGAAGGCCGAGCGAAACCGCCGGGCCGTCGTGCTCGAGGCCGACGGCACCCGGGAGGCGGCCATTACCCGAGCCGAGGGCGAGAAGCAGGCAGTGATCCTGGGCGCCGAAGCCGACCGGCAGCAGGCCATCCTCACCGCCGAGGGCGAGGCCGAGGCCATTCGGGCGGTAGCCGACGCCGAGCGCTACCGAGAGGTCACCGTCGCCGAGGGCGAGGCCGAGGCCATTCGCGGCGTCTACGGCGCCATCCACGAGGGCGACCCGACTCCCGACCTGTTGGCCATCAAGGCCCTCGAGGCACTGGGGACCGTGGCCGACGGCCGGGCCACCAAGATCTTCCTCCCCACCGAGGTGGGTGCCGCCCTGGGATCGCTGGGCGCCATCGCCGAGCTGTTCGCCGGTAGCGGCACCGACACGGGCGGGACGGCGGCCGGGGAGGTTGGTGCAGCACCCGAGGAGATGGCACCCGCTGACCAGGAGGACGGGACGGAGCCCACCTCCTGAGGCGTAGCGTCCGGAACCGGTCAGCCGGCCGGCACCAGCTCGTCGTCGCCCTCGTCGTCCTCCACAAGCTCCCAGCCGCACATTGCGGCCAGCAGCGACTGACCCTCCTCCGGACCCGAGGCGATCACCTCGTCGCCAGCATTCAGGCGGACTCCGCCCCGCGGCCGGTACCGGTAGCCACCGGACCGCCGCACGGCCAGCACGGTAAACCCGGGCTCGATGTTCAGTTGCAGGTCCTTCAAGGTGGCGTCGGCTACCGCGCTCCCGTCAGCCACCGGGAAGCGGACAACCACCTCGTCGGCCTCGCCGAGGGCGATGCCCAGGATGGGATGGACCTCCTCTCCCTCCTCGACCAGCCACACCATGGCCTTGGCCTGGTCGCCTAGGTCCTCAGCGGCCTCGGCCAGGTGCAGAAGGCCACGCAGCGACGATGGGTCGAGCCCTTCGGCTGCCGAGCCCAGCACCCACAGTTCGAGCCGGTCCTTCATCTCATCGAGGCGCTCCTCCAGGTGGCCGACCTCGGCGGCCAAACCCCGATCACCGAGCACCAGCGCGCTGTAGGCCAGACCTACGGCGGCCTCCGACAGGTTCTTCATGTCGACCAGGACGTCGAC
>JAZADN010000093.1:0-5563 GCA_036123585.1 Actinomycetota bacterium | reverse complement strand
CCGAGGCCAGGGCGACCTGTTCGAAGACCGTACGTGCCTCATCGAACGGCAGGTCGGCGAACGCCTCGCTGCCGAGTTCATCGGCGATGACGGCCAGTTGGGCGTCGATCGTCGAACGGACCAGGTCGGCGGTGACCGTGGTCCCGTCCTCGAGGCTGCGGCCGTGCCGGATCCACTGCCAGATCTGCGCCCGGCTGATCTCGGCGGTAGCTGCGTCCTCCATGAGGTTGTGGATGGCCGCCGCACCCGACCCGGAGAGCCACGCGGCGAGGTAGCGCAGGCCGACGTACACGTTCGTTTCCAGACCGGCCCGGGTGATTCGGCCGCCGGTGTCGTCCACCGAGAGCAGGTCGTCGCCGGACACCACTACGTCGGGGCGCTGGCGGTCGACCTGGTTGAGGCCCTGACCGAGGATGGCGTTGAACTCCACCTCGGCCACGGTGACCAGATCCGGGTGCGCCACCCAGGTGCCGTCGCACCCGTCGTTGGCTTCGCGTCGCTTGTCCTCCTTGACTTTGGTGAGGGCCTGGGCGGTCACCGCCGGGTCCCGGCGGTTGGGGATGAAGGCCGCCATGCCGCCGATTGCGTGGGCGCCCCTCTTGTGGCATGTGGCGACCATCAACTCGGTGTAGGCCCGCATGAACGGCACCGTCATGGTCACGTCGGCCCGGTCGGGCAGCACGAAAGCAGGGTCGGCGCTGAATTTCTTGGCGACGCTGAAGATGTAGTCCCAGCGGCCGGCGTTCAGGCCTGCCGAGTGCTCGCGCAGCTCGTAGAGGATCTCGTCCATCTCGAAGGCCGCGGTGATGGTCTCGATGAGCACGGTGGCCTTGATGGATCCCCGGAGGATGCCGATGGTGTCCTGGGCGTGACAGAACACGTCGTTCCAGAGGCGGGCCTCATGGTGGTTCTCCAGCTTGGGTAGATAGAAGTACGGAGCTGTTCCCCGGTCGAGGGCCTCCCGGGCGCTGTGGAAGAAGACGAGGCCGAAGTCGACCAGCGAGGCGGCAGCGGGCCGGCCGTCAACCTGAACGTGGCGTTCCGGCAGGTGCCAGCCGCGGGGGCGGATGACCAGCGTGGCGACCTCGTCGTTGAGGGCATAACTCTTACCGTCCCGGCGTAGCGTCAGGTCGCGGCGGATGGCATCGCGTACGTTGACCTGGCCGTTGAGCATGTTGTCCCAGGTCGGGGCGCTGGAGTCTTCGAAGTCGGCCATGAACACCCGGGCGCCAGAGTTCAGCGCGTTGATCATCATCTTCCGCTCTGGCGGGCCGGTGATCTCGACGCGTCGGTCGAGCAGGTCTTTGGGCGGGGGAGCAACGGTCCAGGTGCCGGAGCGGATCTCAGCCGTCTCGGGCAGGAAGTCGGGGCGCAGGCCGGCGTCGAACTTCTCCTGACGGATCCGCCGGTTGCGGAGCAGGTCGATTCGCTGGTCGCGGAAGTTGCGCACCAGGTCGGCGACGAAGGCTGTCGCCTCCGGCGTGAAGACTTCGTCCCGGAGAGCGTGATCGCTGATCTCGATGCCGTCCAGGCTGGTCATGGAAGTCCCCTTTCGACCGGTGGGTTCCCGCTGGTACGCCTCGTGACGGCCATTATTCACGATCTTCTGGCACCGATCGGGAGCGTAGGAGGAAGAAGATCACCTAGGCTGTCATCCAGCCAGAAAAAGTGCCGTAGTTCGGTAGATGTGGGGACGGAGGGAAGCACTCCATGGGCGGAGCGGCCTTCGACCCGGTAGTCCTCGGCCATCGACTCCGGCACCTGCGCCGAGCAGCCGGCTTGACTCTGGCGGTGCTCGGCGAGCGCATCGGCCGCCCTGCCTCCTACCTGTCGCAAGTCGAGAACGGCCGGATCGAACTCCGCCTCGGTGTCCTGGGCGAGTTGGCCGAGGCGCTCGGGTGCACCACCGCAGAACTCCTCGATCCCACCCCGCCCAGCCGACGGGCCGAACTCGAAATTGAGTTGGACCGCCACCAGAGCGGGACGTGGCGCGCCACCCTGGAACTGCCAGCGGTGCGGGCCGGCGCCCGTCTCGACGACGACGTGCTGGAGGCACTTGTCGGCCTCTACCGGGTTCTCCCCGACGTCGAGGTCAGTCGCTCCGGTCTGGCCAGCCTGGAGGCCGGCGACCGGGCTCGACTGGCCAACATCGGCCTTCGCTCCGAGATGCGTGAACGGGACAACTACTTTGCCGAAGTCGAGGAACTGGCTGCTGGCGACCTCGTCGCCGCCGGCTACGGCGGCGAGGGCCCACCGACCGAACGCGACAAGGAGGGACTCGCCGCCCCCCCCCGCGTCACCGTGGAGCGGGTCAAGGGCATGCCCCGCACTGCCCGATCGGTGACTGATACCCGGCGCCGCGTTATCTACATCCCACAACGCGACGATCTCAGCGTGCGGGCCGCTCGGTCGGTGGTGCTCCAGACCCTCGGGCATTTCGCCCTCGAACACGCCGAGACCACAGACTTCGAGGGCTACCTACGCCAGCGGATCCAGTCCAATTACTACGCGGCAGCCGTACTCATCCCCGAGGCGGCTGCCGTGGGCTTCCTCGGCACCGCCAAGGACGATGGCGACCTGTCGATCGAGGACCTCAAGGAGCGGTATTACGTCTCGTACGAGATGGCCGCCCACCGGTTCACCAACCTGGCCACCCGCCACCTGGGAATCCCGGTGCACTTCATCCGTACTGACCCAGAGGGCACGGTCACCAAGGCCTATGAGAACGACGGTGTCCAGTTCCCAGCCGACCCCGACGGCGGCCTCGAGGGCGCCCGTCTGGGCCGCAACTGGGGAGCTCGACAGGCCTGGGACGGCTCGGACCTGCTCCATTACCAGCGGACGGTGATGGACGATCAGGACTATTGGTGCGTGACCTACATCGAAAACGCCACCGAACGCACCCCCTATGCGGTAACGCTCGGCTGCCGGATCGAGCACGCCGAGGCGTTCCGGGGTGGGGACACCCTGCGCCGCGTGGATGCGCGGGGCGGCGACGAACTGGTGGACGAGGAACTCTTGCGTCGCTGGGAGGGCGTGGCCTGGCCGTCAGCCTCAGAGCGGAGCTTCGTGCTGACCGCCTTGCCGTCAGCGTCGCGGGAGTTCACACCGTTCCCCGGTGTTGACCTGATGGACGTCTACCGTTTCCTGGACCGCCAGGGAGGGACCTGAGACCTGGGCTCGTTGGTGAGCTCAGGTGGGTCAGGCCTTGCTGAACGGCTCACCGGACGCGTGGCGCCGGCGGACTTCGGCGGCGTATTCGGAGAGGTCCACGGTCTTTACCGCGTCAGGGTCACGGACCACCCCGGTATGGGTGGTGAACCTCTCCCCATCCCACCGGTGTAGTTGATAGGCAGGTGGTTCGTTGACCGCTCCAGCGCGGTCGGAGTCGAGGTGGAGGCCGAGTTGGTTGCCGGTTGACGGACAGGTGGTGGCCACGGCAGCGCCGATAGATGTCTGGATGGGGCGGTGAAGGTGGCCGCAGGCCAGGAGGCGCACTTGGGGGTGGCGCTCGATGGTCGCCCGCAGCCTGTCAGCGTCGATCAGTCCGGCCTGGTCCATGAACCGCAGCCCGGTCTCAAAGGGCGGAAAATGGGTGAACACCGCAGTGGGGCGGTCAGGTTCGGCCGCCAGCACCTCCTCCAGCCAGCCTTCGCGGTCGGCATCGAAGCGACCGTCGTTGCGCCCGGGCAGCGTCGTGTCGAGTCCGACGAGACGGACTGGATGGTCTTCGACCACGTAGCTGCAGTGGTCGTCGGGAAGGTCTCCGGGAAGGAGGTCGGAGAAGGCCAGTCGAAAGGCCATGGCCTCATCGTGGTTGCCGGGCACTGGGACGAGTCGGTCGGCGATCGGGGCAAGGACGTCACGGAGAGTGGCGTACTGGTCGGGGGTGCCGTCGTCGGTCAGGTCGCCCGTGGCCAGTACCACGTCGGGCGCCGGATCCAGGCCAAGGAGGTGCTCGACGACCCGCCCTAGGGTTTCGGTGGTGTCGACTAAGCGCCCGACCGGGGTGTCCCGGTCGCGGATGTGGCAGTCAGTGACCTGGGCGAGCAGCACGGCCCGACCCTAGGGCCCGGGCGCCGACGAAGGAACAAAGCGATAAAGATTGGAGCGTGGTGGAGACGATGCGAGCGGATAGTTCAGCCGGTTCTTGGCGGCTGGCCCATGATGTGTGGGGGCCGACGGAGCAGTCGTACTGGGTGGTGGATCTGAGGCTTGCCGCCGGGGCGTATCCGTTCTCCAGGGACTGGTCGGCAGGTGACCCGGCACCGGAAGTGCTCCACCAGGCGCTCCACGCCGGAATCGACGTCTTCGTGAACTTGACGCAGGATGACCCCGAGGTCCATCCCCAGGGCACCGACGTGCACCTGACCCGCTACCAGACGGTGGTTGCCGGCCAGGCCGAGGTGCTGGCACACCCGATCCCCGACATGGGTCTGCCGGGCGGTGGGGAAGAGGAGATGGCTGGGATTCTCGACGCAATCGATGGGGTGCTGGTCGATGGCCACAACGCCTACGTCCACTGCTGGGGAGGCCTGGGCCGGACCGGCACGGTCGTGGGGTGCTGGTTGCGCCGGCACGGCCTGGCCGGTCAGGACGAGGTCCTCGACGTGGTCCAGGCATTGCGGTTGGCTGGCTGCAGAGTCGGGGGCAACAGGAGGACCCCGCAGACCCCGGAGCAGTGCTGGATGGTGGAGACCTGGGAGGAGGGACGATGAGTGGTCCGGCCCGACTTGATCGGGGGCGAATGGACCGGGCGTTGGGAGCGGTATTGGCCTCGGCCTGTGGCGATGCGCTCGGCGCTGGCTACGAGTTCGCGGATTCGAAGCTTCCGGAGGACCCCGCCGACGTTGCCATGATCGGCGGCGGCTTGGGGCCCTGGGAGCCGGGCGAGTGGACCGACGACACCCAGATGGCTCTCAGCATCCTCGACGTCCTCGCCTGCCGGCGCGGCGACGCGACGGTCGACCTCGTGGCTATCGGAGAGAACTTCCTCCAATGGGCCGCCACCCACCCACCGGACATTGGGAATCACACCCGGGAGGTGCTGTGCTCCGAGGCGGAAGCTGAGGACCTGCTCGACTGGTCGGAGAAGGTGCAGGAGATGAAGGGTGACATCGTCGGCAACGGCGGCCTGATGCGCTCCGCTCCGGTAGCTCTCGTGGCGCTGGACGACCGGCACACTGTGGCTCGACTGGCCGCTGACGCCTCTCGCCTCACTCACGCTCACGCCGACTCGCAGGAGGCCTGCGTGCTGTGGTGCGAAGCGATCCGGCTGGCCGCCTGCGGTGCCGAGCCGACGATGGTCGGGGAGTGGACGGACCTCGTCACCTGCGGACTCGACCTGGTGGCCGCAGAACGGCGCGACCTCTGGCGGGAACGGATCGACGAGGCGGTGTCCCGCCCACCGTCAACTTTCCATCCGAACGGCTGGGTGGTGTCAGCCTTTCAGGCGGCGCTCGCGGCAGTCGCCCAGACCCCGGTCCGTGACGGAGCGCCGGCCGCGCATCTCAAGGCGGCATTGCAGGCCGCCGTGATGATCGGGAACGACACTGACACAGTG
>JAZADN010000092.1:0-11374 GCA_036123585.1 Actinomycetota bacterium | reverse complement strand
CCGGCCTAGTCCATCTATCGGGCACCCGGGCCACCTACTGGACGCCGGCAAGTGTACCCAGCCCGCCGTGACTCCCAATACATCCTGAGATTCGTCACGGGCGCTCAGGAGTGCGCACCCATCACTGCAGCTCAGGGTGTCCGAATGCCCGGGGCTAGGGTCAGTCGTGTGGAGGAGCGGATACCTGGCGAGGACGTGGAGGGGGGGAGCGGGTTCACCTCGGCTATGCCCGATGCGGCGGAGATGGAGCGCGAACTCGAAGAACTGCGACGTCGCCTGGTGGATACGCCTCGACAGATCTCCCGTCTGGAGGCCGATGCACGCGACGCCAACCGGGAGTTGGCTCGTGCGAACGCTCGCAACCAGAAGTTGAACACCACCTTGGAAACGGCCCGTGGGCGGATTGCCGTGCTCCGCGAGGAAGTTGAGAAACTCACGCAGCCACCATCCGGCTACGGCACGGTCCTGCGGGTCAATGAGGAGGACGGCTCGGTCGACGTTCATTCTGGTGGCCGGAAGATGCGGGTCAGCGTCCTGCCGGAACTAGTCGGCGATATCGAGGCTGGTCAGGAGGTCGTGCTCAACGACTCGATGAGCGTGATCATGGCTCGACGCCATGACCAGACCGGAGAGGTGGCCACCGTCAAGGAACTCCTGGCGGGTGGCCGTCGGGCCTTGGTTGTCGGGCGCGGCGATGAGGAACGGGTGGTCGAGCTGGCAACCGAGTTGGTCGGTACCGGGCTACACAGCGGCGACTCGGTCATGGTCGATCCACGCTCTGGGTTGTTGTTGGAGTTGCTTCCGCGGCCCGAGGTGGAGGATCTCGTGCTCGAGGAGGTCCCCGACGTCAGCTACGAGGATGTCGGCGGCCTGGACGCGCAGATCGAACAGATCGTGGACGCCGTGGAGCTTCCGTTCCTGCATCAGGCCCTGTTTGCCGAGTACGACCTGCCCGCTCCGAAGGGGATTCTGCTGTATGGGCCGCCGGGCTGCGGTAAGACCCTGATCGCCAAGGCGGTGGCCAACTCACTTGCTGGCAAGGTCTCCGAGGTGTCCGGTGATGCCGAGGCCCGCAGTTACTTCCTGAACATCAAAGGTCCAGAGTTGCTCAACAAGTACGTGGGCGAGACGGAGCGCCAGATCCGACTCGTCTTCCAGAGGGCCCGTGAGAAGTCGGAGCAAGGTTGGCCGGTCATCGTCTTCTTCGACGAGATGGAGTCGCTGTTCCGCACCCGAGGGACCGGCATCAGCTCGGATATCGAGTCCACCATCGTCCCCCAGTTGCTGGCTGAGATCGACGGTGTGGAGACCCTGCGCAACGTCATCGTGATCGGCGCATCCAACCGGGAGGACCTCATTGACCCGGCCATCTTGCGCCCCGGCCGACTTGACGTGAAGATCAAGATCGAGCGGCCTGACGAGACCGCGGCGGCAGCGATTTTCTCCCGCTACCTAGTCGGCGACCTGCCCATCGATGAGGACCTGGTCGCCACGACCGGCGGCGGCGACCGCAACAAGGCCGCTCTGGCCATGATCGATGAGACGGTCGCCGAGATGTACAGCGACGAGGAGCAGAACCGCTTCCTTGAGGTCACTTACCAGAACGGCGACAAGGAGGTCCTGCACTTCCGAGACTTCGCATCCGGCGCCATGGTTGAGAACATCGTCCGTCGGGCGAAGAAGCTTGCCATCAAGCGGCAACTGGCCGGAGGTTCGAAGGGTATTCGCACCGAGGACATGGTCCATTCGGTGCGCCAGGAGTTCCGGGAGCACGAGGACCTACCCAATACCACCAACCCGGACGACTGGGCGAAGATCTCGGGCAAGAAGGGCGAGCGGATCGTCTATGTCCGCACCTTGGTCAGCCGCCAGGCCGATGAGTCCGGCGGCCGCGCCATAGAGGGCGTCGGTACCGGTCAGTATCTCTGACCCTGGCCCTCGACTGGCGATGACTGTTTCGAAGACGCTCGGGATCGAGACCGAGTTCGGCATCGTCCACCGGGGTGTCGACGAGCCCAATCCCATCTCAGCCTCGTCGCTTCTGATCAATGCCTACCTGAGTCGAAGGGCCGAACCCGGCCCGGGTCCTGGCGCTCCCCGGGTTGGTTGGGACTTCGTGGATGAGTCCCCGTCTGTCGACGTACGCGGCTTCACCCCACTGGACGCGATGGCGCCGGAGATAGAGACCCACCTAGTCAACGCGGTGCTGACCAACGGCGCCCGGTACTACGTGGACCATGCCCACCCGGAACTCAGCACCCCGGAGTGTGCCGATGCCCTGGCCGTGGTCCTGCAGGATCGGGCGGCAGAGCTGATCCTGGTGGAGTCCATGACGGCGGCTAACGAGGTGCTCCCGGAAGGCCAGGAACTAGTCGTCTACAAGAACAACTCCGATGGCAAGGGGAACAGTTACGGCTGTCACGAGAACTACCTGATGGATCGAGCGACGCCGTTCGGTCGGATCGTCCAGCATGCCACTACCCACTTCGTGACTCGCCAGGTCTTCACCGGGTCCGGGAAGGTGGGATGCGAACTGCCGTTCCGGAATCGGTTCGACGTCCCGTTCCAGGTCAGCCAGCGGTCGGACTTCTTCGAGGAGGAGGTGGGACTTGAGACCACCCTGAAGAGGCCCATAGTGAACACACGCGACGAGCCGCACGCTGACCCGCTGAGGTACCGGAGACTCCACGTGATCGTCGGGGACGCCAACATGTGCGAGGTGGCGACTTTTCTGAAGGTTGGGACCACCGCCCTGGTGCTGGCCATGGTGGAGGACAACATGCTCGACCCCACCTTGGCCGTGGTCGATCCGGTGAGGGCCATGCAGGCGGTCAGTTGGGATGTAGGCCTTTCGGCCACCCTCGAGCTGGCTGACGGACGGCGGGCCACGGCGATCGAGGTTCAGTGGGAATTGCTGACAGCAGCCCGGAGGTATCTGGACCAGGAAGGCGACGAAATGGTCGGGGGAGCGGTGGCACATGATGTGGTGGCCCGGTGGGAGGCGGTACTGGCGGGCCTGGAGACCGATCCCGATTCGCTGACTGGGCAGGTGGACTGGATTACCAAACGCCGAGTAGTGGACGGTTTTCGTGAGCGACACCGCCTGGCTCATGATGATCTCCGGCTCGCAGCCCTTGACCTCCAGTACCACGACCTGCGGCCCGACCGTTCTCTCTTCGCCCGACTCGGCGCCGAGACTCTTATTGATCCCGGCGACGCCCTCCGGGCTACTGAAGAGCCCCCATCCGATACCCGCGCCTACTTCAGGGGCCGGTGCCTGGCCCGCTGGCCCGACCGGATCGTGGCCGCCAACTGGGACTCCATGGTGTTCGACGTGGCGGGCGAGGCATTGCGCCGGGTCCCCATGATGGAGCCGCGCCGCGGCACAGCAGAGCACGTGGGTACGCTCCTCGACACGTGCGAGACGGTCGAGGAGTTGATCGAGGGACTCGCCACTTGAGCGGGTCGTTTCGAACGGTTTGGATGGAGGCCCTCCGGGGCCGGGAAGCTAGAGGGCGATATGGCCGAACAGGAGCAGCGCCGGCGGGATGCCGGATCCGACACCGATGACGTGGAAGCGGCCGAGGTTGCTGCCGCCCCTGGAGTCACCGAGCGCGGCGAGCGCCTAAAGGGCGAGCTCGATGACCTGCTCGACGAGATCGACGAGGTTCTAGAGACCAATGCCGAGGAATTCGTCAAGAGCTACATCCAGAAGGGTGGGGAGTAGCCGGACCGTGGGCCTCCCTCTCTTCTCTCCCGAGGAAGATCCGGGGCCCAGCTTTTTGGGCCTCTTGGAGCGCTCCAGCTTCGGCCTGCCCGAGGTAGTTGCTCCGTCAATGACCGCTCCAGCGCACATGTCACCCCACGGGACCACGGTGGTGGCTGTCCGACACCGTGACGGCGTAGTGATGGCCGGCGATCGCCGCGCCACGTCCGGCAACCTGATCAGTCGGCGAGATATGGAGAAGGTGTTTCCGGCCGATCGACATTCCGGGGTGGCCATCAGCGGGTCGGCGGGCATGGCCATGGAGA
Organism: Actinomycetota bacterium; assembly: GCA_036123585.1. Taxonomy (GTDB): domain Bacteria; phylum Actinomycetota; class Acidimicrobiia; order Acidimicrobiales; family MedAcidi-G1; genus UBA9410. The sequence goes on along the minus strand of JAZADN010000092.1, from coordinate 7,342 downwards.
TGGTTCGGCTCTTCCAACTCCAACTCGAGCACTATGAGAAGGTGGAAGGCAAGGCGTTGAGCCTCGTCGGCAAGGCCAACCAGCTCAGCCAGATGCTACGTGGCCACCTGCCAATGGCATTGCAGGGCTTCATCGTCATTCCGCTGTTCGCCGGTTACGACGACCGCCAGGACGTTGGCCGGCTGTTCGAGTTCGATCCGTCCGGCGGTCGATACGAGGATCGTGAGTTTGCGGCCACCGGATCGGGAAGCCTGCACGCCTCGACGGTCGTGAAGCTTCGGTACCGCGAAGGCATGTCGGAAGATGAGGCCGTCGATGTCGTGGTGGAGGCTCTGTTCCAGGCCGCCGACGAGGACAGCGCCACCGGTGGTCCTGATCCCATCCGGGGCATCTACCCGGTGGTGGCCAGCATCACCTCCGCCGGCTTCCAGCGGTTGGGTGACGAGCAGGTGGCTGAGCGGACGGCGGTTCTCCTGGAGTCATTGGCCGGCGGGAGGGCCGACTGATGGGCATGCCGATGTATGTCTCGCCCGAGCAACTCATGAAAGACCGGGCCGACTTCGCCCGCAAGGGCATCTCCCGTGGACGAGCCGCCGTGGGGTGCACCTATACGGAAGGCGTCCTGCTCTGCGCCGAAAATCCCTCCAACACGCTGCGCAAGGTCAGCGAGATCTACGACCGGATCGGCTTCGTCGGGGTGGGTCGGTATAACGAGTTCGACGGACTTCGGAAGGGCGGCGTCCGGCATGCCGACATGAAGGGCTACGCGTACAGCCGCGAAGACGTTGACGCCCGATCGCTGGCCAACCTGTACGCCGAGTTTCTAGGCCAGCATTTCACCCACGAGCAGAAGCCGATGGAGATCGAGTTGCTGGTGGGCGAGATGGGGGAGGACCCCAACGGCGACCAGCTGTTTCACCTGCTGTACGACGGCACGGTTATGGACATGGACACCTTCGCGGCCATCGGTGGCGAGGCCGAGGTGATCCGGACCCGCATGGAGGAGACGTGGGAGAAGACGGCCGACCTCGCCGATGCTGTTAGACGGGCTGTGACGGCGCTTGCTGGGCCGGACAGGACCCTTGTGGCCGACGACCTGGAGGTGGCCGTCCTGGCGCGCACCAATGAGCGCCGGGCCTTCCGCCGGATCGAGGGCGGCGAGCTCGACGGCCTGCTGGCGTGACGGCCGACCGGCACTGACGGGGACGTCGCGTGCAGCGCCGGATCTACGGGATCGAGAACGAGTACGGAATCACCTGCACCGTCGATGGCACGCGCCGACTCAGCCCCGACGAGGTGGCCCGCTACCTGTTCCGGCGGGTCGTTCACTGGGGACGCAGCTCCAATGTCTTCCTTGCCAACGGGGCCCGCCTCTACCTCGACGTCGGATCGCATCCTGAATACGCGACACCGGAGTGTGACTCGGTTCGGAGCGTCGTGGCCCATGACAAGGCCGGTGAGCGGAACCTGGAGGAACTATCCAAACTCGCCGAGCGCTACCTCCGCGATGAGGGCATCAACGGCGACGTCTTCCTTTTCAAGAACAACACCGACTCGGCCAACAACTCATACGGGTGTCACGAGAACTACCTGACTACCCGACGCGACGACTCGACCGAGTACGACGAGGTGCTGATTCCGTTTCTCGTCTCCCGGCAGATCTGGGCGGGCGCGGGGAAGATCTACGAGAACGCCCGGGGTGGAGCGGGTTTCAGTATCAGCCAGCGGGCCTCCCACATCTGGGAAGGGGTATCGAGCGCGACTACCCGGTCCAGGCCGATCATCAACTCCAGAGACGAGCCACACGCCGACGCCGAGAAGTACAGGCGCCTCCACGTCATCGTGGGCGATTCGAACATGAGCGAATACGCCTCGTTCCTGAAGGTAGGTGCCTGTGGCTTTCTGCTCCGGATGCTCGAAGAACCCAACGTCATGTTCCGAGACATGACACTGGAGAACCCCATCAGGGCCATCCGCGAGATAAGCAACGACCTGACCTGCCGGCAGCCGGTCCGCCTGGCCAGTGGGCGAGAGGTCAGCGCTCTGGATATCCAGCGAGAGTTCTTGGACCGTGCTCTCCGCTTTGGAGACCACCGTGGCGTCGACGAAGAGGAGTCTCTTGTTCTGGACATGTGGCGCCACTGCCTTGATGGCATCGAGCGGGACCCTCTGAGCCTCGACAGGGAGTGTGACTGGGTGGCCAAGTACCACCTGGTCGAGGCCTACCGCAGCCGACACGGTCTCGCTCTTTCGGACCCCAGGGTCTTGCTCCTTGACCTCCAGTACCATGATGTGGACCGCAACCGGAGCCTCTTCTACCGGATGCAGGACCGCGGCCTGATGGAGCGAACGGTCACCGACGGCGAGATCGACGAGGCGAAGGCGTCCCCGCCCGAGACCACGCGGGCACGCCTACGAGGAGAGTTCATCCGCCGGGCCAAGGAGCGAAACCGTGATTACACGGTGGACTGGGTGCACTTGAAGCTCAACGACCAGGCCCAGCGGACCGTGCTGTGCAAGGACCCGTTCCGCTCTGAGGACGAACGGGTTGCGAAGCTCATCGAGTCGCTCTGACCCCGACGTCGGGGCGACATAAGGTCGGGCGATGGCGGAGCAGGCAAAGTGGGAGCGACTAGCGAAGCTGGTTGCCGTGCTGATGGACGCTCCCTACCCCCTTACCCAGGTGGAGGTCATGGACCGGCTACCTGCAGGGACCTACCCAGCGAAGGACTCGGAGTCGGTCCGACGGATGTTCGAACGGGATAAGGACGACCTGCGGGCGACAGGCATCCTGGTCCGGACCGCCGTTAGCCCGAACTTCGACGTTGACGGGTACATCATCGACCGTGAGGACTTCGGCACCGACCTGCCGGCTTTCGACAGGGAGGAATCTGCTGCGGTCGCCCTGGTGCTGACGGCGATGGGGTCGTCGGTGCGCCTCTGGGAGGTGGGTGGCGACGCGTCAGCCGACCCGGGGACCAGCCTGATCCCCAGCGCCGGGATCGGCGACAACGAGGACGTCCGGGCCCTCCTTTTGGCTGTCACGGACTCAGCCACGGTGCGCTTCACCTACAGGGATGCTGGCTCAGACCTGGTCGAGGCCCGGGTGGTGGAACCCCACCTGATCGCCTATGTGAAGGGCCATTGGCACCTCAGCGGGCACGATCTGGGGCGGAACGGCGGACGGCAGTTCCGTGCCGACCGCATCGCGGCCGGATCGGTTGCCCGGACCGGCGACCGGTTCGATCCGCCCGAGCGTCCCCGCCCCATCAGCGCCGACCACTTCTGGCGGATGGGCTCTGGCAGTTCGACTGACGTCGAGTTGCTGGTTGATGCCCGCCATGCAGCCTGGGTCGAGCAGTTCCTCGGTTCACACACCGTTGCCGATCGTCGGTCCGACGGCTCGGTGGTGGTGGTCGAGGAGGTGAAGAACCTTGGGGCCTTCCGGGGATTTGTACTGAGTTTGTTGGATGGCGCCGAGGTCATCGGTCCTCCAGAGGTTCGTGACGCGATGGTTGCATGGTTGGCGCTGTTAGCTGGCGAAGGGGAGGACGTCTGATGGCAGCGCTGCCGGCGATGGAGACTCTCGTACGCCTGTTGAACCTCGTGACCTGGCTGGCCGAACGGGGCGAGGAGGGGGCGAGTCCTGAGGAAGTGGCGCGGCGCTTCGACTATCCGATGGATCAACTGCTAATCGACCTGGAAGATCTCCAGTACGTGGACGACGACCTCTATCTGGACCGCCTCACGACAACGGATCTGTTCGACTTCGAGTTCACCGAGCAGCGGATCCGCCTTCGCCACAACGACCTGGTACCGCGGCCGCTGGGTGTGCGCAGGGAGGAGTTGGCTGAGATTCACGCCATGGCGCGCGAAGTCGCCACCCACTTGGAGGGCGAAGGCGACGAGGATGCTGACTTGGGGCCACTGGAGCGGGCTGTCCTGAAGTTGTCCACCGTGCTGGGACCCGGTGCCGACTCGGTTCAGGTCGACGTGCTCTCGGGTGTGGGTCGGACCCTGGGCCTGATGGAGGAAGCCATACGGGCGCGTCGCTGCGTGGAGATGGACTACTACTCCTACGACCGGGATGAGATGACCCACCGGGTGGTAGAGCCCTACCGGTGCATCTACGCCGGCTTCTGGTATCTGCTTGCCCACTGCCGGCATGCCGAGGACTTGCGTCTCTTTCGCTTGGACCGGGTCCTGGATGCGACGCGTGTCGACGAGGCGTTCGAACCCCCGGCCGAGGTCGATGAGGGGCTGGGCGGTGTGCCAATTGACGGCTCCCTGCCTGAGGTCACGTTGGACCTCGATCGGTCGGCCCGGTGGGTGGCTGACCAGTACCCGACTGTGTCGGTAGAGGAATCAGGGGATGGGGACTTGAGGGTCGTCCTTCCAGTGGCAGCTGTGCAGTGGCTGGAACGCCTGCTACTTCGCCTGGGTCCTGCGGCCACGGTGGTGGATGCTCCAACCGGCCTCGGGAAGGATCTCCGGTCGGCCGCCGCGGCCCGGATTCTGAACCGCTACGCCTGATTAGGGCGCCATGGGTTGCGGGCAGTCGGGCGCTAGGTTCGTCGCGTGACGGAGCGTCCAACGGACCGAGGCGACGACGGCTGGACCGAGGATGTCCTAGGGAGGGCGAGGGCCCGCTCAGGGGCCAGTCACCCCAACCCACCCGCAGATGACGACCGTTTGGGCTTGCCCACAGTGGAGGACCCGGACGGGCTGGTGCCGCCTGAGACAGAGCACTCCTTCACTGTGCCAGGCGTTTCGGCTCCAGCACCGGAGGAGCGCCCACCCGCCGGCGGGTCGACCACTCCTCCGGGTTCAGAGATCGACCTTGGGATTCCGGGCCGGGGAGGCATCGTCGGGCGGACCCTTCTTGAGTGGGGCGCGGTCGCTGTGGGCGCCTTGGTGCTGGCGGTCGTGGTCCGGGCATTTCTGCTCGGCACTTTCTACATTCCGACACCTTCCATGGAGCCCACACTGGGTTCGGGCGATCGGATTTTGGTCAACAAGCTCAGTTACCGGCTTCACGACGTGAACCGGGGTGATTTGGTGGTGTTCGATCCGCCGGCGTCGGCCGATCCTGGAACAGACCATCTGATCAAGCGTGTCATAGCGCTGCCGGGGGAGACGGTCACCGCGGTGGACGGGCGGATTTTGATCGACGGCGGATTACTGATCGAGCCTTATCTGGCCTGGGCCGAGGGCACCGAGGACTTCGGCACCGTGCCGTGGTGCACCGATGGGGGAGCTGGCTCTTGTGGTGTACCTGACGGCCATGTGTTCGTGATGGGGGACAATCGGCCCAACTCGCGTGATAGTAGGTTCTTCGGCCCGATCCCAGTCGAGTCGATCACCGGCCGGGCCTTCGTCCGTTACTGGCCGCTTGGAGGTCTGGACCGCCTATGACGGACTGCCCTTCTGGACCGGAGCCAGCTCTGCCATCAGGCAGGCGGCTCCGCTAGGACAGTCGGCGTCGTCGCACCAGCCCGTCAACAAGCAGATCGACGTTGTCGCCGAAGATTCCGTCTAAGCCGATGTGGAGGAGTCGGTCGATCTGTCGGGCGTGCTGTGCGTCCCAGCCCAGGCAGGCCAGGCCGAACCGGCGGTAGAGAACGACGAGACCCCCGGTCCAGTCCTGTTCCGGAAGGTTCACGCCATCAAGTCCCGCCGACGACAGGTCAGCGGCGTGGCGCTCGAGGCCGGCTTCGAGTTTGTTCAGCCGTGTTGAATGGACGAGGCGCACGCCGCGGTCGGTATCGCGGAGTCCCATCAGCACGTCGATCTCGGGATGACACAACCACAGTCGCGAGGTGGCGCCGACTGTTGCGACCGAGGCTATGACGGCCGGTCCCGCTCCAGGGTCCTTGAGGTCGAGGGACAGTGGGACGTCGGCACCGATCTCCGCGAGCAAGGCGGACAGGGTCGGTATTCCAGCGGGTAACTCATCGGCCGTGAGCGAATCAATGGCTCGACGACGAAGTCGTGAGCCGATCCGGCCGTCGTGGTGGAGCACCGGGATGCCGTCGGATGTGAGCCACACGTCGCTTTCCAAGCCGGATGCCCCGAGACGAAGGGCTAGTCGGAAGGCTTCTAGGGTGTTCTCCGCGGCGTGGGCCCGGCCTCCGCGGTGGGCGAAGAGAATCGGGGTCGGCGGGCGCCTGGCGGCATCAGGGTTCATCACGGCACCATCATCGCGGCCCCGGCAGGACTCGGTTGGCCGCGTAGGCTGCCGCCGTGGGAAATCTCGGAGGCGGAGAGCTTCTCGTCATTCTGATGCTCGGCCTTCTCGTCCTCGGCCCTTCCCGGTTGGCTGTGGTCGTCCAACAGATTGGGCGCCTGGTTGGCCAGGTCCGCCGCCTGGCAGCAGGGTTTCAGGAAGAGTTCCGGGAGATCATCGAAGATCCGACGCTGGAGGCCGCCGCTCGAGCCCGCGGTGCCGCCATTCCGGCTCCGGAACAGGCCAGTGAATCTGACTCCCCTGGGGTGGATGAACCAGGACACGTCGATGGGGCCGCTCATGAAGATGACTCCCGTGGAGCCTCCTCGGATGCCTGATGCCGGCCGGATGCCCCTTCTGGCTCATCTCCAGGAACTTCGAAATCGCCTTCTGAAGTGCGCTGTTGCCGTCGCCGTTGCTGCGGTCGCCTGCTGGATTCTTTATCCGTGGATACTCGACCTGCTCCTGGAGCCCTACTGTCGGATCCGCGACGACCTGGGCGACGATGATCCCGCCGGAGCGGTCTTCGGCTCAGGATGCGAACTCCTGGTCACTGATCCCCTCGAACCTTTCTCGGTGCGGATGACGGTGGCCGGCTATGGGGGTGTGGCCCTGGCCATGCCAGTCCTGCTTTGGCAGGTCTGGCGTTTTGTCGCACCTGGCCTGTACGCACGCGAGCGCCGGTGGGCTGTCCCGTTTGTGGCGTCCGGGCTGGTTCTGTTTGCCGCCGGCTGTGTTCTCGCCTATTGGTCGATCCCGCGGGCGCTCGACTTCCTCGTCGGTATTGGCGGTCCGGATCTGGTCAGCGTGTTCTCTCCTGCCCGGTACCTGAGCTTCGGGGTCAAGATGACCATGGCCTTTGGTATCGGTTTCGAGTTCCCCCTAGTGCTGGTGTTCTTGCAACTCATCGGAGTGGTTACACCGGCAACGCTGCGACGGGTTCGTCGGTATGCGTTAGTCGGCATCGTGGCCATGGTGGCAATCCTGACTCCAAGTGGCGACCCCTTCACCCTGCTGGTGTTGTCGGTTCCTATGGTCCTCTTCTACGAGTTGGCCATCCTCCTCGGGACGCTGCGCCAGCGTCGTCGACGCCGGCGCGGCGTCGACGACGAGCAG
>JAZADN010000091.1:0-9317 GCA_036123585.1 Actinomycetota bacterium | reverse complement strand
GGACGGACGACCGGCGGATCAGACCACGTGGGGTGACCGAGGGGATTCGAACCCCCGACATCCTGGACCACAACCAGGTGCTCTAACCGGACTGAGCTACGGCCACCAAGTGAGCGTCATGCTACGGCCTGCCTTTACCGACCTGGCCCCGATTCGCCGACTGGCCGGGGGTCGTCTGCCACGCCGGCGGTGTGCGATCCTGCACCGATGGCAACGAGGGTGGCGGTCATCGGCGGAGGCATCGCCGGCGTCAGCGTGGCCCACCACCTGCTCGAAGCCGACCCCACGCTCGACGTGGTACTCCTCGAGATGGAGACCACGCTTGCCCACCACACCACAGGCCGCTCTGCCGCGCTACTCCTCGAGAATCTGGGCACCCCGTCAATGCGGGCCCTCTGCTCGGCCAGCCTCGGCCACCTCCGGAACACCCCCGCAGACCTCATCGATTCACCGTTGCTGACCCGCCGCCAGGTCCTCCACGCAGCGACCGGCGATCAGGACGAGGCGACAGATCGGATGCTCGCCGAAGGCATCGAGTCGGCGACCACCCCGACCATCGAGGTCAATGTTGACGATGCCATGCGCCTCTTCCCGCCGCTGCGGCGCGAGCGAATCCACCGGGCTGTCGTGGAACCCGATAGTGCTGACATCGACGTTGGTGCCCTCCACCAGTCGTACGTTCGAGGGATGCGCCGGGCCGGAGGACAGATCGCCACCGCTACCCGCCTCGACGTTGCCATCCCCGACGGCGACGGCTGGCAGCTCGACACCACCGATGGGCCGATGAGTGCAGATTTGGTCGTGAACTGCGGTGGGGCATGGGGCGACTTGGTGGCCACAGCCGCTGGCGTCGAGTCGGTCGGCCTGCAGCCCATGCGACGAACTGCCTTCATGGTTGACGGCCCCGGGCTCGATACCGCCGGATGGGCCTTCACCGGCGACATGGAACACCACTGGTACTTGCGCGACGACGGACCACAGATGTTCTGCTCGCTAGCCGAGGAGAACCCGTCCGAACCCTGCGACCCGAAGCCTGAAGAACTCGACGTTGCCCTCGCCATCGACCGGCTCAACAAGGCCACCACGTTGGGCATCCGGTCGGTTAATTCGGCGTGGGTGGGCTTGAGGACCTTCTCGCCAGACAGATCCATGGTGATCGGTCCTGAACCGTGCCGGCCGAACTTCGTGTGGTGCGTCGGCCAGGGCGGCACTGGTATCCAGACCTCGGACGGTGCTGGCCGCCTCACCGCCCTTTTGGCCCTCGGCTTCGACCCGGCCGATGACTTCCCCGGCCTTGATCTGGCCGAAGTCAGGCCCGACCGGTTTCGAGACCGCCGGTAGCCTCGGCGGTACTGCGCCCCCGTAGCTCAGTCCGGATAGAGCAGTGGCCTTCTAATCCACAGGTCGGAGGTTCGAATCCTCCCGGGGGCACGTCCTGTCCGCTGTCCGAGGTCCACCTGACTTGAACGACATCCCCGGCACGATGAAGTCCATGGGGCTCTACCTCCACGTGGACCGGGTGGCCAGCGAACTCCGGGAGCTCGGTGACGGACCTCTGGTTCCGGCCGACCTCGCCGCTTTTGATCAACTTCACTATCACGGCACCGAAGCCGTCGACGCCGCTGTCCAAACTCTCGGAATCGGCAACGGGTGCTCCGTCCTCGAGGTCGGTTCAGGCTTTGGGGGACCCGCCCGGTGGATCGCCGCCACGGCGGGTGCGACTGTTACCGCCCTAGAACTCCAGGAGGACCACCACCGCGCCGCCGTCACCCTCACGAAGAGATGCCGCCTGGCCGATCGTGTCGAACACATCTGCGGCGACGCGCTGGACCACGAGTGGGACGGCCAGCTGTTCGACGCGGTGGTCAGTTGGTTGGCGCTGTACCACATCCCAAACCGGCCCCGGCTCCTCGACAGGATCCGGACCGTTCTGCCCGTGGGCGGCCAGGCGTACGTCGAGGACCTGTGCGCCGGGCCTGCCTTGGCTGAACGCGACTGGGCCGAGATGTCGACCGAGTTGGCTGCCTCGCACCTTCCTGGGATCGGGCGCTACCGGGACGAGTTCGACGAAGCAGGCTTCGAGGTCGTGGCTTTAGACGATCTGACCGCTGACTGGGCGGCATTCACCCGTGATCGGCTCGAGTCATACGACGCCGACCGGACGCGCCATCTCCGCGTTCACGGCTCCGAGGTGGTCGACACCATGCGGGCCTTCTACGCCCGAATGGTCCGACTTCTAGGCGATGGCGTCCTGGCTGGGGTGCGTCTGCACGCTCGTCGGATCTGACGGCCCATCGCAGCGATTCAGGCGTCGCGGTGGCGGAGGAGGAAGTCCTTTACCGGTCCGGCGACCCGCTCAGGTGCCTCGATCAGGATCGAGTGCTTCAGGCCGTCCAGGATCACCAGTTCGGAGTCGGGCAGTTCGTCGGCGATGAAGCGGTTCAGCCTCGGGTTGCAGCCGCCGTCGAACTCGCCGGTCATGACCAGACACGGACAGACAACCTCGTGGAGCCACGGTCCCATCTCTGATCCCGCGTACACGTCGAACACGGCGAGAAACACGTCTTCCGGGGTTCCCAGCACCTGATCGATCCGATTCTGGATGGCATCCGGGCGAGCCTCGATGAACTCGTCGGTGTACCAGCGGTTCAGCAACGCGCCGAGCACCGGTTCCACGCCCTCGGCCCGCATCTTCGCCACTACGCCCTTGACCTTGGTGCTGTCGTCCTCGGTCCGTCCCGCGGCCGTCGACAGCAGGATGACGCTGGCAGTGTGCTCTGGATGGGTTCGGGCATAGGCAGGGCCGATCTGGCCGCCCAGTGAGTGACCGATCACGTGGATCCGGTCGTGGCCGAGCTTCTGCCTCAGTGTCTCGAGGTCGTCGACGAGGTCGTCGAGGGTGTACGGAACCGGGGAGATCGGGCTCTCGCCGTGGCCCCGCAGGTCGTAGCGGACGCAGGTGAAGTGCGGTTCGAGGTCGGCAAGCAGGCCATCCCACGTGACCCGGCGGCTGCCGATTCCGTGGACCATGTACAGCGGAGGCCCCTCGCCAGAAATCGTGTGTGCTACGTCAACGGCTCCCATGATCGGCTTTCCCGTTGGTCGGGGCCTACTTGTCGGCCATCAGTTCGCCGCCGACGCCCCAGTCCCCACGCTCCACCTCGGAGATGACGACGTGTAACCGGTCGCCGGAGCCTCCGCAGGCTCGGACGAAGCCGTCGGTCAGCTCACGCACCAAATCGCGTTTCTGATCGACGGTGCGGCCGGGGAACATCTCGACGCGGATGATGGGCATGGGTTTGCTCCTGAGTTGGTCGATGGCCGGATGGCCAGTCTGGCCCACGCGACAGCGCGGCATCGTCTACGCGGGAGCGGGTACGCGCTTTAGGTGGGGGAGTACCCCGGTGGCGAAGCGTTCCATGGCCTCCAGGTGTTCGCCCTGCGGTTGCCCGAGGTTCGAACTGAGGATCATCTCGTCTACCCCAGCCTCGGCGTACTCAGCGAGTCTCTCGACCATTTCTTCAACCTGGCAGATGATCAGGTTCTCCTCGAGCTCCGCAATGGTCTGGGCCCGCGGCAGTGGCTCGATGTCACCGCAGTGCACGATGCCCGGACCAGTGAACACGTTGTCGAACCGGCTGTAGTAGTCGTGGGCCATCTGGACCATGCGGCGGGTGTGCGCCTCGGACTCAGTGCAGTAGACGACTCTCGACATCATGATCCGCAGGTGTTGACCGGCGTCGCCCATCGCGGCCTTGGCCTCCTTGTGAGCGGCGATCTGGGCCCTGAACAATTCGGGTTTTCCCGCCAGCGGCGTGGTCTGGATGTCGAAGCCCCTCCTGGTGCAATCGGCGATACCCGGCGGGTTCATGACGGCCACCATCATCTTCGGCATGGGCTGGGTCATGGGGCGGGGCATGATCGTGAGCGACTCGAATTGGTAGTAGTCGCCGTCCCAGGACACCTCCTCCTCGGTGAGGAGGGTGACCAGCACCTCGAGACTCTCGTCGAACTTCGCACGGGACTCCTCGATGGGCGACCCGAGGCGCGCCATCTCGTAGGCGAAGGCGCCACGGCCCACGCCTAGCACTAGGCGACCGTCTGTGAGGATGTCGGCCTGGACCACCTCGCCGGCGAATATCCGCATGTCGCGCAGGGGCAGGACAGCCACCGAGGTGACCAACTCCAGGCGTTCAGTCAGGCAGGCCACCTTGACGGCCATCTGCAGTGGCGACGGCATGAGCAGCACGTTGACGAGGTGGTGCTCGGGCAGCGTGATGCCCCGATAGCCGAGCCGTTCGGCGTGCACTGCCTGTTCGACCATGTCGTCGTACAGGCGCTTGCCGCCGTATGACAGGTCTGGCAGATAGCTGGAGAGGAAATGGTTGGCCTCCACGTCCTTGAGTCTGGCGCCGAATGCGGTCGTCGCGGCGAGGACGCTCAGCCGGAGAGGATGTACGCGTCGAGGTCTGGGGTGGCCATCCGACGCTGGAACTCCCGGAAGGGCCACGGCCACGCCATGGGCACGCCCCGGTCGTCCAGGTACCAACTGTTGCACCCGGTGGCCCACACCGTCTTCCCGGCGGCCTCGACACGGGCTGCCTCGTGGGCGTCGGTGGCTTCCACGGATGGTTCCACCAGGAGACAGTCGCCGACGGCGATCCGGTCGACCAGTTGCAGCGAGTACTCCATCTGCAACTCGGCCACCTCGATCAGGGAGAAGTTGCCGACCGGACCGTTGGGACCGTTGAGCATGAACAGGTTGGGCAGGCCGGGAACGGTCAGCGACAGGTAGGCGGTCGGCCGTTCGGCCCACGCTTCGGACAGGCGCACTCCGGTCGGACCTACCACTTCCATGGGGCGAAGGAACCGGTCGACCCGGAAGCCGGTGGCTAGTGCGAGCACGTCGAGCTCATGGACCTCGCCGTCGACCGTCCGGATGCCCTCGGGCACGATGCGGTCTACGCCCTCCGTGACCAGCCGCGCGTTGGGCCGCTGGATGGCACCGTAGAAGTCCTCAGCCAAGATGATCCGCTTGCAGGCCGCCCGATGGTCCGGGGTGAGGCGGGACCGCAAAACGGGATCAGCGACCGTCTCGAGGTTCTCTCGGCACATCTGGGCGATCTGGGCCAACGCCGGCGAGTCGGCGTCGACCACGGCGTTGGCGAACCCTTCGGCGAACAGTTCTGAGACCTCGTCATGGAGCCGCATCTGCGACTCGGGGTCGGCCCGGAAAGCCGCCTTCTCCTCCTCCGTGTACGACGGGTTGACCTGGGGAAGGACCCATTGGGCGGTCCGCTGGAAGAGCGTCAGCGCTTCCGCCTCGTCGATGATGGCGCCGACGGCCTGCACTGCCGATGACCCCGTGCCGAGGATGCCGATCCGACGGCCGGCCAGTGGCACGTCCTCGTTCCAACGGGCGGTGTGGAAGAGGTCGCCGGCGAAGTCATCGAGGCCCTCGAGCCCGGGCACGAAGGGGTGGTGGAGGACGCCGGTCGCAGCGATGACCACGTCGGCCTCGTCGGCTCTGCCGTTGTCGGTGCGGAGGTGCCAGCGGTGCCCATCGTGTGTGGCGTTGACGACCTCCTCTCCGTAGACCACAGAGCGTTCAACGTCGAAGTCGGCGGCGACCTTCTCGAGGTAGGCCTGGATCTCGGCACCTGGGGAAAAGCGGTGCGACCATTCAGGATTGGGGGCGAACGAGTAGCTGTAGAGCACCGACGGGACGTCACAGGCCACGCCCGGGTAGCGGTTCTCCCGCCAAGTGCCGCCGAGTCGGTCTGCCTTCTCGTAGACGACGATGTCCTCGAAGCCCCGTTCCCGCAGTCGGATCACGGCGAGGATCCCCGAGACGCCTGCGCCGATGACCACGAACCGCAGACTCCGCCGTCCATCGGGGAGCCGGCCTTCCGGGGACCGGCCGCCGTGGTACGGATCCGTCACAGTGGCGAGTCCATCAGGGCGACGGGTCGGAGGACCACTCCGGCAGGATCCACGGGACGTCTGGTGAACTGGATCTAGCGTCCGGACGTGGTCGACGGCCGGTTGCTGTCGGCGGGGCCAGGATGCCGGGTACCCGCCGAGGAGGTGCGGTGGCGATTCGGTCCCTCGGGCGGTCCGGGTGGCCAGCACGCCAACCGGGCGCACACCCGGGTCGAGGCCGAGTTGGACCTGACGGCCGCTCGGGGCATCGACGACGAGGTCCGGGTCCGTCTGGTGGCCCATCTGGGATCTTCGGTCCGGGTCGTCGTCGATCGCTCGCGGTCCCAGGCCCGGAATCGGAAGCGGGCCCTCGACGATCTGGAACGTCGAATGCAGGAGGCTCTGGTCGAGAAGCCGAAGCGACGGCCCACTCGACCGAAGCGGGGGGCTGTGGAGCGCCGCCTAGAAGCCAAGCGCCAGCGTGGCGCCCGCAAGGCCGAACGTCGCGGCGACTGGTCCTAGCCGTTCTCCTCGGCGGCGGCCGGTTCGGCGGGGAGGTTGGCTAGGAACACCATGAGGGTGGCGCCCAGCTTCTGGACCTCGGTGCGGCTCAGGCCGTAGGCATCGGCCATCCGGACCAGTACCGCCTGCTCGGCTTGGTCCCACGTGGCCGGCACGACGATGGGGCCGTACGCGTTCGGGCGTTCTTCGTCTGAGAGCGGGACGGGCATCGCTGCTCCTGGCAGGTCTCCCAGGAACTTGAGCGTGTACACACCGAACTTGAGCAGCCAGTCGACCGGTCGGCCCATCCGACGGGCGGTGGCCTCGAGGGAGGCGTATTCCTCAGCGGTGAAGCCGGTTCGGACGTCGACGGGCGAGGTGTACTCGCGATCGACGCAGCCCCGGGCTGTTCCGGTCCCGGTGGTGTGCGGGTCGTAGAACGGGTCTTTGAACCCGGATCCCGGGTCATCGGTGGCTAGGAACCGGTGGATTGCCGCAGCGATCGCCCGGGCCTCCACCTCCTGGACGTCGGACTCGGCAATTAGCTCCGCTTCGGGAGGGTTGGACAGGTAGAGGCCCTCCACGATGGCCGCTGGGATGCCCCGGGTGAGGCGTAGCACCCCGTAGGTATCGGTCCGGGGAGCGCGCAGCCGAGCTGACGCGCCTTGGTGGTAGCTGTGGACCCAAGGGACCCAGTAGTGGGCCAGCGCCGACTGGACCTCTTCGAAAAGGAGCCCGGCCAGGCGCCGCGAGTTGACGTCGTCGACTTGGTGGAACGTCTCGGTGCCCGGCATATCGGACCGGCGGACCGCGCCTCCGTTGTGGTGGATCGACACGAACGCACGTGGTTCCAAGGCGCGGACGATACGAGCCCGTTGCCGGATCGGCATGTGTAGATCCTGTCGTCTAGTCAGGACGACGGAATGGCCCAGTTCCCCGAGGGCGGTCTCGACTCGAAGGGCGACGTCGAGATTGAGGTCTCGTTCTACGAGGCCGTTGGCCCCCACTGAACCGGTCTCCGGTCCGCCATGGCCGGGGTCGAGGACCACGTCGCCCGGGCCGTCGACCGGGAGTCCTCCTTCGAAGACGACCTCGTGACTGCAGGTACTGCTGACCAGCCGCGATCCGGCGTACGTGCCCACAACTGGGAGCAGGATGTCGTCCGGCCCTCGGACGATCGCCGGCCCCGAGTTGCCGTTCCTATCTCCGTTCCCCACCGCGAGGGCCGGAGAGATGGTCATGGTGAGGGTCGCGAGGGCGACCAAGACAGCGGAAACCGGGTGGGAACGGAAGGGCACGGCGTGACGCTAGAGGACTAGTTCCCGGGAGCAACACGGCCTGGCGTGAGCCGGGCCGTGTTGCAGCGGGTCAGGAGATGGGTCCTAGAACTGCTCTTCCTCGGTGGAGCCCTCCAGGGCCAGGGTCGAGGCGGTGCCTCCGGAGATGACGGTGGCTATGTCGTCGAAGTAGCCGGCGCCCACCTCGCGCTGGTGTCGGGTTGCCGTGTAGCCGGCGTCCTCCATGCCGAACTCAGCCTGCTGGAGCGCTACGTAGGCCGTCATGTCCGACTCGGTGTAACCGCGCGCCAATTCGAACGCGGAGGCGTTCAGGGCGTGCCAGCCGGCCAGGGTGATGAACTGGAACTTGTAGCCCATCTTTCCGAGTTCGCGCTGGAACTTGGCGATGGTGTCATCGTCCAGGGCAGCCTTCCAATTGAAGGAAGGCGAGCAGTTGTAGGCCAGCTTCTGCTCCGGGTACTCCGAGTGGACGGCATCGGCGAACTCCTTGGCCTGGTCGAGGTCGGGGGTGCCGGTCTCGCACCAGATGAGGTCGCTGTAGGGGGCGTACGCCAGAGCCCGGGAGATCGGCGTGGCCATCCCAGGCTCCGTCCCGAAGAAGCCCTCAGCGGTTCGCTCACCGGTGAGGAACGGCTTGTCCCGGTCATCGACGTCACTGGTAATGAGGTTGGCAGCCAGCGCGTCGGTGCGGGCGATCAGCACCGAGGGGACGCCAAGTACGTCGGCGGCTAGGCGGGCTGCGGTCAGGGTGCGCACGTGCTGCTGGGTGGGGATCAGAACCTTGCCGCCCATGTGGCCGCACTTCTTCTCCGAGGCCAACTGGTCCTCGAAGTGCACGCCGGCGGCGCCGGCGCGGATCATGCGCTTCATCAGTTCGTAGACGTTCAGGGCGCCACCGAAGCCGGCCTCGGCATCGGCCACGATGGGGACCATCCAGTCCCGCAGCATTTCACCCTTGTTCTCCGACCATTCGATCTGGTCAGCACGGCGCAGGGCGTTGTTGAGGCGCTCCACGACGGCTGGCACAGAGTTGGACGGGTAAAGGCTCTGGTCGGGGTACACCTGCCCTGCCAGGTTGGCGTCGCCGGCCACCTGCCAGCCCGACAGGTACAGCGCCGGGAGGCCACCCTTTACGTACTGGATGGCCTGGCCACCGGTCATCGCGCCGAGAGCGTGGACGTAGTCCATCTCGTGCATCTTCTGCCAAAGCACCTCGGCACCGTGACGGGCGATCGAGCACTCGGGGAGCACAGAGCCCCGCAGTCTGACAACGTCGGCGGCGGTGTAGTCCCGCCGGCTGCCGTTCCAGCGAGGGTTCTCGGCCCAGTCCTTTTCTAGGGCCTCGACCTGCTGGTCGAAGGATTCACGCATTGATGACTCACTTTCGTGGTGGGACGTCGGCGGCTGCCGGGACCCGTTGGGGGCTGATTGGGTGGGGTAGTGAAACCGCCGGAAGGTCTCTGTTCCTTGGGTGGGACCGTCAGTCCAAGAGCTCGTAGGCGGGCAGGGTGAGGAATTCGACGAACTCCGAGGCCAGAGCGACCTGTTCGAAGACCGTACGTGCCTCGTCGAACGGCAGGTCGGCGAACGCCTCGC
>JAZADN010000090.1:0-5813 GCA_036123585.1 Actinomycetota bacterium | reverse complement strand
GAGGGCACGCATCACGCTGGACAGGCGGTCCCTGAGGCGGGCCGCGGACTCGTACTCGAGGGAAGCCGACGCAGCCTCCATGTCGGCTCGCAGGCGGGCCACCACCTCGTCGGAGTCGCCCTCGAGGAAGCGGACCAGGTCGGCGACGATGGTGTCGTAGTCCTCCCGGGACACCTCGCCCACGCAGGGGCCGGAGCACTTCTCGATGTGGAACAGCAGGCACGGTCTCCCCTGACGTTCGTGCTCGCGGAACTTGGTGTCCGGACAGGTGCGGGCCGGAAAGGTACGTAGTAGCAAGTCGAGCGTTTCCCGGATGGCCCCGGCGTGCCCGTACGGGCCGAAGTACCGGACGCCGCGGCGCCGCTTCCCGCGGGTCACCATGGGTCGGGGCCACTCATCGGCCGTCGTGATGGCGAGGAATGGGTAGGACTTGTCATCCTTCAGGTCCACGTTGAATCGGGGCCGGTGTTCCTGGATGAGGGAAAACTCGAGAAGGAGCGCCTCGAGTTCGTTGGCCACCCGGATCCATTCCACGGTGGCTGCCTCGTCCAGCATCTGTGCCGTCCGGGCGATCATCCGGTCACGACGGCCGAAGTAGCTATTCAGCCGGTTGCGGAGGCTCTTAGCCTTGCCGACATAGAGAACGCGACCTTCAGCGTCGCGGAACTGGTATGACCCCGGAGCGTCGGGAATGGTGCCTGTCGGCGGACGCTCGACCATGCGTCGGAGCGTAGGACAGCGCCGACGAACGGAGAACAGGCTTGGCGCGAAGAGGTCTAGCCCAAGAGCTGCGCCAGAAAGCGGCCAGTGTGGCTGGCGCCAACGGTGGCCACGTGCTCTGGGGTGCCCTCGGCGACCAACGTCCCTCCCCCGCTGCCGCCCTCCGGACCTAGGTCCACGAGCCAGTCGGCGGTCTTGACCACGTCCAGGTTGTGCTCGATGACGATGACCGTGTTGCCCTGGTCGACAAGCCGGTTCAGTACGCCAAGGAGTTTGCGGACGTCTTCGAAGTGGAGACCGGTAGTCGGCTCGTCGAGGATGTAGACGGTGTGGCCGGTCGGCCGTTTGGCGAGTTCGCTGGCCAGTTTCACCCGCTGGGCTTCGCCTCCGGACAGCGTCGGCGCCGACTGTCCGAGCCGGACGTACCCGAGTCCGACGTCGACAAGGGTCTGCATGTGGCGGGTGATGGACGGCTGGTTCTCGAAGAAGCCGAGCGCTTCATCGCAAGGCATATCGAGCACGTCGGCGATGGTCCGGCCCTTGAACCGGACGTCAAGTGTGTCGCGGTTGTAGCGCTGGCCCTTGCATATTTCGCACGGCACGTATACATCGGCAGGAAGTGCATCTCGATACGTATCGTCCCGTCACCTGAGCAGGCCTCGCAGCGCCCGCCCTTGACATTGAAGCTGAATCGGCCGGGCTGGTAGCCGCGGATTCGGGACTCTTCGGTCTTGGCGAAGAGCTTGCGGACGTGGTCGAACACGCCGGTATAGGTCGCGGCGTTCGACCGGGGGGTCCGCCCGATGGGCGTCTGGTCGATGTTGATGACCTTGTCGACTGCCTCGACGCCATCGAGCGCCGTATGCAGCCCCGGCGGCACCTTCGACCGGTACACCTTCTGCATCAGGGCCTTGTGCAGGATCTCGTTGACCAGTGTCGACTTTCCCGAGCCGGACACGCCGGTCACGGCAACCAGACATCCCGTGGGGAACTTCACGTCGAGGTCGATGAGGTTGTTCTCCCGGGCACCGCGTACCACCAAGTGCGCCCCGTCGCCGGGACGTCGTATCTGGGGGACGACGATCTCCTTCCTCCCAGATAGGTACTGGCCCGTGAGCGACCGCTCTTCCTCCAGGAGTTCGTCGAACGGCCCGGAGTGGACCACCGCGCCACCGTGTTCGCCGGCACCGGGGCCGATGTCGACCACGTGGTCCGAAGCCCGGATGGTCTCTTCGTCGTGCTCGACGACGACGACCGTGTTACCGAGGTCGCGCAGGCGTTCGAGGGTCTCGATTAGCCGCTGGTTGTCGCGCTGATGGAGGCCGATGGACGGCTCGTCGAGTACGTATAGCACGCCGACCAAGCCACTACCGATCTGCGAGGCGAGGCGGATGCGCTGGGCCTCTCCACCGGCCAGTGTGGCTGCCGAGCGGGACAGAGATAGGTAGTCGAGGCCGACGTCGAGCAGGAACCCGAGCCGCGCGTTGACCTCCTTGAGGACTTGCTCGGCGATCATCGCCTCACGGTCGGTCAACTCCAGGTCGCGTAGTACTGCCGCCGCGTCAGCGATGGACAGGGCGCACACGTCGGCCAACGAGTGTCCGTCGATGGTGACGGCCAGTGACAATGGGTTGAGTCGAGCGCCGTGGCACTCCGGACACGGGACCTGGCGCATGTAGCCCTCGACGTGCTCCCGGGCGGCGTCACTGTCCGAGTCGCGGTGGCGACGGCGCAGATACGGCATGACGCCCTCGAAGTTTGCCGAGTACACCCGAGTGCGTCCAAAACGGTTCTTGTAGCGGACCTGCACCCGACCCTTCAACCCGCCCTGCAGGAAGATCTTCTGGGCCTTCTTGGGCAGCTTTGCCCACGGGGTGGTCGGATCGACGTTCAGTTCCTCGGCTACGGCCTCCACGAGGCGGGCGAAGTACCGGTTGTTGCCGCCCGACCACGGGGCAATGGCTCCGTCAGCGAGGCCCAGGTCGGGATTGGGAACCACCAACTCCGGATCGACCTCGAACACGGTGCCAAGGCCATCACAGTGCTCACAGGCCCCATAAGGGCTGTTGAACGAGAAGTTGCGGGGTGCCAGGTCCTCGAAAGACTTGCCGTCGCTGGGCCGCGACAGGTGCTGGCTGAAGACGATGGTCCGCGGCTCGACCGGGTGTCCGTCCTCGTCGGCTTCGCCGTCCCGTGGCACCACCTGCACCTCAGCCACTCCCTCAGCGAGCGCCAGGGCGGTCTCCATCGACTCGGTGAGCCGCCGTCCGATGTCCTCCTTGAGTACGAGTCGATCCACCACCACCTGGATGGTGTGCATCTCGTAGCGGGCCAGGTCGAGACCGTCGCGTTCAAGGTCGGCCAACTCGTGGGTTTCGCCGTCGACGACCACCCGGCTGAACCCCTGGCCGGCCAGATCTGCCAGCAGCGTGTCGTAGGTGCCCTTGCGTCCCCGCACCACGGGCGCCAACACCTGGAAGCGGGTCCCGGAGTCCATTTCCATGACCCTGTCCACAATCTGCTGCGGGGTCTGCCGGACTAGGCGCTCGCCGGTTTCTGGATCGTGGGGAACACCGATGCGGGCGTATAGCAACCGCAGATAGTCGTAGACCTCGGTGATTGTGCCGACAGTGGATCGGGGGTTACGTGAGGCGCTCTTCTGATCAATGGAGATGGCCGGCGAGAGACCCTCGATGAAGTCCACATCCGGCTTGTCCATCTGGCCGAGGAACTGCCGGGCGTAGGCCGACAGCGACTCGACGTACCGGCGCTGACCCTCGGCGTAGATGGTGTCGAAGGCCAGTGAACTTTTGCCGGAGCCGGAGATCCCGGTGAAGCAGATAAGGCGGTCCCGAGGAAGGTCGAGATCGACGTCGCGGAGGTTGTGCTCTCGTGCTCCCTTGACGATCAGCCGGTCCGACACCCGGGCGAGCCTAGGCCTCGGGACACGGCGCCCGTCCCTCTCGGACACCCGGCGTGGCCTCGAGGAGGCGGGTCGATCAGACCGCCTCGGAGAGGTCGCGGAGCTCCCGTTCGATCTCCCTGATCTCGTCACGGAGTCGGGCGGCGTACTCGAACCGCAAGTCGGCGGCCGCCTCGCCCATCTCCTGCTCGAGGGTGAAAAGGAGACGCTGAAGGTCCTCGAGGCCCATCTCAGCGAAATCCTCAACTAGGCGTTCGGTCCGTCGCTTCTTCCCCTTAGGGGTGGGCGCCGCGTGGTCGGGGCGGATCATCGACAGGATGTCGCTGACCGCCGTGCGGATGGTCTGCGGATCTATCCCGTGCTCAGCGTTGTAGGCCTGCTGGAGGCTGCGCCGCCGCTGTGTCTCGATGATCGCCCGCTGCATGGACGGCGTGACCGCATCGGCGTACATCACCACCTGGCCGTCGACGTTCCGGGCGGCGCGACCGATGGTCTGCACCAGCGACGTCTCACTGCGCAGGAAACCCTCCTTGTCGGCATCGAGGATGGCCACCAGCGACACCTCGGGTAGGTCGAGACCCTCTCTGAGAAGATTGATGCCGACCAGCACGTCGAATTCTCCCATGCGGAGGTCGCGGAGGATCTCGATGCGCTGAACGGTGTCGATGTCGGAGTGCAGGTAGCGGACCCGCACCCCCTGCTCAAGCAAGTAGTCGGTGAGGTCCTCAGCCATCTTCTTGGTGAGGGTGGTGACGAGCACCCGCTGCTCGGCGGCAACTCGGCCGGCGATCATCTCCTGCAGGTCGTCGATCTGCCCCTTGGTCGGACGCACCACCACCTCGGGGTCCACAAGGCCAGTGGGCCGGACGATCTGTTCGACCACGCGACTGCTGTTGTCGAGCTCCCAGTCGCCGGGCGTCGCCGACAGGAACACCACCTGACCGACCCGACCGGTGAACTCCTCGAAGGTGAGCGGTCGGTTGTCGGCCGCCGACGGTAACCGGAAGCCATGCTCGATGAGGGTTTCCTTCCGGGAACGGTCGCCGGCGTACTGGCCATGCAGCTGTGGGACGGCCACGTGTGACTCGTCGAGCACGACGAGGAAGTCGTCGGGAAAGTAGTCGAGCAACGTATAGGGCCGTTCGCCATAGGTGCGCCCGTCGAGGTGCATGGAATAGTTCTCGACGCCATTGCAGTAGCCGAGTTCTCCGAGCATCTCGAGGTCGTACTCGGTCCGCATCCGTAGACGCTGTGCCTCGAGCAGTCCCTGCCGGGAGTCGAACCACTGGAGGCGTTCGGCCAGTTCGGCCTCAATGCCACCGATGGCCCGGCGGATGTTGGCGGCGTCGGCCATGTAGTGGGTGGCCGGAAAGACCACCAGGTCGTCGAGGATGCGGAGGTGCTCGCCGGTCAGTGGGTCGACCTCGGAGATGGACTCCACCTCGTCGCCGAACAGCGAGATCCGAAACGCCGTCTGCTCGTAGGCGGGGTGTATCTCGAGCGTGTCACCCTTGACCCGGAATTTGCCGCGGCCGAGCACCATGTCGTTGCGCTCGTAGTGCAGGTCGATGAGTCGCCCGAGGGTGGCTCGGTGGTCGATCTCCTGTCCCACCTCGAGGACCAGCAGTTGGCCTTCGTAGTGCTCGGGCGAGCCGAGTCCATAGATGCACGACACCGACGCCACCACGATGGTGTCACGCCGGGTCAGTAGCGAGGCGGTGGCCGAATGGCGCAACCGGTCGATCTCGTCGTTCACCGACGAGTCCTTCTCGATAAAGGTGTCCGACGTCGGCAGATACGCCTCCGGTTGGTAGTAGTCGTAATAGGAGACGAAGTACTCCACCCGATTGTCGGGGAAGAATTCTCGAAGCTCATTGGCCAGCTGGGCGGCAAGGGCCTTGTTGGGAGCGATGACCAGAGTGGGCCGCTGGACTTTTTCGATGGTCCAGGCGACGGTGGCGCTCTTGCCGCTACCGGTGATCCCGAGCAGGGTCTGGAACCGCTCACCACCCTTAATGCCGTCGGCCAACTCCTCGATGGCCTTCGGCTGGTCACCGGCTGGAGAGAAAGGCGCCTCGACTCGGAACGGGCGACCACGGTCGGGGCCCACCTTGCCCACCGCCTGCCCGTCGGGCCGCTCCACGGTCATGGGCCGAGCGTAGCGACCGCC
>JAZADN010000089.1:0-71300 GCA_036123585.1 Actinomycetota bacterium | reverse complement strand
ACCTGGCCGATGCAAATCCCCCTGACCTCGGGGCCGCTGTGACTGTCGTACTCTCCCGGGAGCGCGTCGAGCCGCGCGACGCCGACCGGTACGACCCCGAGGTGGCGCTCGACCGGACGTTCGACCTGCCGTGGGCCCGGACATTCGAGGTCCGCGGCGAAGCTCGTCTGTCGATACGCGCTGACGACACCGGCTGGGGTGCCGGTGTCACCGCCTCGGTCAGCCTTCAGGGCGACCTCCGCTCACGACCTCGGGCTGCCTTCGATGGTGATGCGACGACGGCTTGGCAGTCCCCCATCGATGGTGCCGTCGGCTCGTGGCTGGAAGCTGACCTCGAAACGCCTCTGCGGCTCGATGGGCTCCACCTCATCTACCGGGCTGACGGGCTCCATTCAGCCCCCCGACGCATACGGGTGCTCGCCGACGGAGAGGAGGTCGGGTGGGTCGAGGCGCCTGGAACCTTGCGTACCACGTCCACGATGGGACGGCTCGACCTTGACGTGGGGCCGGTCACCGCGCAGGTCCTCCGTCTCGAGTTCCCCGAGGTCCGGGAGCGTCTCGTGCTCGGGTGGGGTACCGGGGTCCCCGAGGTGATGCCCCTGGGCATCGTGGCCGTCGACACAGCCGATGGCCTACCCGACAAGGCCTTCTCCCCGACAACGGCCATTGTCGGCACATGCCGCAACGACCTCCTCTTCTTGGACGGCGTTCCCATCCCCCTTGAACTCTTCGGCCCCGTGGAGGGGGCCTCGGAACGTGAGGCCTTGACCGTCAAGTCCTGTGGACCGCCGCTCGAACTTGGCCCGGGGCGGCACCGACTCCAAGCCTCAGCGGGTCGTGACATCGGAATCGATCTCGACCGCATCGTTCTCGCCCGCTCTATCGAGTCAGCCGATACCACGACTCGGAATCTTCCTGATGTCGCGGTGGTCGAACCGGCCCGCACCTCGATGACCGTCTCGATCGGGCCGGGAACTCAACCGGTGTGGCTGGTTCTCGGTCAGAGTCACAGCAAGGGTTGGCATCTACGCGGTGCCGACGAGGTCGACCTCGGTCCCCCGACACTGGTAGACGGCTTCGCCAACGGCTGGATCGTGGACCCGTCACCGGACGAATCGACCACGTTTTCGTTGGAATGGGAACCCCAGCGCGCGGTGTGGTGGGCGCTGGGGTTGTCTCTCATGGCCGCCCTGGCCTGCCTCGCCATGGCCATGTGTGGACGTCGGGACACCCCGGCGGGCGTCGACGATCCCGGGTCGAAGCCCACCTTGGTGGACCCCCGACCATCACGGCGTCTCGTCAGTGACAGGTCCGGCGTTCTGGTTGCAGTGATGGCTGCCGGGTTCGCCTTGCTCAACCTGCCGAGGTGGGAGCTCTCGGCACTGGGAGTGGGGCTGATGGCAGGCCTGGCATGTACGGGTCGCCTCCCGTGGCGGGGCACGACCCTCGCCGGGATGCTCGCCATGGCGACTGCAACGGTCGTCATCGCTTCGGAGCAGTTCCTGGAACGTCATCCTCGAGACTTCGTGTGGCCCCAGTTCTTCGACCACCTGCACGTGGTCGGAGTGCTGGCCGTCGTGCTCCTGGCCGCCGCTGCCCTTGAGGAGTTGGTGGAGCGACGGGCCCATTGAGCGACGATGGCTCTCGTCAGCCCAGCGGTGTGTTTGCTCCCGTCCACAGCCAGGTGAAAACCGATGCCCCGACAGAGACCGAGGGCCCGATGGCGACGAGGAGCAGCGCCCACCGTCCCTCCAGGCGATTGGCAGCTGGCACTACCAGACGGGGTAGCCAAGCCATGGCTGCGAGGACGGCCAACGGAGACGAGTACCGCGCCATCTGTAGCCCGATGTGGGCGTAGTCGGCTCGATCGGTGAAGTAGACGTACGCCGCCGCGTAGATGGCGACGAGGAGCAACGCCACCCCGCCGCCCACCAGGGAACGGCGGACACCACGTAGACGGCGGAGATCCTTTCCGTCGAGTCGGGCCACGGCCACGAGGGAGGCGACCACCAGTAACCACGGGACCACCGTGGCCATGTCGGCCTCCCAGAACCCCAACTGCCGGTGCCACCCTTGGACGTAGTGTCGATATTCGGTGATCCACGTATCGACCGTGGCCCACACGAAGCCCGGAAGGTCACCCAGGAGTCGGTCCCGCTGGACTCCCGGCTGGTAGTCGATCTGCTGGATCATGGTGGTGGTGGCCGCCTGATAGTTCTCGGAGGAGCGGGCTAGGGAGACGGAGAGCCCGGTAGCCATGGCCCCAAGAGCAACCGCTGCTGCCCGTCCACGGGACGCTGTCCGCTCCAGCAGCCACGACATGGGGAAGAGGGCGAGTACCAGGAAGTACGGCGGCTTGGCCAATGCCAGAAGCACTGTGGTCGCCACGAGAGGCCCCCAGCCGAGTTCCTCGCCGGCCTCTATGCGGGTCCATGTCGCCACCGCTACCAACACAGCGGCGATGGTCAGGCCATCCGGGGACACCGAGGCAGCCAGGGCAAGATTCAATGGGACCAGGGCGGCAGCCAACAGCGTCCAACGAAACGACGCTGCGGAACGGACCGCCCACCAGGCCAGAGCCAAGTAGCAGGTCAGGGAGGCCAACCGGCCTGCCCAGAGGACCAACAGGCCGGGCGCATCGACCGCAACTGGCAGGGCCGCCCCAGCGGTGGCAGGCAGGTACCCGAGTGGGGTCGCGGCTGTGGTTGGACGGGTATCGACGAAGATGGTCCGCCCGTCGGGTCGGTGGCCCAGCAGCGCCCGCACGGAGGTCGGCGTCCATGGCGACCGACCGGCTTGATGGTCAAGGATGATTTGACCGGTGGCCTCCCGGTGGGCGGCCGGGATGACCGATCCGACCCCCTCGGCGTGTTCTCCCGGTTCGAGATTCCCGCTCGCCATGTCAACGACCCTCGCGAAGTGGGTGAACTCGTCGTAAGCGGTCCAAGCCGGAGACAGCAGAGCGATGAGGAGTCCGAGCGGCACACCGACCATGAGGAGAAGTCGCTGGGCTGTCACCGTCCACAGCGTAGGAGAACCCGCAGGGGCCGCCGGGTCCCGTCCTCCTTGGTGCAAACGGATACGTTGCGGCCATGGTGTCCCCCTCGGCGACAAGTCCCGACGTGCTTCTCGTACACGGCTTCGGGACGTCCTTTGAGTCCACCTGGCGGCACAACGGGTGGGTCGACCTTCTTTCCGACGCGGGACGCCGTGTGGTTGGCGTGGACCTCCTGGGGCATGGCGCGGCACCGAAGCCCACAGAACCAGAGGCCTACCGTGACCTCGAGGACCGGGTCCTGGACGAAATGCCCGACGACCCTGTCGACGCGGTCGGCTTCTCAGCCGGGGCCATGGCCCTCTTGTGGCTGGCTGCCCACCATCCTCATCGCTTCCGCAGGATCGTGGTGTCGGGCGTAGGCCAAAATCTGTTCCCGCCGGACCCGAACGAGGGCAAGGACGGAGGCGACGCCGATGAAGCCGGCAGGGGAGCTTCTGATGACCGGGCCCTGCGTATCGCAGAGGCGGTCAGGACCGGGGTGGCTGACGACCCTGAATTGAGGTACTTCGCGGACCTTCCCGAGGCCGGCAGTCCTCAGCCGGGAAGCAGAGACCGTGAAGCCCTGGCCGCGTTCATGACACGCCCGGACCGCCGAAGGTTCACCGCCGAGATCTTGGCCCGCGTCACGGCCCCCGTCTTGGTCGTCCTCGGGGATCGGGACTTCGCTGGGCCGGCAGATTCCCTGGTCGACGCCCTACCGGACGCCATATTCCGGGAACTTCGGGGGGTAGACCACTTTGCCACCCCGAAGCACTTCGGCTTTCTTGAAGCCGCCCTGGATTTTCTCGACGCCCAGGCCTTCTGATCCGGCGGACCAGAGGCCGCACCTCCACATACCAAGGCGCCGTCCAGGGTCAGGCGTTACCCGCCGGCGGACCAAACCGGCCGGTCAGAGCATCGCGGACCGCCCGCAGGCGCGCCCGGCCGGTGTGGTACGGGCCCCGCACTTCGGGTCGCCACCAGCCGACTACGTGCTCGGCGACCACCACGCCGGCCCGGAACAACATGTTGGCCAGGCCGAAATGAGTCCTCAGGAGCAGCAGTGTGTTGCGGACCATCAGGTGGTCAATGACCGCCGCATCGGAGTTGCTCTCCGGGTTATGGACCAGCGCCCCCCTCACCAGGCCTACCTCCCATCCTGAAGCTCGGGTGCGGATACCCAGGTCCGCCTCTTCGCAGTAGGCGAAGTAACGCTCGTCGAAGATTCCCACCTGCTTTAGACAGGCACGCCGGGCTGCCAGGAGGGTCCCGTGGGGGTAATCGGCGGGATCCCACCTGACCCCATGCCCGTTCGATGGCGATGAAGCGGGCTCGCCGATCGGACCAAGCCAGGGCTGAACACGGGGCGTCTCACCGTCACCAACGTCGGCGCAGGCCAGACCCGCGCCAGGCCGCGACAGGAGTTCGTCGACCAGCCGGACCACTGTGCCCTCGGCGGGACGGGCGTCATGGGGGGCCAGAAGGCACACCTCCCCAGTTGGATGGCCGTCGGATCCCTCCAACCACCGATCCAGTCCGACGTTGGCCCCCGGTCCGAATCCAAGGTTGGCGCCCACCTCGACCACGGACACGGCGTCCTCGGAGAGGCCCGCCAGACCTCGTCGTAGGCCGGCGAGTTCCCCCTGGTCGGATCCGTTGTCCACCACGGCCACCGTCATGAGGAGCCCGCCGACTTCAGCGTCGGCCAGGAACCGACGAGTTGTCTCAGCGCATGTTGTTCCGCGGTTCCGGTGAACGAGCACGAGGTGCA
The DNA here is from genome assembly GCA_036123585.1 of Actinomycetota bacterium. Classification (GTDB taxonomy): domain Bacteria; phylum Actinomycetota; class Acidimicrobiia; order Acidimicrobiales; family MedAcidi-G1; genus UBA9410. Next base: position 66,492 of record JAZADN010000089.1, on the reverse strand, counting down.
CACGCTGCGCATCCATGGGGGCGTCCCTCGGCGTAACGAAGTCCGCGGTCAACGAAGGGGGGTAGCCGTTGCCGGTAGGGACGCTGGCAGTTGAGTGGTACCCGACAGCGCACGATCAACAGCGGCGGCGCAACTGCGACCCTCGGCGATGGCCCAAACGATCAGGGACTGACCTCTGCCCATGTCGCCGCACACGTACACCCCGTCCACCGTGGAGCCGTAGTCATCGTCCCGGACCACATTGCCCCGGGCGTCCATCTCGACGCCGAGGCCCTCGAGAAGTTCAGTGCGCTCCGGACCCACGAAGCCCATGGCGAGGAACACCAGGTCAGCCGGGAACACCTCCTCGGTGCCCACGAGGGGCTCGAAGGAAGCCCGACCGTTCGAGGAGACCTGCTCCACCCGGTGTGTCCGCAACCCCGTCAGGTTGCCGTCGTCGTCGGAGAGGAACTCCGACGTGTTGATGGCGTACTCGCGGTTGCCACCCTCCTCGTGAGCCGACGAGACCCGGTAAACCACGGGCCACGTCGGCCACGGGTTCGCGTCAGGACGCTCGTCGGGCGGGCGCGGCATGATCTCGAACTGGTGGACGGAATTGGCGCCCTGACGCAGGGACGTCCCCAAGCAGTCGGCACCGGTGTCGCCACCCCCGATGATGACCACGTCCTTCCCCTCAGCGCTGATCGGCGCCGCGTCGAGGTCGCCCTCCTGAACCCGATTGGCACCCGGCAGGTAGTCCATGGCCTGGTGTATGCCGACGGCCTCGCGCCCCGGGATGGGGAGGTCGCGCCACTGGGTGGCACCTCCGGCCAGAACCACGACGTCGAAGTCAGCCCGTAGCTCGTCGGCTGAGATGTCGACGCCCACATTGGTATTGGTCCGAAATTCGGTCCCCTCGGCCTCCATCTGGGCGAGACGCCGGTCCAGGTGGCGCTTTTCCATCTTGAACTCGGGTATGCCGTAGCGCAGCAAGCCGCCGATGCGATCAGCTCGCTCGAAGACGACCACGCCGTGACCGGCCCGTGTGAGTTGCTGTGCGGCGGCCAGGCCGGCTGGACCGGAGCCGACCACTGCGATCCGCCGCCCGGTGTTCTCGGCCGGAACCAGTGGGACGATCCACCCCTCCTCCCATGCCCGGTCGACGATCGACACCTCGACCTGCTTGATGGTCACAGGCGGTTCGTTGATCCCGAGCACACAGGCGGCCTCACACGGCGCAGGGCAGAGTCGTCCGGTGAACTCGGGAAAGTTGTTGGTGGCGTGAAGACGGTCGATGGCCTCTTTCCAATGGCCACGGTATGTCAGGTCGTTCCAATCCGGAATGAGGTTGCCCAGTGGACACCCGCTATTACAAAACGGGATACCGCAGTCCATGCAGCGGCTGGCCTGATCGCGGAGTGACTCCTCACCGAAGGATTCGTAGACCTCTTTCCAGTCGCGTAGGCGGACAGGAACCGACCGGCGTTCCGGCAGGTGACGGTCGAGTTTCAGAAAGCCGCGTGGATCGCCCATGGTGGTGCTCTCTCCAGTCTCCTGTCCTACGCCCGCGTCGAGGCCATGATCGCCTCGACCTCGTCGCCGCCGGCGGCGCGGGCGGCGGCAGCCGCCTCCAGGACTCGCTTGTAATCGCTGGGCATGACCTTTACGAAGTTCTCAGCCTCGATCTCCCACGAAACCAGCAGACGTTCGGCCACGGCGGAGCCGGTCTCGGCCTGATGGCGGACGAGGAGGTCCCGCAACCAGATCTGGTCGTCTCCGTCAGGCGCTTCGACCAGCACCATCTCCTTGTTCACCCGATCGGGGAAGCCGCCAGCCGGATCGTGGACAAAAGCGGTGCCTCCGGACATCCCGGCGGCGAAGTTCCGGCCCGTCGGGCCGAGAATGACAACTCGACCTCCCGTCATGTACTCACAGCCATGATCGCCGATGCCCTCTACGACTGCGGTAGCGCCTGAATTCCGGACGCAGAACCGCTCCCCCACCCGCCCGCGGATGAAGGTCTCGCCGGAGGTGGCACCGTAGAGCAGGACGTTGCCGGCGATGATCTGCTCCTCGGCTACGAACGGGGCATCAGCCGGCGGTCTGATGGTGATCCGGCCACCTGACAAGCCCTTGCCCACGTAGTCGTTGGCGTCCCCGGTCAAGCGAAGCGTGACACCCCGCGGAATGAAGGCGCCGAGGCTGTTGCCGGCCGAACCGTGCAGGTCGATCGAGACGGTGTTGTCGGGCAGCCCGTTCCCTCCGTAGCGCTTCGTGAGCTCGTACCCGAGCATCGTGCCCACCGATCGATCGACGTTGCCGATCCGGGCGGCGATCCGGACGGCCTGACCGTCGGACAGGGCAGGATCAGCCTCTTCGATCAGGGTGCGGTCCAGAATTGCGTCCAGGCCGTGGTCCTGCACACTGGTGTTGTGTCGATCGGCATTGCCGACGTCGGGTACGTGGAGGATTGGAGATAGGTCCAGCCCGGCCGCCTTCCAATGGTCCACGGCATCCCGTACATCCAGGTTCTCGGTCCTTCCGATTGCCTCCTCCAGGGTGCGAAAGCCCAGTGAGGCCAGCACTTCACGGACCTCCTCGGCGATGTACTCGAAGAAGTTCACGACGAATTCGGGGCGCCCGGTGAATTTCCTGCGCAACTCCGGGTTCTGGGTGGCTACTCCCACCGGGCAGGTGTCGAGATGGCAGACCCGCATCATCACGCAACCCGACACGACAAGAGGAGCAGTGGCGAAGCCGAACTCGTCGCCCCCAAGGAGCGCGGCGATCACGACGTCGCGGCCCGTCTTCAGTTGGCCGTCCACTTGGACGACGATGCGGTCACGTAAATCGTTCAGGAGGAGTGTTTGCTGGGTCTCGGCCAAGCCCAGTTCCCACGGAGCGCCGGCGTGCTTGATCGAGGTAAGGGGCGAGGCCCCGGTTCCCCCGTCATGGCCGGAGATGAGAACCACGTCCGCATGTGCCTTGGACACGCCGGCGGCCACCGTCCCCACTCCGACCTCGGCAACCAGCTTCACGTGGACCCGGCTTTCCGGGTTGGCGTTCTTGAGGTCGTAGATGAGTTGGGCCAGGTCCTCGATGGAGTAGATGTCGTGATGCGGCGGGGGTGAGATGAGGCCGACACCGGGCGTGGAGTGTCGGGTGCGGGCGATCCACGGGTACACCTTGTGTCCCGGCAGCTGGCCGCCTTCGCCGGGCTTGGCGCCCTGGGCCATCTTGATCTGGATGTCATCGCTGTTGACCAGGTACTCGCTCGTTACCCCAAAACGGCCCGACGCCACCTGCTTGATGGCCGATCGGCGCAGGTCACCATTGGCCTCCGGGGTGAAGCGATCCGGGTCCTCTCCGCCCTCTCCGGTGTTCGATTTGCCGCCGATTCGGTTCATGGCGATGGCCAAGGTCTCGTGAGCCTCGGCGCTGATCGATCCGTAGGACATGGCGCCGGTGGAGAACCGCTTCACGATCTCCGAAACCGGCTCTACATCATCCAGGGGGACCGGTGGTCGTAGGTCGTCGCGAAGACGGAACAGGCCCCGAATGGTGGCAAGGCGTTCCGACTGGTCGTCGACCAGTCTCGTGTACTCCTTGAAGATGTCGTAGCGGCCCTCGCGCGTGGCGTGCTGCAGTTTGTAGACGGTCTCTGGGTTGAAGAGGTGGTACTCGCCCTCCCGGCGCCACTGGTACTCGCCTCCGACCTCGAGGGTGCGGTGCGCCCGCTCCTCCGGGTTGGAAGGGAAGGCGAGGGCGTGGCGTGCTGCGACCTCCGTGGCCAGAACTTCGAGTCCGATGCCGCCGAGGCGGCTGACCGTCCCGGCGAAGCAGTCCTCGACGAGGTCCCCGCCGAGACCGATGGCCTCGAAGATCTGTGCGCCGGTGTAGGACGCCACGGTCGAAATGCCCATCTTGGACATGATCTTCAGGAGACCCTGATCGCAGGCCCGGATGACGTTGGCTCGGGATGCCAGGGGCGCCATGTCTGTTGGCAGGCCGTAGAGGCCCTGGGCAACCATGGCGTCGACCGAGGCGAAGGCCAGATACGGGCACACGGCTGAGGCGCCATAGCCGAGAAGGAGGGCCACATGGTGTACTTCGCGACAGTCGCCGGACTCGACGAGTAGGCCGACTCGGGTCCTGGTCTTCTCGCGGATCAGGTGGTGGTGGACGGCACCGGTGGCCAACAGCGACGGGATGGGGGCTAGGTCGGCCGTGATGCCCCGATCGGACAGGACCAGGAGGGTTACGCCGTCCGCTATGGCTTCCGAGGCGCCGGCCCGGATTCGGTCCAGGGCGGCGGACAGTCCATCGGAGCCTCGGGCAACCTCGTAGCGGCAGTCCAGCACCCGGGCGGTGAATCCTTCTGGTCCGCCGCTGTCGCCGATTCCCGTCAGGGCCGCCATCTGTTCCTCGGTGAGGACGGGGTGTGGTAGGTGGACCTGGCGGCAGCTGTCGGCGGTGGGTTGCAGCAGGTTCCCCTCAGCGCCCACCGTGGTGCACAGGGCGGTGATCAGTTCCTCGCGGATGGCGTCCAACGGGGGGTTGGTGACCTGGGCGAACAGTTGCTGAAAGTAGTCGTACAGGGTCCGGGGCTGGTCGGACAGGACTGCCACCGGGGTGTCGGTCCCCATCGAACCGATGGCACCCTTGCCATCCAGGGCCATGGGGGCCAGGAGCAGCTTGAGTGCCTCGTGGGTGTACCCATGGGCCTGCTGGTGCTGGACGAGCGTGCCTTCATCGGCATGGATCCTCTCCCGCTGCGGGAGGTCATCCAGGTGCACGAGGTTGTGGTCCAGCCACTCACGGTACGGCCGGGCCGACTCCAGACCAGCCTTGATCTCGTCGTCGCGGATGATCCGGCCCTGGGTGGTGTCGATCAGGAACATGCGCCCAGGCTGCAGTCGGCCCTTCTCGACCACCTCGGAGGTGGGCACGTCGACGACGCCGACCTCGCTGGCCATGACGACCAGTCCCTCGGCGGTCACCCAGTAGCGACTGGGGCGAAGCCCGTTTCGGTCAAGGACGGCGCCCATGACGGTGCCGTCGGTGAAGGCGATCGACGCAGGTCCGTCCCAGGGCTCCATCAAGGACGCGTGGTACTGATAGAAGGCCTTCCGATCATCGGACATTTCGGCGTGGTTCTCCCACGGTTCCGGGATCATCATGAGGACGGCCTCGGGCAACGAGTACCCACCGAGGGTGAGCAACTCGAGGGCCTCGTCAAAGGCTGCGCTGTCGCTGGCCCCCGGAGTGCAGATGGGGAAGAGCCGCTCAAGGTCGCCGGGCAGGAGGTCGGTGGCCATCAGGGCCTCACGGGCCCGCATCCAGTTGCGGTTGCCTTGCACCGTGTTGATCTCGCCGTTGTGGGCGATGTAGCGGTATGGGTGGGCCAAGGGCCACGACGGGAAGGTGTTGGTCGAGAACCGGGAGTGCACGAGAGCCAGGGCACTCTCAACCCTTTCGTCGTTCAGGTCGAGGAAGAACTCCGACAGTTGCGTGGTGGTCAGCATTCCCTTGTAGACGATGGTTCGGGTCGACAGTGAGGGGAAGTACACGCGGTGCTCCCCACGACCAGCGCCGCCACCGGTGCCGGCCGGCCCATGAGATACGACGATCTCGTGCTCGGTGCGTTTGCGCAGGACATAGGCCAGGCGATCCAGATCGATGCCGGACGCGCGGTTGCCGTCAGTATCAGCCCGAGCGGCCAGGAAGAGTTGCCGGAAGACGGGTTCGCTGGCCCGAGCTGCACTCCCGATCATCGAGTCGTCCACGGGCAGGTCGCGCCAAGCCAGGACCTCGAGGCCCTCCTCCTCGGCAAGGCGTTCCACTTCGCATGCCGCCCGGTCGGCGAGCTCTGGACTCCCGGTCGCTGGTTCGGCGGGTAGGAACGCTATCCCGGTGGCGTAGGCCCCGGGCTGAGGCAACTCGATGCCCTCCTCGACCTGCAGCACCTCGCGGTAGAAGCCGTCCGGAACTTGGATGAGCAGTCCAGCCCCGTCGCCGGTATTGACCTCGGCGCCGAGCGCCCCGCGGTGCTGCATCGTGCAAAGGGCACCGATGCCCAACTGCACGATCTCGTGGCTGGCCACGCCCCGAAGGTGGCAGACGAAGTTGACACCACAGGCGTCTCGTTCGAAACGGGGGTCGTAGAGGCCCTGCGGCTCCGGCAGGTCCCCGTTCAGGACACGCTCCTGGTTGGCGAAAGGGCTGCTTTGGACGGTCATGGTCCTCGAGGTCGTCTCCTGAGCGGGGATGGCGTTGGCCATCCTCGGAGATCGCCCGGAACTTCGTCGGTCGCAAGCGATGGCCCGTGACACCCTCGCCGGTGTTTCCGGCGGAGGTCGCCCAAGGCCTGTTGGCGGACCAGAATAGCGGAATGGGTGATTTCTCCCAAGACCACAACAGCCTGGGCCGGGCCCGTGACCTCTGTGCATACATCGATGCCTCGCCCAGTCCCTACCACGCAGTGGCCGAGACGGCCCGACGCCTCGAGGCCGCAGGGTTCACGGAGGTGGGCCTCGACGAGCCCACCTCCCCACCAGGTCTCCGGTATCTCCGGTCCGGCGGCGCGCTCATCGCCTGGGCCAATATCGATCGGCCCGCAGATGCGCCTCTGAGGGTGGTGGGTGCCCATACGGACAGCCCAAATCTTCGGGTCAAACCCCGTCCCGACCGTGGAGACCAGGGCTTTCGACGAATTGGTGTCGAGGTATATGGCAGCGTCCTGCTGAACTCGTGGCTGGACCGCGACCTCGGACTCTCGGGACGGGTGCTCCTGCGCGATCGGGAGCTGGCGGGAGGAGCCGATGCCCCCGCCCGGGCCGTCTTGGTGCGTGACGACCGGCCGTTGGCCCGGATCCCACAACTGGCCGTGCACCTTGACGGGGGTGTCAACGAGGCTGGCCTGGTCCTGGACCCGCAGGACGACCTCGCACCGGTCGTGGGCCTCGGCGACGCCGAGCCCAGAGGTTTCGAACGGCGGCTTGCGGACCTCGCCGGTGTGGATGCCAGCGAGGTGCTGGCTTGGGACGTGATGTTCCACGATGTGGTCCCGGCCCGCCTCGCCGGGCCGGACGAGGAGTTCGTGAGCGCACCGCGAGTCGACAACCTGTTGTCTTGCCATGCCGGAACCGGGGCACTAACCGAAGCGGGCACGATTGATGGCCGGTTCGTCCCGGTCCTCGCACTGTTCGACCACGAGGAGGTTGGCAGCGAGACGGCAACCGGAGCCGCTGGCCCTTTACTCCACCGCACCCTGCACCGGCACCTAGGACTTCCGGGACGCCCCCTTGAGCAATCGCTGGTGCTCTCAGTGGATTGCGCCCATGCCACCCACCCAAGCCGATTCCACCGCCACGACCCGGAACATCCCGTGAGGCTCAACGGTGGTCCCGTGGTCAAGGTCAACGCCAAGGCCCGCTACGGGACGGACGCCCCCGGAATGGCCATGGTCCGTCTGGCCGCAGAGCGAGCCGACGTGCCTCTGCAGTCTTTCGTCAGCCGCAACGATCTCCCCTGCGGCTCGACCATCGGGCCGGCCACCGCTACCCGGACCGGGTTGCGCACGGTGGACCTCGGAGTGGCGCAGCTCGGCATGCACAGTGCCCGTGAGTTCTGCGGCAGCCGGGATCCTGCAGCACTCCATGCCCTACTTCTGGAGTTGTTGGTCCGCTGATCACGCACGGGGCCGGTCTCCCGGTCACTCCCCTCGTCTGGACTTCGTGGCCGCAAGAGATCCGATCGCGTGCCCGGTGGCAGTCCGCACCCGTCGGTACGGAGCCACCAGCATGAGCAACATGGGAAAGATCTCAAGGCGACCGACGAGCATGAGGATGGCGAGGACGCAGCGGGCCGGAGCCGAGTAGGCGTCGCTGAACGAGGCCGTGGGACCCGCCTCGCCGAGCGTCGGACCCATGTTGCTTAGGGCACTGATAACTCCGCCGAACGCTGAAACCAGATCCGCGCCCAGGGCGGCTACGACCACGGTGCCGCCTACCACCAGCAGGCCGTAGACCACCATGAATCCCGCGATTCGCTCCACCATCGAGTCCGGGATGGTCCCGGACCCGAGACGCACTGGGAGCAGCGCCCGAGGGTGACGCAAGCTCCGCAAGGTGCGGTAGGCATGTCCGAGGCCCACCCGGAGCCGCATGACCTTCACGCCGCCAGACGTAGATCCCGTGCAGCCACCGAACACCAGGAGTACCAGAAGGAGCATCTGCGGACCGGAAGCCCATGCAGCGAAGTCCCCGGGGCTGCCAGGATCGGTGGCGTTCCCGAAGCCGCTGCTGGTACCCAGCGAGACCACGTTGAAGACGGCAGAGCGAATTGCCCTCGCTAGTCCCATTCCATCTTGGATGAGGAGGCCGGTGACCAGGGTGGCAGATGCGCCGAGGAGGACCAGATACGTCCGGAACTCCCGGTTACGGAAGTAGCCGAACCTGCGTTCCCTTAGAGCGCTGTTGTGCAATGCGAAGCTGATCCCGCAGAGGAGAATGGCCAAGACCACGACAGCCTCGATGGCCACGCTGTCCCAGTGTCCGATCGAGGAGTCCTTGGTGGAGAACCCACCGGTCGACGCTGTGGTGAAGGCGTGGGCAACGGCGTCGAACGGACTCATGCCCGCTAGCAGGAGGCTGACCGCTACTGCAGCGGTGAGGAGCAGGTAGAGCGACCAGAACCGTGCCGCAGTGGTCTTGATCCGCGGCGCCAATCGATCCACGCCCATGCCGGGTGCCTCAGCGTCGATTAGCCCGAGCCCGCTGCTCCGCAACGATGGCAGCACCATCACGACCAGGACCACTATCCCCATGCCACCCGCCCACTGGGTCAACTGACGGTAGATGAGCACGCCCGCCCCCTGTGCTTCGATCGGGTTGTGGGCACCGAAGACTGTCGCTCCCGTGGTGGAAAAGCCGGAGACAGACTCGAAGAGCGCGTCCGCCAGAACCACCGGCCAGGTCCTGCCATCAATGGCGAACGTACCGGCGAGGAGATACGGCAATGCACCCATCAGCGACGCGGCCACCCAGGTGCCTCCCACAGCGGTAAACACTGCGGTGTGGTCCAACGGGCCTGGCCGTGTCGGCCACCAGAGAGCGATGGCCACGACGGCGGTGAGAGAGCCCGCGAGCAGGAGCGCCGGGCCGTCGGCGTCTGACGCCAAGCCGACTAGGCCGGCCGCCAGCATCCCCCCGGCGACGAAGAGCAGACCGAGCCCGGTCACGTGCGGGGTGGTGCCGACCCAGATGCCTCGCCCGGCCACACCTTGTTCGGGGAGCGGTATCGACGGGATCTGGCGTCGAAGGGCCTGCCAGCGCGCCAGCCGTCTCCTCTTGCGACCCAGGGTCGAAGCAGAAGGCGCTGCGGTCACGTCCGATGCCTCCTACATGAACGCCACCGTCGCCGGATTCTTGTCCGGTCCCGGACGATGCCCACCCCGGTTCCGATGGCTACGAAGGCCGGGTAGACGGACAGCCGACCGACCACCATCGCCGGCAGGAGGGACAGGCGGACCCAGCCCGGCCATGAGGACGGGTCGACAACTACCCCGTCCAGCGTTCGCACCGGGCCAGCAGTCGAGATGGCGTGGACCGCAGCGCTCAGGGCGGCGGGAAGGTCCAGCCCACCGATTGCGGCCAGACACGCCGTGGCGAAGAGGGTGCTGACGAACAGGAACTGTGTGACCACGACCTTTGACAGGGTGTCCTCGTCGGCCACGCGACCCCCGAGGCGAACCATGGTGAGGCTCCGGGGGTGCAGTTGGCGGAGCATCTCCCGGATGGCGGCCTGGGCGAGGATCCGGTGTCGCAGGATCTGTAGACCGCCCCCGGCAGAGCCCACCATGGGACCGATGGACGCAAGTCCGAGCAGCAGGACGGGTGCGGCCGGCGCCCATGTGCCCCCGGGCGCCGAAGGGAACCCGGTGGTGGTCACCGATGAGGTCACCGTGAAGGCGGCCCGTCGGAGCCCCTCGGCACCTGAGCCATCGGTCCACAGCAGGAACAGCAGGGTGCCGGACAGGACCAGTCCCACGTAGATCTGCAGCTCGTCCGACCGCCACAGGTTCCTGGACCTACCGTGGGCTAGGCGCCACAGCACCACTAGCGAGGTCCCAGCCACCAGCATCCCGGCGACGGCCACCCACTGGAGGGAGGCGGAGTCCAGCGGTGCGCCGACAGCCATGCCTCCGGTGGAAGCCGTCGCCATGGCCAGGAGCAGTGCGTCGAACGGCGCCGCGCCGGCCAACGCGTACGCCACCCAAGTGCCGAGACTGACCGTGCCGTGGAGCACCAGCAGATTCCGCACGGCCGTGGCCTGATCGGGGGTCATGGGGCGCCGACCGACGCGACTGGAACGGTCAGCGAACTCGCGTCCCGCGCCGAAGAACGGCAGGATGGCCACGCCGACCACTAGGGCGCCGAGGCCACCCAGCCACTGGGCACCGGCCAGGAGCAGGCGTCCTCCGTGGTCGTCCACGGGTGGCTGGAGAACGCCCAGCGCGGTGGTCGTCCCCGCTGCCGTGGCATCGGTGATGGCGTCCAGCACGCCGGACGCCGTGAAGGGTGCCGTCCCGGCGATTAGGAGAAGTCCGGCTACAGCGAGGAGGAAGCCAAGCAGGCTGGCGACGGTGCCGACGAGCACGTCAGCATCCCGGATTCGATCGTTCCTCCGGGCCCGGGCGTGGAGGAGCCCCGCAACTAGTCCTATGAGTCCTCCGACAACCAACAGGGCGGCCGTGTCGTCGCCGGCCCCGAGCAGGTCCACCAGCCCCGCGGCGGTGGCCAACAGCGCTGTCGCCCCAAGTGCAACGACCGCAGCCATCGACCCCGCCGCTGACCACGACTCGGACAGGCCTACTCCCGCAGTATTTCCGGTGAGGATCCGACGGAACACGGGGCTCCAGGTCCTAGCGGGCTACTCGAAGAGCTCGGACAGGCGCTCGGCCTGACCGGGCCGGACCACGGCAACCACGTGGTCCCGTGCCCGGAGTGTGCTGCGTCCCCGGGCGATCTGGGGCTTTCCATCGCGCACGATCGCCCCAATGAGGACGTCCTCGTGGAGGCCGAGGTCGGAGATCAACCTCCCGTCGCACGAGCAACCCGGAGCCACCGCGAACTCGAGCACTTCGGCGTCGCCGTGAAGGGACGTGGATACCGCGGCCACTGTGTCGCCCTCGCCGCGGACGAATCGCAGCACGCTGTTTGCGGTTGCGGTGCGCGGGCTGATCGTGGCGTCAACCTCGTGGGCCTCCAGCAGGTCCAGAAGTTGGAGTCGGTGCACCACGGCGATGGTTTCCGGACCGTCCTCGCCGCGGTACCGGCGGCTGGCCGTCTTGGCGTACAGGCAGGCGAGGACGTTGGCGTCATCGTGGCCGGTGAGAGCCACGACGACGCCCCGAGGCTTGGCCACCCCGGCGTCATCAAGTAGCGAGGCGTCGGTGATGTCGCCCGGGAAGACGAGGACGCCGAGACGATCGGCCAACTGCCTGGCGCGATCCTCTCGCTTCTCGATGATGGCCACGTCGATGCCGCGTTCCATGAGAGACCCGGCCAGCATCTCGGCCGTCCGTCCTCCACCTAGGAGGAGTGCGTGGTCGGGCACCTCCCGAGCTAGGCCTAGGTCCCGGGTAACCGACTCCAGCGCGCGCTTTTTGCAGATCACGGTCAAGAGGTCGCCCTCGCGGAGTGTCCAGTCACCCCGGGGGACGACCGTTCGCTCTGCCTCGTCCTCGTTCTCGCGGCGGGTGATCGACCCCACGATGAAATCCCAGTCAGGCTCGAGGCGCTGGCCGAGCCGGCGAAGGGACTCGCCGACCAGCGGGGCGTGCCCGGGGAGCCGGGCGCTGAGGACCACAACCTCGCCACCAGCCATCTCGTTGAGCTCGAGGGCCCCAGGGAGGGCGACGAGACGCAGCACGGCGTCGGCCACCTCCTCGTCCGGGTCGATGACAAGGTGGTCGTCGGCGCCGGCGAACAGGGCCGCCGACTGTGCCCTCCGCAACCGCCGCGACTCGACGCGGACGACGGTCTTGGGAACGCCGGAGTGCCGGGCCAACAAGGCGCACAGGATGTTGACCTCGTCGCCCTTGGTGACGGCCACCAGCAGGTCCGTGTCCTCCACTCCCGCTTCCCGCAGGGCCTCGGGGTCGGTGCCGCTTCCCAGCACCTTGTGGACGTCGAGGCCTTCCATCTCCTGTTCGAGCTGCCGGTACCGCTCAGCGTCGGCCTCGATGAGGACCACGTCGTGATCTTGGCCACTCAGGCGGTCGGCGACGTAGGTGCCGACCTCGCCTGCTCCCACCACGATGATGCGCACGGCTTGATCATCGCCCATCCCGGGAGCGTGCGGGTGTCACATGGTGCCTGGCGGCACTTTTTCTGCCGGGACCTCGTCAGGGCCTGATGAGGCCCACCTCGGTGACGATCAGGTCGAGGGGTACGTCCCAGGGTCGGGCCTCGATGCCAGCGACCACCTGGAAGTCGTGGCACACGCCCACCAAGAGGGGAATCCGTGCTCCAGGAGTGCCGGAGTGCCTGGCCTCCGAGACCGCGGCGAACGTCCGGTCGTAGAAGCCGGCGCCATGGCCGATCCGGTTGCCCCGAGGGTCGACGACCACCGACGGGACCAAGACCACATCGAGGTCCATGGGGTCCAGAGGATCGCCGCCTTCGGGGCTGATCGCTGGTTGCAGGATCCCGAAGGGACCCTCGACCAACGGGCCGGCAGGCACGACGAATTGAAGGGCCTTCCCCGGCGTTGTCACCGGCAACGCCACTCTCCCCGGCACCACCCCACCCGCTGGGGCTTCATCGGGAAGCCCCGGGCCGAAGAGCCCTCCGAGGTCCACCTCGCCACGGACCCCCAGGTAGGCGCCAACCGAAGCGGCAGTCTCCACTTCGGGCAGGTTCCGCAGTCGTTCCACGACCAGAGCCGAGTGGCGGGCCACCACGCCGGTAGGCAGAGCCCGACGTCGGGCAAGCATTCCGGCGCGGAGTTCTTCGACAGTCAGAGCCAGGTCGTCCACTTCCCCATCGTGGCAAATGAAAGCGCAGGAAGTCGCCTTCACGGCTACGCGACGTCCGGAAACCTGTTGCCGAACGCCTGCCTCTGTGTTCGGCAACTGTCACAGGATGACTGCCGTTGCCTCATGGTGTCGGGAGCCGGGGTCCCGGTCGCTAGGGTCAGTCCCGTCCCGGAGCGACTCCGGAGACCCGCCCGCCCCCACTGCCGGGGCAGGACGAGAACCGTCCCCCATCACCTGAGGAGACCCTTCCTTGGACGCCATCCCGTATCTGGCAGGCGCGTCGGCCCTCTTGGGCCTGCTGCTGGCCGGCTTCTTCTTCAACAACGTCAAGGCCGCATCGCCCGGCGACGAGCGAATGACCTTCCTGATGACCGAGATCCAGAAGGGAGCCAGGGCCTTCCTGAGGAAGGAATACAGCTGGGTCTCAGCCTTCGTAGCGGTCATGGCCATCCTGATAGCCGTGCTGATCGCTCCGGCGGCTGCCGTGACCTACGTGGTCGGTGCCGTCCTTTCGGCACTGGCTGGCTATGTCGGCATGACTGTGGCCACCATGGCCAACGCTCGCACCACTGAGGCAGCCAAGGACGGGCCGGCCCGCGCCCTGCCCATCGCCTTCCGCGGCGGTGCCGTGATGGGGTTCTCTGTGGCGGGTCTGGCCCTACTGGGCCTCATGACCGTCTACGTGGTCTTCGTCCTCGCCCTGGAGGTCGACGATGCCTTCGAGGTCGTCACGGCCTACGGCCTCGGCGCATCCTCTATCGCCCTGTTCTCACGCGTTGGAGGCGGCATCTACACCAAGGCCGCGGATGTTGGCGCCGACCTGGTGGGCAAAGTCGAGGCGGGCATACCCGAGGACGACCCACGCAATCCTGCCACCATCGCTGACAACGTCGGGGACAACGTGGGTGACGTCGCCGGCATGGGAGCCGACCTCTTTGAGAGTTACGCCGGATCGATCCTCGCTCCGATCTCCCTGGTCGCCTTCGCTCTGGGCCTCGGCGCCGAACATGCCAGTGCGGTGACCAACATCTCGCTGCTCAGCTTCCCGATGGCGATCGCCCTAGCCGGCATGGTCGCCTCGATCATCGGTTCGTTCCTGGTCAAGGGCGGCTCATCCACCGACACCAAGGCCCTGTCCCGGGCCCTGCACATGGGCACCAACGTGGCGATGGGTCTCACCGTGGTGGCCACTCTCGGCATCGCCGCCTGGCTGTTCGGCGACAACGACGCCTTCGACAACCCGATGGGTCTCGCCATCTCCGTGATCGGCGGCCTCCTGGTCGGCTGGGCGCTCGGCAAGACGGCCGAGTACTACACCTCCGACCATTTCGGCCCGGTGAAGAAGATCGCCGGCCAGACCGAGACGGGTCCCGCGACCACAATCCTCGGTGGCGTGTCAGCCGGAATGGTGTCGGTGGCTTCCTCGGTCGGCCTCCTGGCAATCGGCGTGGGGGTCGCATACTGGGGCGGCGAGATGGCGTTCGACGAGATCGGCGCGTTGGACGGCGGCATCTACGGCATCGCTGTGGCCGCCATCGGCATGCTGGCCACCACTGGAGTGGTCGTCTCGGTTGATGCGTACGGGCCAATCGCCGACAACGCCGGCGGCATTGCCGAGATGGCCGAGTTGGATCCCTCGGTCCGTGAGGTGACCGACGCCCTGGACTCCCTGGGCAACACCACCGCGGCGGTCGCCAAGGGCTTCGCTGTCGGCTCCGCCGCGTTGACAGCCCTGGCGCTCTTCAAGAGCTTCGAGTTCGCCGTGGCCCAGGCCGGCGGCTCGCTATCGCTGAACGTCGGGGAGGTGGAGGTCTTCATCGGTCTGTTCCTCGGTGCCATGCTCCCGTTCCTCTTCGCCGCACTCACCATCGACGCCGTGGGACGTGCCGCTCAGGAGATGATCGAGGAAGTGCGGCGTCAGTTCCGGGAGATCCCTGGGCTGCGCGAGGGCCAGCCTGGCGTCAACCCCGACTCCGCCCGCTGCGTGGCCATTTCGACCGCGGCTTCGCTAAAGGAGATGCTGATTCCCGGCGCACTGGCCGTCGTCGTCCCCCTGCTGCTCGGCTTCATCAGCGTGAATGCTCTCGGTGGCTTCCTTGCCGGTGCACTCGTGGCCGGTTTCTGCCTGGCCATCTTCATGGCCAACGCCGGTGGCGCCTGGGACAACGCCAAGAAGTACATCGAAACCGGCTTCCACGGCGGCAAGGGATCGGACTGCCACAAGGCTGCTGTGGTAGGCGACACGGTGGGTGACCCGTTCAAGGACACCTCAGGTCCGGCCATGAACATTCTCATCAAGGTGATGACCATCGTGTCGCTGGTGTTCGCCTCGGCTTTCGTCGGCTGACACTTCCCGCCCGCCTCTGCCGGGACTATCCGTATCGGAGGGGTCCTGCGGGGCCCCTCCTCCGGCTTTGGCCAGAGGTTCACGGCCATTCGCCACAGCACTGGCCGGAGGAGGGTCTTCAGCCGGGGAGCACGATCATGGGATCCTTCGGCTCGCCGCCGGTGCGGACCTCGAAGTGGAGGTGTGGTCCAGTCGACCAGCCCGTGGACCCGCATGACCCAATCACGTCGCCCTTACCAATCGCGTATCCCGGCGACACGTGGATCTTCTCCTGATGGGCGTAGAGGGTGATGACCGGTCCCTCATGCTCGATGAGGACCACGTTTCCGTATCCGTTCTTCCACCCCGCGAAGATCACCTTGCCGGCCTTTGCTGCCCAGATGGGCTGCCCCCGCACGCATGCAATATCGACACCGTTGTGCATCCGCTCGGTGCCGAAGATGGGGTGGATCCGCATCCCAAATCCCGACCCGACTCGCCCCTCCATCGGCATGATGAAGCCCTGGCCGGACTCCTTGGTCAGGTCAGGGGCTGACTTGCGGAGTTCCTCGGCGATCAGGTTGTCGATGAGGATTGCCATGAGGTACTCCTCGCGTTCGAACTTGCGGATCTCCTCCTCGTAGTCGTCGATCCGATCGCGGAGTTCGTCCTGAACACTCTGTTTCGTGGCGATTCGGCGGTCCAGTAACAGGATCGCCGACTCCAATTCCCGCTGCCGGACTTCGGCGTCGCGGATGGCGTCGTCTGCCGAGAGCGCTACGTCCTCCAAGTCGGACTCGAGGGCACGCATCCGGTCGACCAGGTCTCCGCGGTCGCCGGTGACGGCATCGAGGATGGCCGCCCGTCGAACCCCGGCGGTCAGGTCGTTGGACTCGAGCAGACTTCCGGGACGGATCCTTCCGATATAGACGTCGACAGCCAGTTCCTGGATTCGACGGCGAAGGGTGACGACCTCGTCGCGTATCTCCTCGGCCTGGACCCACCGCAACGTGGCCTCTGCCTCAGCGGCCTCGATGGCCTGGCGGGCGGCGAGGATACGGGCTTCCTGGAGGGCGACTGCCTCATCGAGGGACTGGAGTGCGTCGGACACCTCCTCGTCAGCGGCCTCGACGAGCTGGAGTTCCTCTGCGACATCGGCGGCACGGTTCTTGGCCACTTCCCTCCTGTCTCGCGCATCCCTGATGTCCTCCGTGTCCTCAACGGCACCTGCCGGCCCTACCAAGAGGCCGAGCACCAGAGCCGTGCTCAGAAGAAACCCGCGTGGCAGGGGCCGGCTACGACGCGGCGGGTCTCCGCTGCCCCGACCGGGTCCTGCACCAGGCGGCCCGACGGTCGTGGAGCGGAGCGTGAGCACGGGCGAAGGGTAGTCCCGGGTCACAGTCGCGCCGGGCCGGGTGCTAGACCCACGGTGATGCCAGCGCCAACCCCGTCGAACTCGGACTCGGCCACCCGGATGCGAGCGCCCGGTGCTTCCCCGCCACCAACCAACCGGCCGTTGGCGGACCTCCGCGTTCTCGACCTGACGGACGTCCGAGGTGATCTATGTGGCCGCCTCCTGGCAGACCTTGGAGCCGACGTACTCCGCATCGAACCTCCAGAAGGAGCCGGGAGCCGACGCCGGCCACCTTTCGCCCCGACACCGGCCGGTCCTTCAGGCGACGAGGATCGTCAAGGAATGTCGCTGCACTTCGCAGTCAGGAACACCAACAAGCGGAGTGCCGTCCTGGACCTGGAAACGGCAGGGGGACGAGATCGACTCATTGCGCTGGCGGCAGAGGCAGACGTTCTGGTCGAGTCGTACCAACCCGGCCACCTTGCCACCCTTGGCGTCGGCCCAGAGGATCTACTGGCCGTCAACTCTGAACTTGTATTCGCGTCGCTTTCCGGCCTTGGCCACACTGGACCGGACCGGCACCTAGAGGTGACAGACGACGTCCTGTTCGGCCTGTCCGGGTGGCTGCACCTCAGTGGGATCCCCGGGAAGCCACCGTTGCTGATCCCCGGTGCGTTGGCCTCCGACACAGTCGGGGTAGCGGGAACCCTCGCCGTGCTCGTCGGCCTGGTCCATCGGGCTCGTGGTGGCGGTGGACAGCATCTCGACGTGTCGGCCCTCGAGGCACTTGCCCAGATGAACACGTGGGGCATCGCCAACGCCAGCGACACCGTCAACCGTGCGTCGCTCCCACCAGCGGTGCGATCCGGTGATAGTCCGATGTACCCGACCGTCGAATGCGCTGACGGGAAGGTCCGCCTCGTGGTGATCGCTCCTGGTCAGTGGCGGGCTCTGTGGGAGTGGATGGGTTCACCGGAGGCGTTCGCCGACGAGTATTGGGACAGTTTCTTCAACCGGTTGATGAATCTGGACGTCCTCAACCCGCTGTACGCGGAGCACTGGTCCGGCCTCACCATGGTGGAGGGATGCCGGGAGGCTCAGAATCGCGGCATCGTCGCCACCCCGCTGCTGTCTCCGAGCGATGTCTTGGCCGACGAGCACTTCGCCTCCCGGGGAACCTTCCTCCGGACGGAGGTCATGCCGGGTCCTGACGACCGGCCGTTGACCGGCTCGTTGGTTTCCGGAGCCATGGAGATCGATGGCCACCGGGTCGGCCATCGTGTCCGGGCACCGGAACTCGGCGAGCACGAGGCAGGGTTCGCTGGGCCACGCTTCCGTTTCGAGTCGTCGCTACCGGCTCTCCTGCGACCAGATCGGGATAGGCGGCCTGAGACACACCGGGGCCTTCCCCTCGAGGGTCTGCGGGTGGCCGACTTCGGGCACGGGGGTGTCGGCGTGGAGTGCTCGCGGATCCTCGCCGAATACGGTGCCGATACGGTCAAGGTCGAGAGCCACGCCTATCCGGACTTCATCCGGATCGTCCTGGGCGGCGAGATGACCGCCTCATTCGCCTCGTCAAGCCGGAACAAACGGTGCCTGGGTCTCGACCTGAAGAATCCCGACGCTCTGGAGGTCACCGACCGGCTCCTCGACTGGGCGGACGTCGTGGTGGAGAACAACTCGACGGGAACAATGGACCGACTCGGCCTCGGCTGGGAGTCTCTCCGGCTGCGGAAGGCGTCCATGGTCATGGTGAGCAGCCAACTGATGGGCTCCCGTGGGCTTCAAGCGGATTGGAGTGGATACGGGCCAACTCTTCAGACCGCTGGAGGACTCAGTTGGCTCTGGGCGTTCGACGACGACGAAGGACCTCCGGGCAGCAACGCCATCCATCCTGACCATCTGGCAGGCCGGATCAGCGCCATCGGGGCACTGGCGGCTCTGATCGGTCGTGATCGTGGGGCACCGGGTGCCCATGTCGAGGTGGCACAGGTCGAGGCTCTCATGGCCACCTTGGCGGACCTGTTCTTGTCGGAAAGCCTCTCGCCCGGGTCAGCCCGCCCGCGGGGCAACGACTCGCCCGAAGGGGCACCGTGGGGCGTCTATCCATGCGAGGGCGAGGAGCGCTGGGCCGTGGTGTGCGTTCGTGACGATGCCGACTGGACCGGCCTCCAGCGCGCCATGGGCGATCCAGACTGGGCCCGGGCGCCCTCCTACGACCACTTCACCGGGCGGGACGTCGCCAGACGGGAGATCGACGAGCGGATTGCCGAGTGGACATTGGGGCTCTCCCCCGCCGAGGTCCAGGAACTCTGCCAGGCCGAGGGTGTGCCGGCCGGGCGAGTGATGAGCACGCTCGAGCAACTGGACGACCCACACCTGGCGGCCCGGGGGTTCCTGGCCGAGATCGCCCAGCAGGGTCTCAGTGGCGCCACGACCACCTTCGAGGGGTCTTGCTTCACCGGAACGGCCATGGCCCGCCCCCGTCAGGAGCCAGCGCCGATGATCGGCGAACACACACGGGTGTTCTGCTCAGAGGACCTTGGCATGGATCCCGCCCGGATCGAGTCGCTGCTTCAGTCAGGGGCACTCGAGCAGTACGAGGCATCTCGGATCCTCGGATCGACTTGACGACGCCGCGAGGGTCCGGGTCTCATCTAATGGCCGGCGTGGTGACCGGGGATTCCGAGTCGAGGCTGCGGCGTCGTCACCTTGACCTGATGATCGGCTGCCTGACCAGAGACCTGTTCCCGGAGTCCGAAGGCCGTGAGTCGGCCAGCGGGGTGGACCCGGCCATGCGGGCTGAAGGTCGGGACTGGCCTCTGGTGGCAGAGACGATGATCGGCCGCCGCCGAATGGAGAACCTCGCCGAGTCTCTGGCCACCGTGCTCGACGATGACGTGCCCGGCGACCTGGCCGAGGCCGGCGTGTGGCGGGGCGGAGCCACGATCCTGATGAGGGCCGCACTGGAGGCGTGGGATGACGATGTGCGGAACGTCTGGGCAGCTGACTCGTTCCGGGGCCTACCCGCCCCCGACGCTGAGCGGTGGCCAGCCGACGAGGGTGTGGACCTCTCTGGGATAGACGCCCTAGCGGTCCCCAGGGTCGAGGTCGAAGCGGCGTTCGCTCGCTACGGGCTGCTTGACGACCGGGTGAGGTTCCTGGAGGGCTGGTTCTGCGACACCCTGCCGGCCGCTCCCATCGAGAAACTGGCGCTGCTTCGTCTGGACGGTGATCTGTACCAGTCGACGTGGGAGGCGCTCGAGAACCTGTACCCGAAGCTGTCGGTGGGTGGCATCCTCATCGTGGACGATTACGGAGCCTTCGAGCCGTGCCGCCGGGCGGTAGCCGACTACCGGGGTGTCAACGGAATACACGAACCGATCGTCGAGATCGATTGGACCGGCGTGTGGTGGCGGAGGGAGCGGTGAACACTGCCGGCCAGCGCCGCGGCGAGGATCCGTACCCGAGCTACTTCGACCTGCTCTCCGACTTGCACCGCCGGCTTCAGCCCCGCACCTACCTGGAGATCGGCGTTCACGAAGGGGATTCGATGTCCCTGGTTGGTCAGACGACACGGATACTCGGGGTGGACCCCGAACCCAGGATCGCCGAGATGGACCATCCGGACTGGACGGTGGTGGCAGAGAGGTCAGAGTCCCTCTTCCGGGAGCACGACGTTCCGGCGCTGCTCGGCGGGCCATTGGATCTTGCCTTCGTTGACGGCCTCCACCTGTTCGAGGTGGCTCTGGCCGACGTTCTGGCCCTAGAACGTCTCGCCCATCCCGGCAGCGTGGTCCTGGTGCACGACGTCCTGCCCATGAATGCCGAGACATCCGGCCGCGAGCGCACGACGGTCTTCTGGAGCGGCGACGTCTGGAAGGTCGTCGTGGCTCTCCGTCGTCACCGACGAGACCTTTCGGTGACGACACTGGACGTGGGCCCCACGGGCATGGCGGTCATCACCGGCTTCGGATCTCGCTCTGGCGGAGACCCGGGTGGAGGGGCCGACTACGAGCCTTGGTTCGAAGAGGTCGTCTCGGACCTGCTTCCCGCCGATTACCAGGATCTGCTGGCGATGGGGCTCACCGAGGCCCTGGGCGTGGTTCCCGGAACCCCTGATTCCCTAGAGCGCTGCCTGGCCGACCGCGGGGAGCTCTCGCTACCGGGACCCGACCGAAGAGCTAGACCGGCGCCTCGACCCTGAGGGGATCGGACGGCCTCTCCGGCAACAGGGCGTCGAGTTCGTTCACCAAGGCATCCCGCATGGAGCGGCAGGACGGGTCGTCCCAACGGTTCACCCGCTGCAACGGATCGGTGGAGAGGTCCCACAGTTCGCCCTCGGTGCCAGAGTGGCTGGTTCCCGGCTCATAGCGGGTGCAGACCATTCCGTCCAGGGTGATCGTCTGTAGATGGACTTCTGCCCCCGACGGATGGCGACTGTCCCATTCCGTCAGGACGGCCGGACGCTCCCGGGACGCCCAACCGGCGGACGAAGCGGGTAGCGGTGCCCCGTCCATCCAGTCGGGGACCTCCAGTCCGGCGATCTGACAGAACGTGGGGGCCAGGTCCACTAGCCCCACCGGGCCGTCCACCACCCCAGGGACAACGCCACGGGACGGCGCAGGCCTCCACACCAGTGGCAAACGCATCAACGAGTCAACGTGATAGGGCCCCTTGAAGAGCAGCCCGTGGTCGCCCTGAAACTCGCCATGGTCTGTGGTGAAGACGACGTCGAGGTCCTCGTCCCATCCCCTTCGGTCCAGCGCCTTCAGGAGGCGGCCCAGCGCCTCGTCGATGAGCTCGTTCGAGACATGGGTGCGCGCGTCGACCTCACGAACCTGGTCGGCGGTGAGGGTGGCCGGCACCCACTTGGCTGGGGCTTCGTAGTTGGAGACAAGGTCGCCGTCGTACCACCGGCGCCAGTGTGGGGCCTTGGCGTCGAGCAGTGCCTCCCGTTCTGTCCGGTCGACCGGATAACCGGCCGGGAGGTCTAGGTCCCGCCATTGCACGCGACCCACTTCGGACGCCGGTGGATCCCATGGGTGGTGGGGGTCGGGAAAACTCACCCAACAGAACCAGTCGTCACAATCTTCGAGGCCATCCAGCCACGCAAGGGCACGATCGACCACCCAGTCGGTGTGGTAGGCGTCACGCGGAATCGGGTTGTGGCTTACCTGGGGAGCCCCGGTGTCCCCACCCCCATCGGCGTTGACGTCCAGCGTGCGGTCCACTGGCGGGAAGTAGCTGGCCAAGTGCTCCGGATGGTTCTCCCGAAGCCAACCTGAATAGTGGACAAGTCCGGCCCCGCCGTGTCCAGCCAACTCCATGTGGTCGAAGCCGCGGTGCGGGCGGCCATCCTCGTCCGTCTGCCGATGCCTGCCCATGCGGCTCTCGGGGAAGCGGAGGAACGGGTCGAGAAAGGGCTCGAAGTGGGCCTTGCCAAACAGTCCGGTCCGCCAACCGGCACTGTGGAGGAGGCTTGACACCGACGGAGCGTCGTGGGGCAGCGGCACGCCGTTCATCCAGACTCCGTGGTTGCGGACGTGCTGGCCTGTGAGCATTGTGGCCCGCGAAGGCATGCACACCACGTTCTGCGGGATGGCTCGCTCGTAGCGGATTCCTGCGGCGGCCAACTGGTCGACGACCGGCGTTCGCGCGATGCGGCCACCGTTGCAGCCCAAGGCGTCGTAGCGCTGCTGGTCGGTGGTCACGAAGAGAATCCGACGCGACATCAGATATTCCCCTCGGTCCCGTCCCCGGGCGAAGCCTCCGCGGGCGACTCCCAGCCTCGGGAGGTTCGGCCGTGGACCACCAGGTCCCGTAAACCCTCCAGAGCGTCACCCACAGCGGCATCGAGGACAGGCGCCATGGCCTTGGGGTCGATCTCCTGCTCGTAGACGACCCTGCACCCCGCCTCGTCGTCCAACACACTGATCCGACCGAGGTGGTGATGGACGAGGATCGGGCCGGTGATCCGATATTCGAATGTACGACGACTGTGGTCAATGGCGAGGATCTCCTCCTGGAACAGAGCTCCACCGGCGGCCACCACCGTCCTCACTGCCCCCTCGACCCTCGAGGACACCATCCCGGGAAACCATTCGGCCTGACGCTCGGCGGCGGCCACCACCGCCCACACCGGCCCGGCGGGTGATTCGATCACCAGTTCGCGCCGGACGTCGACAGTGTGCTCCACGATACGGAATGGTACGGACCACTTCCAGAGCACTCGGCACCGGGCCCTAGGCTCCGGGACATGAGTGCCTCCCCCTTCGATCCGGCCCGCTGGGAAACGGTCCCCGGGTTCGACCTGACCGACCTGACATACCACCGAGCCGTCGATCAGGGCACGGTTCGTATTGCCTTCGACCGTCCGGAGGTGCGAAACGCCTTCCGGCCCCACACCGTCGACGAGTTGTACCGGACCCTTGACCACGCCCGGATGACATCGGACGTGGGCACGGTGCTTCTGACCGGCAACGGGCCATCACAGCGGGACGGTGAGTGGTCTTTCTGCTCGGGTGGCGACCAACGGATTCGCGGGAAGGACGGTTACCGGTACGCCGACGGGGAGACGGCCGACTCGGTGGACCCTGCCCGCACCGGGCGGCTTCACATCCTCGAGGTCCAGCGCCTGATCCGCTTCATGCCGAAGGTGGTGATCGCAGTGGTGCCGGGCTGGGCGGCAGGAGGTGGCCACAGCCTTCACGTGGTGGCCGACCTGACGCTGGCCAGCCGACAACACGCCCGCTTCAAGCAAACCGACGCCGACGTGGCCAGCTTCGACGGAGGCTTTGGCTCGGCGTATCTCGCCCGGCAGGTAGGTCAGAAGTTCGCCCGGGAGATCTTCTTCCTCGGGCGAGAGTACGACGCGGAGACCATGCACCAGATGGGCGCGGTGAACCAGGTGGTCGACCACGAACACCTCGAGGAAGTGGCATTGGAATGGGCGTCGGTCATAAACGCCAAGAGTCCGACCGCACAGCGGATGCTGAAGTTCGCCTTCAACATGATCGACGATGGCCTGGTCGGCCAGCAGGTATTCGCCGGGGAGGCGACGCGGCTGGCCTACGGAACGGAGGAGGCCCAGGAGGGTCGGGACGCATTTCTGGACAAGCGTCCGCAGGACTTCTCCGGCTTCCCGTACCACTTCTGAGCGGCAGTCGGTGCCGGAACTCCTCGTCGTCTTCCATTCGGCCTCCGGCAGCACGGCCCGGTTGGTCGAGGCAGCAGTCGACGGCGCCCGCGATCCGGAGATAATCGAGGCGACCGGCATGAGCGTCGACGTCCGGATGCTCGGAGCCTTGGAGGCTGGGGTGGAAGACGTGCTGGCCGCTGATGGCTACCTCCTCGGCACCCCGGAGAACTTCGGATACATGTCGGGTGCATTGAAGGACTTCTTTGACCGCACCTACTACCCGTGCCTGGAGCACACCCGGGGTCGGCCCTACGGCCTCATCGTCAAGGCGGGCGACGGAGGCGCGGCGGCGGTGGATGCGGTCGCGCCGCTGGCGACCGGCCTGGAATGGCGACCGGGGCTCGAGCCGGTCGTCGCCAGCGGAGACCTGTGCGACGACCACCTGGCTGCCGCCCGGATGCTGGGGGCCACCCTCGCCGGCGGAATTGCCGCCGGGATCTGGTAGAGCCTGTAGCAACGGGGGTCCGGATTGCCACCGGGCCCTCTCAACGAACCGGCCGGCCCCCGACAATGCTGGCCCGTTCCATGATCCGCACGTCGGGCCAGTAGTCGCTCGAGGCATAGTGCTGTACGGCCCGGTTGTCCCAGAATGCGATGGATCCCGGCTCCCATCTGAAGCGGCACTGGTATTCCGGATAGTCAGCCTGTCGACACAACTCGTCGAGCAGCTCCATGCTCTCCTCCCTGCTCCGGTCGGAGAAGCGTTCGAAGAAGATGCGGTTCACGTAGAGGTGCCGGCGACCAGTCCGTTCGTGGGTGCAGACCGCCGGGTGTTCGACGTCCGGGTACCGCTGACGGATCTCTTCCTCGCGACCCTCGGGCACATTGCGACCGAAGGCTCGGAGGAAGGTGTGAATGCCAACGAGGTCGCTCACCTCGGCCCTCCGTTCGGGCGGTAGGCCGTCGTAGGCGGCGCACATGTCGGCGAAGAGGGTGTCGCCACCCACCTCTGGCACCTCGACGGCCCGCAGGATGGTGGAACGGGACGGGCACTCTCGCCAAGTCACATCGTGGTGCCAACTGTTCTCGTAGCCGGCGGTGTCGTTTCCCTTGCGGAATCGAACGAGTTCGGGTTGCTCCTCGGTTGAGGGGATGAATGGGTGCACCTCGAGGTCACCGAAGCGTCGGGCGAAGGCCAGGTGTTGCTCGGCAGAGAGGTGCTGGTCACG
Organism: Actinomycetota bacterium; assembly: GCA_036123585.1. Taxonomy (GTDB): domain Bacteria; phylum Actinomycetota; class Acidimicrobiia; order Acidimicrobiales; family MedAcidi-G1; genus UBA9410. Next base: position 41,421 of record JAZADN010000089.1, on the reverse strand, counting down.
GAAGAAGACGACCTTGTAGGCGTCAAGCGCCTCCTGGACCTCTTCGACAGCCCCTTGGGGCAGATCTCTGGAAAGATCGAGGCCTGTCAGCTCGGCGCCCACCGTGCTCCCGAGCATCCGGGCGTCGAAGTGGTCCCAGGCACGGGCCAGAAGGTTGTTCCGTTCGTCGACGATGTGGGCCACGGGGCCCATGCCCGCCCGGCCGTCGGGTGTTCTGCGTCGGACGTTGGCCAGTGTGGCCGAGGGATCCTCGGTGGCCAGGACCTCGTCCCTCGTCGGTGGACTCGGGACCGCAGGCGACATAGGGCGAACTTAGCGAGCCAACTGACGTCTGCGGATAGCGGCTTGTCGTTCTACGACACGACGTCAGGCACGGTCTCCGGTGACTCCGTCGGAGGCGGCGACGCAACGGGCTATGGCGGACATGATCCGGTCGGTTGCCTCGCGGGACCGCCCGTCGGGAACCGGCCCCACCACCTCGCTCCTGAGCACAAGTCGCGGGCGTCGCCACGGTCGGATTTTGGGAAAGGGTCGCCCGCGGGGCCAGAGTCGCTCGGTGCCGACGGCTCCGTTGGCAACCACCGGCAATCCGGTGTCAATGGCGAGGCGACCGATGCCCGGGTGGGCTCGACCTACGCCGGTCTCGGCCCACTCGTCTTCGGGGACGACCCGTCCCTCGGGCATGATGGCGATGGACCAGCCCTTCGCCAGTTCTTCGGCGGCCATGTCGAGGGCCTCGGTGCCGTGGACGGGAATGCATCGGAGGGCTCGCAGGAGTGGTCCGATGCCAGCCTTGTCGAAGTAGTCGCCGGCCACGAGAGGTCGGATTGGCCAGCCCCAGGCGCTGAAGGTGGCCGTAGACAGGAGCAGGTCGGCCAGACTGCGGTGGTTCGCGGCGTGGATAGCCGGCCCGGGTCCGGCATCGGGGCGGGGACCGATGTCGAAGGTGGCCATGACGCCCATGGCAGTGGCGACCCTGTGCTGGACGCGGAGCAGGTCCGCTGCCTCGGCGTCAGGGGGTCCGGCGGGCCAGCTCACCCCGGAGTGGTCGTGCCCAGCAGATTCCACGGCGGCAGCGTAGGTGGAGGTCAGCCCCCGGGGGGCTGCCAGTCCGGGATCGGGCCCGGGCGGTGGCACCCGAGGTGGCTGTCGTGGCGTGGCACGCCAGCATCGGCGACCCAGACACACAGGGGAACAGCAACAGGTCCGTCGACTATGACTGAAAAGCCGTGGTCGGGCACGGTCGTCGCGATATCTACCACCCGGTCGCCGTCGAGGGCGGCCCTGACCACGAGGCCCCCGTCCGGCCGGTCCGCGTCATAGGCCCAGCCCACGACGGCCAAGCCACCCTTGACCTCTGCCACGGCCTCTACACGCCCGACGGGAGGATCGCCTGGGTATCGGGTGGCCATTCGCGCCTCGCGCTCCCAGCCCTGACGGCAGTCGGGCACCACGTCGAAGGACCAGCCGTCGGCGATGAAACGTTGGGCCATCTCGTCCACGATGTGGAGGCTCAGCCACTTCCGGTCATGGAGCAGGACCACCGACCCGTGGTGTCTCTCGCCAAGCAGGTAGTCGAGAACCAGAGGCACCCACGGATTCCGCCATTCCTGGGGGTCGGCCGTCCAGCCGACATGGACCATTCCCAGCGAGTTGGCCACCTCGTCCACCGTGTCGTCGCGGTCGCCGTAGGGCGCCCGGTAGCAGGCCGGTCGATAGCCGGTAAGGGTGTCCAGTAGCTCGGAGGCCTCGTGGAGGTCGGCAGCCATCCGCCACGGATGTTGCTTGGTGAGCTGGCGGTGGTGGGTGGTGTGGTTCCCGACCGCATGTCCGCGATTGAGGAGATCCTGGACCTCGTCGCTCCCCCATCGCTGCTCCAGGTTTCGGCCGAGGGGGAAGAACGTTGCCCGGATCCCGTGCCGGTCGAGAAGATCGAGGAGGACTGGTGTGAACAGCTGGTCCGGGCCATCGTCGAAGGTGAGGTGGACGACTCCCGGAGGCGCAGTGGACATCGCCGCCCCGGCCGCCGGGGCCTCCTGGGCACGGACCGGGCTGGCGGACCAGAGTGCGGCGCTGAGCCCCAGTCCGGCGACGACAGCGACCCAACGCCGGGCCCGAAACTCAGGTCGTGCCGAATATCCGGTCACCGGCGTCGCCTAGGCCGGGAACGATGTAGCCGACCTCGTTCAGCCGCTCATCCACCGACCCGGTCCAGATCGCTACGTCGGGGTGGGCGGCGTGCAGGGCCTGTATGCCCTCGGGAGCTGCCAGCAGACACAGGAAACGGATGGCCGCCGGGTGGCCTCGCTTCACGATCTCGAGTGCTGCGGCGGCGGAGTTGCCTGTGGCCAGCATGGGGTCCACCACAATCACCGTGCGGCCCTCGACCGGCGGGAGCTTGCAGTAGTACTCGACGGCTTCGAGGGTGTCGTGGTCCCGATAGAGCCCGACGTGTCCCACTCGCGCCGAGGGGATCACCCGCAACACGCCATCGAGGAGGCCGTTGCCGGCTCGCAGAATGGAAACCACGACCGGTTCCTCGACGAGCTCGGGTTGGTCCGTCTCGCTCAGCGGTGTGGTGATGCGGACCTCCTGGAGCGGGAGTTCCCGGGTGACCTCGTAGGTCAAGAGCAGTGCCGTCTCGGTGAGAAGCTGACGGAACCGTTCGCTGGGGGTCTCGGCCCTGCGCATCTGGGTGAGCTTGTGGACGACCAGTGGGTGGTCGACGACATGAAGTTCGGGCATCGGTCCACACTAGGCCGACCTCTCGGCTGGCTGCTTCCGTGGGAGGGCGGTTCAGGCAGTGGCCAGGAGCCAGTTCCGGAAGGCCTCTGTGGCCGAGGTGAGTGCTCGCCCGGGTGGAGCGTTCAGCCAGAGGGGCTCGTCGGTGGTGACCTCCTCGGCGACAGGCCGGACCAAGCGGCCCTGCTGCACCAGTTCGCCTACGAGGTGGTGCCACCCGAGGCCGACGCCCTGCCCCTCCATGGCGGCGTGGAGCAACACCGTGTAGTCGTTCGTGATGCCCTGGCCGACGCCCTCCGGCACAGTGGCGCCAACGGAGCGGAACCACTCCGACCACCGCATCCGTGACCGGTGCCTCTCCTGGAGCGTCAGAAGTTGGGCGGCCATCAGTACCTCGATGTCCCATGGCAACACCCCAACGGAAGCAGCGTAGGCAGAGCTGCACACCGGGTAGACGGTCTCCGCCATCAGGGGCCAGCGCTGACATCCTGGCCACCGGGCCCGGCCGACCGGGATGAACAGGTCGACGGAACCGGTGTCGAAGTTGCGGTCCGAATCCGTGGTCACGCAGCGGACGTCGATCTCCTGATGGTCCTGCTTGAAGCGGGCGAGTCGGGGAATCAGCCAATTGGAGGCGGTCGCCGTGGACACGGAGATGGTCACAACCTCCGTGTCGTGGTCGTGGAGGTGCTGGACATCCCGGACTGCTTGGTGCACCCGGGACAGTCCAGCCCCTACCCCGTCAGCGAGGATCCGTCCCTCGTCAGTGAGGCGGATGCCGCTGTGGTCCCGTTCGAACAACGAGCAGCCGAACCACCTTTCCAACTGGCGGATGGCGTGGCTTACTGCCGACTGCCCGATGTCCAGTTCTTCGGCGGCGCTGGAGAAGCTGTCATGGCGGGCCACGATGGCGAACGTATTGAGGCCCTGGATTGAGGGCAGGTCGGATGTCGAGTTCCGCCGGCTAGTTATCTGATTCATACCTCCATGAGATTACTGATCATTTACATGGGGTGAAACCGGGCATACGGTTCCCGCGCAGTTGCCAGCGCGCCGGTACCGGCCAGCAGGGCACAGACCGCCATGACCTTCCCCACCGACGTTCTGCACGCAGTCCCGGCGTCCCGATGGGCCTCCGAGGACGCCTGGATCGGGACCCGGCGTCCTGTCCATGAGGCCCACGCGCTGCCGGCGGACTGCTATGTCGACCGGGAGTTCTACGCCGAGGAGCAGGACCGGGTCTTCGCCACGTCCTGGGTGTGCGTCGGAGTCCACGGGGAGCTCGACGCGCCCGGCAGCGCAATCGTTCGCACCGTCGCCGGGCGCTCCGTCATCGTCACCCGCAACTCCTCGGGCGAACTCCGGGCCTTCCTCAACTCATGCCGCCACCGGGGCACCCAGTTACTCGGAGACGACTGCACTCTGGGCTCCACGATCCGCTGCCCGTACCACCGCTGGGGCTACGACCGCGACGGAGCCCTGGTGTCCACTCCCCAGTTCGCCGACGCTGGCGTGGATGGCTTCGACGTGGACGACTACGGCCTCACCTCGGTCCGGGTCGAGGCGTGGCAGTGCCTGCTCTTTGTCAGCCTGTCCGATGATGTGGCTCCGATAGGCCAGTGGTTCGGAGACCTCGACGCACGACTGGCCGGGTACCGGCTGGACGACTGGCGCGCCCACCTGACGCAGACGCTCCACATCGATGCCAACTGGAAGCTCGTCAGCGAGAACTTCCAGGAGTACTACCACCTGCACTGGGTCCATCCAGAACTGTCGAAGGTGTCCCGTGTCCAGAACCACTACCGCTTCCAGGGTGCGGGCATGTACTGCGGGCAGACCACCACGCCGATGTCCACCGATGAACGAGGTGACTGGTCGACCATGCCCCCCGCCGAGGGTCTCGACCACTCCAACCTCGCTAGCGGACGGTTCATTGCCCTCTTCCCAAATGTCCTCCTCAGCGTCCTCCCCAACCACGTCTTCGTGATGCGCCTCGAGCCGCTGGCGCCCGGCTTGACCCGCGAGATCTGCACGTGGCTGCTGCCCCCCTCGAATCCGCACGTGTCCGACGACGACTTCGCCACCACCCGCGATTTCTGGCTGGACGTGAACTACGAGGACTTCGACATCGTCCAGCGCGGCCAGTTAGGCCTGACCACCGGGGGCTACACGCCCGGCCGTCTCTCCCCGCGATTCGAGGAGCCGCTCCACCGGTTCCACAACATGCTCGCTGACCGGTTCACCGGGGTCGCCAGGATCCCGTCCGGCGACGAATCTGACGACCAGCCGCTCTACGGCACCGGGGTCAACCCGCTTCCGTGGCGTGGCGTCGACGACTGAGGAAGGAAGCATCTCCCATGGGGAACCGACCCCCGAAGTACTCCGCAGGCGCGCTGATTAAGCACGGCCTGACCCGGGGCGACTGGCCACGGATGTGGCGCCGACCGGAGATGCGATCGTCCTATGACGTCGTCATCGTCGGCGGCGGCCTCCACGGACTGGCCACCGCGTACTACCTGGCCGAGAACCATGGCATCACCAATGTCGCAGTGGTCGACAAGGGCTACATCGGCGGCGGTGGTTCGGGCCGCAACACCGCCATCGTTCGGTCCAACTACCTCACGCCGGAGGGCGTGGCGTTCTACGACCGGGGCCTGGACCTCTACAACTCCATGGCTACCGACCTGAACCTGAACGTCATGTTCTCAAAGCGCGGCCATCTGACCTTGGCCCACACTGACTCTGCGCTGCGCACCATGCACTGGCGGGCCGAGGTCAACAAACTCCAGGGCATCAACTCGTCGGTCATCGGCCCCGAGGAGGTCAAGGAGGCCGCACCGAGCCTCGACATATCCCCGGATACCAGGTACCCCATCCTGGGGGCGCTGCATCACCCACCGGGCGGGATCGTCCGCCACGACGCCGTGGTGTGGGGCTACGCCCGAGGTGCGGACGTACACGACATCCACATTCTCCAAGAGACCGAGGTGCTCGACATCATGGTCGAAGGCGGCTCCGGCCCCGGCGGAAAGGGCGCCGGCGGCAAGGTCACCGGCGTCAAGACCAGCCGGGGTGACATCAGCGCACCCATCGTCGTCAACTGCACGGCGGGGTGGGCGTCGCTGATCTCCAACATGGCCGGAGTGCCGCTTCCCATCACCACACACCCGCTGCAGGCCGCGGTCACCGAGCCGTGCAAGGTTTTCCTGCCCACGGTGGTTGTGTCGGGATCGCTGCACGTCTACGTCAGTCAGACCGACCGCGGAGAGCTCGTCTTCGGTGCGTCGGTGGACCCGGTTGGCACCTACCGGGTCAATGGCACCCTGGAGTTCACCGAGGAGCTGGCCGGACACGTACTGGAACTCATGCCCGGCATCTCCAAGATGCGCCTGCTGCGACAGTGGTCGGGGCTCTGCGACATGACCCCGGACTACTCCCCGGTGATGGGCAACACGCCCGTCGAGGGCTACCTGGTCGACGTCGGCTGGGGAACCTACGGATTCAAGGCCGGCCCGGTGGCCGGTGAAACCATGGCTGAGACGATCGCCACCGGCCGCAATGCGGACCTGATCGCAGCCTTCGGCATCGAGCGCTTCACCGAGGGAGACCTCGTCGGTGAGAAGGGCGCTGCGGCGGTGGGTCACTGATGATCGTTGTTCCCTGTCCCAACTGTGGTCCCCGGAACTCCGGCGACCTTCGTCCGGCGGGAGAGGTCGTCTCCCGTCCTGATCCCGCCACCTGCTCGCTGAGCGAGTGGCGTGAGTACCTCTACATGCGGCACAACCCGGCCGACTGGGTCACTGAGACCTGGTACTGCCGTGGCGGTTGCCGCCGCTATTTCACCATCGAGCGCAACACGGCCACCAACGAGATCCGTGGTCAGGAGGCGTCATGAGCAACCGACTTCCCACACAGCCAGGGGAGGTGATCGACCGGTCCAAGAGCCTCTCGTTCACCTGGAACGGCAGGGCCGTGACCGGCTTCGAGGGCGACACAATCGCTTCGGCACTCGCCGCCAACGGCGTCGACGTGTTCGGCCGGTCAATGAAGTACCACCGCAAGCGCGGCATCATGACAGCCGACCACTGGGACCCGAACCTGTTCCTACAGGTGGGTGACGAGCCGAACGTCCGCGCCGGCAGTCGCAAGTTGCAGGCCGGCATGGTGGTGTCCACCCAGAACGTGTGGCCCAGCCTCAAGTTCGACCTCGCTGCGGCCAACCAACTGTTGGGCCGCTTTCTCTCCTCGGGCTTCTACTACAAGACATTCATGCGGCCGCGATTCCTCTGGCCGCTCTACCAGAAGGTCCTGCGGAAGTTCGCTCCGGGTGGTGAGATCCACTGGAAGACCAGCAAACACGGCGCCTATGACAAGCGGTACGCCCATCCGGACGTACTGGTCGCCGGCGGTGGACCCGCCGGCATGGGGGCCGCCCTGGCGGCTGCGGATTCGGGCGCCAGGGTGATGCTGGTCGAGCATTACACGGAGCTAGGTGGCCATCTCCGCTGGGGTGATGATGCCCAGCGCGCCAGAGCAGCCGAACTGGGCTCGGCGTGCGAGGCCCATCCCAACGTGGAGGTCCTCGTCGACTCGACGGTCACCGGCCGCTACGACCACAACTGGATCGCAGTGAATCAGCGAAGCCACCCCATCGCCCCCGAACGCCTCGTGAAGGCCCGGGCCGGCGTGATGGTGGTGGCCCCTGGGCTCATCGAGCGCCCCTACGTCTTCGCCGGTAACGACACCCCCGGCGTGCTGCTGGCCGGTGCCGCCCGACGCCTCATCAACCTCTACGCCGTGAGGCCTGGAGAGAAAGCCGTGGTCATGACCGCCAACGAGGAGGGCGACGCAGCGGTGGCCGACCTGGATAGGGCTGGCGTCGAGGTCGTAGCCGTGCTCGACGCCAGGAAGGGCGAGGGCATCGTGTCCGTCGAGGGGAAGGGTCGCGTGACGAAGGTGACAACCACCGACGGTCGAACGCTCAGTGCTGACACCGTCGTGACTGCCACCGGATGGACGGCGCCGACATCCCTGCTGAACATGGCCGGTGACCGACCCATCTACGATCCGTCGGCCGCCCGCTACTTCTCGTCGGGAGACCTCCCACCAAACCTGCTGGTCGCCGGAGGCGTCGATGGAGACGGTTCGACCGACGACCTGGAGGCTCATGGCCGGGCGACCGGAGCGCTGGCCGCCAACCGTGCGCTGCGCCGCCGCCACGATCGGGTAAGCCAGACCGCCCGGGCCAACCCCCCGACGTGGGAGAAGCCGACGGAGATGGCCGACGACCGGACTCCCCTGGCCCGATCGGCCCACCCGGAGTGCTATCGCAGCTCCACGCACGGCATGGTCGACTTCTCCGAGGACGTGTCCTCGAAGGACCTCGTCCAGGCCTCCAAGGAGGGGTTCGACTCCATCGAGTTGATGAAGCGCTACACCACCGTGACCATGGGTCCCGCCCAGGGCAAGCTCGAGACGGTCAACGCCGCGGCCGTTCTGGCCGACGCCAATCAGGTGGCCATGGCCGACATAGGCACCACCGTGTGGCGGCCGCCCTACTCGCCGATCTCGCTCGGCGCCCTAGCCGGGCGGATCCACGAACCGGTACGTCGCTCGGCGCTACAGGACTGGCACGAGGCGCACGGCGCCTCTCCGCTTCTGGCTGGCCAGTGGATCCGTCCGGACCACTACGGCGACGCCATGGCCGAGGCGACCAACGTGCGTTCCAACGTCGGCCTCATCGACGTGACCCCTCTCGGCAAACTCGACCTCCGGGGTCCTGACGTACCGAAACTCCTTGAGTTGGTTTACGTGAACAAGTGGCAGAAGCTCGAAGTGGGTCGCGTGCGCTACGGCACGATGGTGGCCGAGGACGGCGTCGTGTCAGACGACGGCGTGACCGGCCGCCTCGGCGAGAACCACTGGCTGATGACCACCACGTCGTCGGGCGCCGGTGCTGTCTGGGAGATGCTCGAGGACTGGCTGCAGACCTACAAGCCGGAATGGGACGTACACGTCACGGCCGTCACCGGTGGTCTGACCAGCATCAACGTGGCCGGCCCGAACAGCCGGACGCTGCTGGACCGCCTCGTTGAAGACGTCGACCTGAGTGCGGAGGCCTTCCCCTACTTCAGCGTGCGGACAGGCGCGGTCGCCGGAGTGCAGAACTGCATCATTTGGCGGATCGGTTTCACCGGCGAGCTCTCGTACGAGATCCACGTCCCGTCGGGACATGCCCTGCACGTGTGGGAAGCCCTGCTGGAGACCGGGGCCGACCTCGGCTGTGCGCCGTTCGGCGTGGAGGCACAGCGGATCCTCCGCCTCGAGAAGGGCCACTACATCGTCGGTCAGGACACCGACGGCTTGTCGAAGGCCCCGACTGCCGGCCTCGGCGGCCTGGTGAAGCTGGACAAGACCGACACCCTTGGCCTGCCCGAGCTGAAGCACGCCTACGAACGCGACGACCTTCCGATCCTGGTGGGCATCCAGACGGTGGACGGCACGATCGTCCCCGAGGAGGCCGCCCAGATAGTGGATGGCGACTCCAACCGGATCATGGGCCGGATTACCTCCAGCCGCATGTCCCCCACTCTCGGCCGATCGATCTGCCTCGGACAGGTCGATCCGTCGCTGTCGGCCGCTGGGACCGAGATCACGGTCCTCATGGCGGACGGCAAGCGCATCAAGGCGACGGTGCAGGAGCACCACGCCCACGTCGACCACGAAGGAGCCCGCCAGCGTGTCTGAGATCACGATGCAGAGTCCCGTGGACGTCGGTTCGATTAGCGCCTCCGATGGGAGCGTGACTCTGAGCGACGCCTACGCAACGACCAAGGTCCAGGTGCGGGCCGCCACCGGAACGGCAGCCGCGGCCACTCTGGACGTGCCCTACGGGAGCAGCACCCGGAACGTCGACGGCGACCTGGTGTGCGGGACGCGCCCCGACGAGTGGACGATCTACGGAAACCCGGGGAGGTCGGCTGCCATCGTGGCCTCGGTCCCGACAGAGGGATTCGTGACGGTCATCGACATCACCCACGGACGTGCGATGTTGCGGGTCACCGGCTCGAACGCCACTGCGGCGCTCAGCAAGATCTGCAACCTCGACCTTTCCGACGAACTGACCCCTAATGGTGCGGTTTTCTCGGGCAGCCTGGGCAGTGTCAGTTGTGACTGGGTGCGGGCCGACGAAGGTGGCGAGACGTCGTTCCTGATCAGTTGCGAGCGCTCGTTCGGGAAGTTCCTGTTCATCGCCGTGGCAGATGCCTGCACAGAGTTCGGACTGTCGGTCCCCCGCGGCTGGGAACTCCACCCACACTGATACCTGATGGAGGAAGCCGCCGCCCGAAACGGGGGGCGGTTCCGGTCACCCGCCGATCGGGCCACGCTTCGGCTCCATCGTCGGGTTGTCCTAAGGTGCCCCGGCGATGGACCTCGCCGCGTTGACCGCCACCGAGCAGAAGTCCCTCCTGGAGGCCGGCAAGGCATCGTGTCGGGAACTGCTTGCCGATTGCCGGGCCAGGGCCGAGATGACCGAACCGGTCGTGAACGCCCTCCCCACCGTCCACTGGGACACCGCCTGGGAGTTGGCAAGCCGCCTCGACGACGATCCAACGCTGCTCGAGGGTGCACCGTTGCGTGGCCTGGTCACCGCCTTCAAGGACCTGTTGGAGACCGAGGGCATCCGGACCACCTACGGCTCCCCAGTATTCGCCGACATGGTCCCTGCCGCCGACGACCCTTTCGTGGCGAACCTCAGGCGCTGCGGAGTTGTTCCGGTCGGGAAGACCAACACCCCGGAGTTCGGGAAGGGTTCGCACACGTTCAACCCAGTCCTGGGGCTGACCCGCAACCCGTGGGACCCGACCCGGAGCGCTGGAGGCTCCAGCGGAGGCGCTGCGGTAGCCCTGGCCTGCGGTTCGGTGTCGATCGCCGACGGGTCGGACCTCGGTGGCTCGCTGCGTAACCCGGCGTCGTTCAACGGTGTAGTCGGCCTTCGCCCGACAACCTGCTCGATCCCACACGATCCCCCACCCGATCCTCGAACCGACCAGCCCATCGTTGGCCCCATGGGAAGGACGGTGGGCGACGTAGCGATGTTCCTGAGTGCCATGACCGGGGTCGAAACACCGGCGGCGCCCAGGAGCACACCACTCCGTCTGGCGGTCTCCGCCGACCTCGGTGACCTCCCCCTCGATCCCGCCGTCCGGTCCGCCACCCTTCTGGCAGCGGACGTGTTGTCGGACGCCGGTTGGGAAGTTGTCGAAGACTGTCCGGACCTCGGTGGAGCCGACCGCTGCTTTGAGGACCTCCGCGGCCTCTTTCAGACCTTCAAGCTGGCTCCACTGGTCGACGACCAGCGAATCAAGGCCACGGCCCGGTACGAGATTCGTCTCGGCCTGTCCCTCGGCGACGAACGGATCGCCGACGCAGTGGATGCTCAGGAGCGCATCCGCCATACCTGGGAGGCCTTCTTCGCCGACACCGGCTTTGACGCCCTGCTGTCGGCAACCAGCCAGGTGCCGCCGTTCCCGGTGGGCATGGAGTGGGTGGACGAAATCGACGGGGTCCATCTCGAGCACTACACCAACTGGATGCGCTCCTGCTCGAGGATCACCGTCTCGGGCGCACCGGCGGCATCACTCCCCGTCGGGTTCACCGACACGGGCCTTCCGGTGGGTGTTCAGTTCTCTGCTCCCCGTGGCCGAGACGTCGACCTTCTGGGCGTTCTGGCGGCCGCCGAAGAGGTCTTCGGCGCAATGCCGGCTCCCGACATCGGAGCGCTAGCCACCCTCGACCCGGCGACGCTCCCGCCGGGGCCACTCGGCTGAGTCGGCGCCTAGCCCCTGTGCCGCCTGACCGTCGGGGATGATTGCCGATCTCTCGGGTTCAGCCGTAGATTGCGCGCACCCGGGCCCATCCTGAAGCGGCCCATGGAACCCCGGAGGTCCCCCGATGGTGGCATCTTCAGAACCCCTCCGGGTGTGGCGCACCGTCGTCCCGGCCGATTGGATCGACTACAACGGCCACCTCACCGAGGGCTACTACGGCGTGGCGTTCGGCGACGCCACCGACGCCGTTCTGGGTGAGCTGGGATTCGGCCCGGACTACCTGGCCATCCACGGCAGCTTCTACACCGTCGAGACCCGCATCCGGTACCTACGCGAGGTCAAGCAGGGCACCGAGATCCACACGGCTTCGCTGGTATTGGGGGCCGACGCCAAGCGTCTCCACGTCCATCACGACCTGTTCGCCGGGCCAGACTCGGATCCCGTGGCCACCCAGGAATGCATGCTGCTGCACGTCGTCCAGGGTCCCGACGGACCGAGCGTGGCCCCCATGGCTGAGCCGGTGGCGTCTGCCGCCATGGATGCCTCAGCCTCCCACGCCAGCATCGCCACCCCCGACCATGTCGGGAAGGGTGTGAGGACCCTTCGTTGAACGCCTTGTCGGCAGGCCGCTCATCGACCGCCTCCTCCCTGCTCGGCGTCTGGGCGCTCTTCCTGGCGTTCGCCTTCCTCCAGATCGGCAACGGCCTCCAGCGCATCCTGCTACCCGTCCGCGGCGAGGCCGAAGGCATCAGCGCGGGTGCCATGGGCGTCGTCATGGCCGTCCACTTCGCCGGCTACCTGCTGGGAGCCAAGCTCATCCCAGTGGCCCTCACCTCGGTGGGCCACATTCGGGTCTTCGCTGCGTTGGCCTCGGTGTCGTCAACCGCCGTGCTCGTCAACGCCGTCCTGGTCACCACAACGAGCTGGTCGATCGTCTACTTCGTCAGCGGCCTGTGCAACGCCGGCGTCTTCGTCATCATCGAGAGTTGGTTGAACGATCGGGCCACCAACGAGACGAGGGGCAGCATCCTCGGCGCCTACATGATGATCATGATGGGCGGCACTGCCGGCGGCCAGATGCTCCTCAACCTTGGCTCGTCCGACGGCTTCGAGCTGTTCGTTCTCTCGTCGGTCCTCATCTCGCTGGCCGTGGTCCCGGTGACCCTGTCGGCCTCGACCGCTCCACCAGTGCTCAGCGGCGAGAAGATGCCCCTTGGGGAGTTGTACCGAACCATCCCGTCGGCCGTGGTGGGGATCGTCCTGTGCTCCTATGTGCAGTCGGCGGCCTCCTCGATGGCCGCAGTTTTCGGCACACAGTCGGGCATGTCTGCTGCTCGCATCACCCTGTTCACCTCGGCCGCCGTCGTCGGCGCGGTGATCCTCCAGATGCCGCTTGGCTCCTTGTCGGACCGTTACCCCCGCCGGGCGGTGATCCTGGGGGTCACGGCGACCTCGTGCGGCCTGGCCGTGGTGGGCGCCGTCACGCCGGCTACCAGCATCTGGCTGATCGCCTTGAACATGGCATTCGGAGCCTTCGTGTTCCCCCTCTACGGACAGTTCGTGGCCCTAGCGAATGACTGGGTCCCACCGAACAAGAGGGTTGCCGCCGCGTCGACCTTGGTGCTGGCGTCCAGCTTCGGGGCCATGGCGGCGCCGATGAGCATCGGTATCGCCGTGGAATCGTTCGGGCCGACCGCCTACTTCTGGTCGCTGGCCAGTTGCCTCGGGATCCTGGCGCTCTACCTGTCGTACCGGACCCGGGTGCGCCAGGCGATTCCGGTGGAGCGGCAGTCGACGTTCCAACCGGTCTTCGCCCGCTCTGGCGAACTCGCCCACACGGTGGGCAGGTGGGTCCGCCACCCGCTGTCGGAGTGGCAGCACCACCGCGACGACCACGACTGCGAGGTCGACGAGAGGCATCCCAGCCTCCGGACGCGGCCGACCGACGGAGTCGACTGACGGCGTAGTCGAAAGCCGAAGTGTCAGTGGATTCGGGACCACGCCTCTCGTCTCAGGCTTTCGTCGATGCGCACTTCAACCTCGTCGCGAAACCATGCGCACAGGCCGTCGACACCCTCGACGGTCGTCCAGACGGGCTCGTCCCCGGCTTGTGCCGAGGGTCCGGTGACCTGCCAGAAGAATGTCGTGGGCAGTGCCCAGTCGGTGGGGAGTCCCGCCGGGGCGTCCCAACGTTCGAAGACATCAGTGCCTACGGTCAGAGTCGCCGCGAGGTCGTTTACTGGCGCGTAGTCACCAAGCGTCTGCAGTCGGGCTACCTCGCGGAGGAACCAGTCGTAATCGGTGTAGATCGTGGTAGCCAGAATGGCGCCCGTTTCGCCGCCAGGGTCGGTGCGTTGCCATCCGGCCATCGAGAGGCCGGTGTGTGCGTCGATCCAGGCCAACTGGTCCACGAAGGCCGCGAGTCCCTCCGCCAAGCGTTCCGGATCTACCCACCGGCGCCGTTGGAAGAGTTGACGTGACATGGGATACACGGCGACAGCCTGCCATGGTCCCGTCACGGGCGGGCTCTCAGACAAGCCTCCGCATCACATTGGACTCGGCCAGCAGGGCCACTCCAGGGAGGGCTGCTGCGTCGGCGATCTGCTGCTGGAACTCCGGGTCGGCCATACCGGCCGCTGTCCCCTCTTCCCAGGCGGCCAGAGAGTCCCAGCCGAGGATGAGTCGGACGCTTGGCCCGGTGCCGAACACACTGGTGCAAAGGGTGATCGGCGCTCCATTGACCTCGTGGAGTCGCTCGGCCACCGCCGTGACAATCCCCACCAGCGGCCCCATCTGGGGCAGGGGGGCGTGGTGGACCACATTGGTGACGTAGGCAGGAACCTCCGTCCACTCACCGAGCACGTGCCGGACGTCCCAGTAGGAGTCCTCCGGCCTTTCCGTGACCAGGCCATTCACCGCCATGGCCAGTCGGCCCAGCTCGTCGACGTCAGCGTCGTCATGCATCAACGCGCCAGACGTGAACGCCTCGATATCGGGAACAAGCGCAGATGTGCCGAACTGACCCTGTGGGCCGATGACTGTCTCCCACAGGTTGTAGCCGTGGTCAGACGCTTGGTTGACCGCCTTGTGGGCCGCCACCAAAGCATCCGAGGAGTCGCCATGTCGGCACGGGTCCATCAGGAACACCCGGTTCCAGAGTTTCATTTGGTACCTCTGCAGATCTTCACGCGCTTTCCGGCCCCCTTCTCGTCTCCGGTATGTCCGGCAATCAGGCGGCCCCGCCGAGGGTCGACCTCCTGGGCGCCCGAGCCTGTTGCCCGGACGCCTCAGCCATTCGCTTCAGGACAGGAGACTCAGGTGACGCGCCGCATCACGGCACTTTCGATGGTCTCGGCCATCCCGACAGCGTTCTGGATGCGGTCGAGGAACGAACCCTCTGCCTGGATGGCATCGCTAGCGGCCTCGAACTCGGCCAGCGATTCGTAACTGGTGCCGATCATCAGGCCGTTGGGCCGACCCCACTGACTGGAACCGACGAAGGTCGGATGGCCATGAACTCCGTATACGTGCTCGGCCATCTCGACGGCCCAGCCGATGGCTGCCTTGAGATCGTGCGGGTGGGCCTGCCAGGAGATCGCGGAGAAGACTGCTGGAACGTCGCCCCTTTCACCAGCCACGTGGACGATCCGAGCCAAGGTGTCCTCAACCTCGGTGATGCAAGGGCCTGCGGCAGCGATTGCGGCGAGGACGTCGGGATCGGAGAGTCGGGCCGCGTTCTCCTCGGCAAACGGGGCATAGGCCTCAGTTCGGGCTGACAACGCCATGGTGTTGGCGGGACCGATGCTGGCCGGCATCCAAGCATCCAGTCGGTAACTGCTGGCCGAGTTGATGACCTCTATCGAGGCCATGATGGCCCCCACTCCCTCGGCCCATCGTCCGGTGTCCAAAGTGAACCTTCGGTTCCATAGGTACATGGTCGCTTCCTTCCTCTGGTCGGTTCTCTTGTCAGATGAGGCGACGGAGCAGGTTGGTCTCGAGGGTCGAGGCGTCGGCAATGGCCGTCACGGCCTGCATCCGCTCCTGCCACCCGGCGTCCGCCGCCCCCGCCGCCGTTCGCTCCTGCCAGTCGGCCACCGAGTCGTATCCGTTGTAGACACGGACCGTCATTGCGGTTCCCGGTCCACCGGCGCACACCACGCTTCGCGCCCCTAACGCGTCGCCCACATAGGTGGTCATCTCCACCGCCCACGCGATGTTGCTGGCCAGGTCGCTGCCCTGCTGGGGGCTCCAGATGGCGTTGGAAATCACTGCTGGAGCATCGGGCCAGTCGCCTACCGAGTGGACGACCTGCCAGAGGGAATCCTCGAGTGCTCCCTGCATACACGCACCGACGGCGCTCACCTTTTCCCGGAAGGCGGCGTCCTCAAGGCCGCGGGTGGCCATCTCTTCGGAGAAGGCACCGAAGTCGGGGCAGAGAGCCGAGACACCGAAGCCAGCTCGCCCAAGGACGACGGCCCACAGGTTGAACTGGTAGGCGGACACCTCGTTGACATGGTTGACCGCTTCGACCATCGCCGGTCCCGCGTCGGTGAACCTCGTCGGACTCGGCTCCATCACTCGATTCCACAGGTACACGACAAACCGCCTTTCTGTCGGATCCCGCCGGGAATCCGTCTGTCACCTCGCCCCGGCCATCGAAGCGCTCAGTCCACCATTCCACCAGCCAATAGGGAGGTCAAGCGGCGAAGCGGGCAAGGCGAGAAATCGCTAGCCCCCGAACGCGGCCGGTCAGGCGGTGCCGAGGATGTCCAAGGCCCGGTCGACGGCCGGATCTGCGGCGAGGTCTCCTGACCGTTCGACCTGGGCGATCATCGTCCGACGACGCAGGAAGTCGTCGCTCTCCACGATCCACTCGTGCTCGGCCATGACGCGCACCTCAGCTTCGGTCACGGGCACCAGGTCACCCATCGGCTCGCCCAGTGACCGGTCGTCGTCGACAAGGTCGAGTACCGGGAAGGCCCGCATGCCCTGTCGACGCCACAGGTCGGCTGCAACCGTCGGCGGCAAGGCCAGGCGTCCTGCCCTGGCGTCGAAGCGCCGGCGAGCTGTGGGCCCAGGCTCGCCGTACCACCGGCCCCGCGCCTGGCCGGGAGTCAAACCACAAGCCATGGCCGCCTCGACGACTTCCTCGCCGACATTCAGGCAGTCCGAGAGTTTCCCGCCGAGGATCGACACCACGCCGAGGGTCGCGTTGACCTCGACGGCGTGCTCACGAGACAACTCGGTCCAGTCGCGGCCGTCGGTCGAGTCCCCCGGTTCCACCACGAGGGCCCGGACGCCACAGCGATCGGCGATGACATCCTGACCAGAGAGCGGATCGGCCCGGTTGAGGCGGGCGTTGATCTGGTCCAGGAGGAAAACCCGGTCCTCGTCGGTTACAGACACCGTCGGATCCTCGACAGGGGTGTCGGTAGTGCCGACCACCGAGCGATTCCCCATGGGAAGTACGTAGAAGAGCCGCTCGTCATCATCGAAGAAGGCCAGGATCCGGCCGGAGTCGGTGATGCGGGGCACGACCAGGTGAACGCCCTTGGAGAACACCAGGTGATGATCGGTCATCGCCCCCAGGAGGTTGCCCACGACCGGCACGTGAGGGCCGGCGGCGTTGACAAGGAGCGTGGCGGTCGCTTCCAAGGTTCTGCCCGATACCCGGTCGACAAGGCCGACTCGCCAGCCCTCGACTACATGCTCGGCGTCGACCAGTTCCACCCGGTTGGCGATGGTTGTCCCGTGACGGACAGAGGCGAAGGCCATCTCGGACACGAAGCGGGCGTCATTGTCGACCAGCAGGTAGTCGGAGTATTCGATGCCACCCCGTACGGTCGAGGTGTCGACTGTCGGCTCGAGGCGCCCGATGGTGGCCGCTGACCGGTGGCGCGGTGGCTGGGTGGCCAGGCGACCGAGCCCCCAATACGCGACGGCACCGAGTGCTGCAAACCACGGAGGGAAGGGCGCACCGTGGTCCAGCGCAGCCATGAAGCGAGCCTCCGCCAGACGGGTCGGATACGACCTGGCCAGGCGATTACGGGAGTCACACAGACCGGCGACCAGCTTCAGGTCATTGCTCTCGAGGTACTTGAAGCCGCCCCACACCATGCACGACGACTCCTGGCTGGTGCCCGAGGCGAAGTCGTGGCGTTCGACGAGGGCTACCCGAAGGCCATGGGCCGAGAGAGCGAGGGCCGATACCGACCCATTGATCCCCCCGCCCACCACCAGGACATCGAACCTGCCGCCGTCGAGGGCATCCAGCGCCCGCTCGCGGCGCTCCGGAGAGTGCGCACTTCGCCTAGGAGGACCCATCACGGGCCCCGTTGTAGCCGCTGGGAGGCCATCCGGGCACGTCGAATCGAGCAGTATCTGACTCAGGGACTCCGAAGAATTCTGGTCTTGCCGAACACGTTCCCGAAAACGATCCGGCCAGCGTTGTCGAGGTGGACGCCGGCGCCGAGGGTGTTGAACTGGCTATCGCCGACCACCCAGTGGCCCCGAGGCTTCCCGGTCGACCATGAGACGGCCTCGATGGTCCACCGCCCGTCTCGGGTCCCACAGGTGTAGACGGTGTCGGAGCCAAGACTGACGTACGGCACAGAGTTGGGCGACGCCACGTCGGCCACCCAGGCCTCCTGCAGACTGCGGGCAGCGGGGTCCCACTCGTACTTGTGCATGCCCGACGGTCGAAAGCGATCGTGGTGGCCGAGGAAGAAGCACAGGAGCCGGGCACCCCTCTGCGGCAGCCACTCGGGCAACGAGCCGGGTTCGTTGTCGACGGTCATGGCGCCCCAGCCGGCCACGGTGATCGACTGCTCGGTCTGGATGGCTGAACGGTTGGGGTCGCCCATGTGGGCCGGGCCTAGGCCTGCGATACGTCTTGACGGCGCTCCGGGTAGACAAACCCAGTCGGCCGGGATTGCATCACGCCAGAAAAGCGTGACATTGACCACGTCATCGCCGTCGCCGATGACAACGAACCGGTCGCCTTCCGGATCGTCGCCCATCAACGATGGCGTCGTGCCAGACCCGCGCCCTGTGCCGTTGCGGTATGGGGCGCTCCAGGCGCCGTCCGCTTCATCAAAGGAGAACTGATTGCCGGTCCAGATCACGCGGTGGGTGTGGTCGACGGAGCTGGTGTAAACGCCCCCTTCGCTATCGCAGCACAGGCTGGTGCGGACCCAGCCGTAGCCGGTGTTACCCCGCTCGGCCTCCATTCGGGCGCAGTGCTCGGCAGCCACGTCGCGGACGCCACCGATCCCGTCCACCTCGACGGCACCGGGCAGGCGAACGGCGACGTAGTCGGCGAAGTCCCGGGCAAGACTGACCAGCCAGCCGTGGTCAGTCGACAGGACGAGGCGCCCGTCGGGTGTCATGTTCACACCCACGAACGCGCCCGTGACCTCGTCCGGCTTTGACCACCGGGCCGTCTCGACGAGCGCCGAACGCCGGTCAGTCGGGTCGACCTCGGCGTAGGCCACTACGGCCTTCGTCCGACCAAGGAACAGGGTGTGCTCGCAGTCGAGGAGGGCATAGACCCCGTCGAGGCCGGTCAGGAAACGGGCGGCCAGTCCGGCAGCATGGATCACGGGACTGTCGTCGTCGCCGTGAATCCCCTCGTCAAGTCCGGCTATACCCTCCACCCAGTCGGCAGGCGTGCTGGGTGGCTCGTCGGGTCGCTCATGTGACAGGTCCCAGGTGGCGAGTATCTCCAGGGTGTCGTGATCCAGTTTGGCGATGCACTCCCGGCCATTGCTCCAGATGGTGCGCCGCCCGTCCGGGTAGAGGCCAGAGATGAGGCCACCGAAATGTCCTGGTCCCAGCCATGTGAACTGTCGGTCCTCCTCACCGAGCTCCTCGGCGCCATCGGGTACAGGACCGGCAAGGTCGGTGCTATCGCGCTGGTCGCACCGGCCATGGGCGATGGGATTCTCGCTATCGGCCAGGTACGGGTTTCGCCAACCGCCCGTGCTCCTCGTACCCGGTAACCGGGTCACGTCCACGGACCCTCACCAGCGGCCTTGTCCCCCGTGGCGCTGGCTTCGAGGCGGTAGGGCTCCATCGGGCCTCCGGCCAAATGCACCCGTTCGACGACACGCTGGCCCACGAAGTCGAAGAGGGCGTAGTGCTGGGTACTCCGGTTGTCCCAGATCACCACATCGCCCTCCCTCCACCGGTGCCGATAGGTGAAGTCTGGTCGCGACGCGTGCCGGATCAGGAACGGCAGGATGGCGCTGCTCTCGTCGGGCGGCAGGTTGATGATCCCCCGACTGAAGATTTCGTTTACGAAGAGGATTGGGTGTCCCGTCTCGGGGTGGGCGACGACCACCGGATGGACGGCCTTCGCATCGGGCCCCTGGTCGTGAAGGGCCTTTCGTCCGTCCAGTAACGACTTCATGCCACCTGATAGCTCCTCGTAGGCGGCGCAACAGTTGGTCCATGTCGTATCGCCACCCGCGTCCGGGCCGGTTCGCATGACAAGGACCGCGGCGCTCGGAATGGTCTCGCGAAAGGTGCCGTCGGTATGCCAGCGGTCGGCCTTGTAGCCGACCGCAGAGTCGAATCGACAAACCAACGGGTGTCCGTCACGCTTCGGCAAGTGGTCCTCAGGGACCATGGGCTGGCCGAGGGCCGAGGCAAGGACAACGTGCTCTTCCGGCGAGGGATCCAGCTCGCGAAGCACCACCACGTGGTGATCGAGCATCGCACGGCGCAGTTCTGCGCGGACGGCGCTGTCGTGGAGCAACCGGTCGAGGCGGGGATCGACGGCCTCGACGCCAATGCGTCCTGAGAGAGCACGGAGTTCCAATCCGCTGCTACCCGCAGAAGGGGCGTCGGTGGTCCTCATCGGACTCCCTCCTGGACGTGGTCTTGGTCGTGGGTCCACCAGGCACTCGAAGTGGCGCCCGTGAAGCGTTCGAAGCCACGCATCAGATCCCGAACGGCGACAAGGGCGGCTCCGTCGTCGACGTCGGCGAAAACGAGACGGTAGCGGTCCACGAGGTCCGCGAAGACGGTGTCGTGGGCAGCCCGGCCAGCGGCAGTCAGGGCCACGAGTCGCCCCCGGCCGTCGCAGGGATCCGGGCGTCGCTCGACCAAACCCCTGGCCTGAAGTCGCTTGAGTGTCGCGGTGAGGCCGCCGGAGGTCTGGACGATCCGCTCAGCGATGACTGACGGGTTGACCGCCTCTTCTGGTGCGTTGGCCAGGAGGAGGAGAACTGCTGCCTCCGCCGAGGTGGTGTCGTGGCGCCGGTGGTGCTCGGCGAGGAAGTGCTCGTTCAGGCGGCCCAGCCGGGTGAGGAGCAGCCCGAGGGTGGCGACGTCCATAGCGGCATCCTACGAGAAGAACTAGTTTGCTACCAAGATTTCCAGCATATTGCCCGGGTCATCTCCCCGGGAACTCCGTGTACCCAGATGGGCCTTGGGTGTAGAGCGTCTTCGGATCGAAGCGTTCGGGCTTCCGGCCGTTGACGATCCGGGCCACCAGGTCTGGGGTCGCCAGAAAGTGTCGACCGAAGGAAACTGCATCGCACCGCTCGGTGTTGATTTCCGAGTCGGCCTCGACGGCGTCATATGAGTCGTTGGCAATGATCGCCCCGTCGTGGAACTTCCTGGCCATGGCGACGTTGTCCAGAACCACGCCGGGGTCCCCCGGATGGCGTCGGATCACGTGCAAATACGCCAGGCCGAACGGTCTGATAGCAGTCAGGAAGGCCCGGAAGGTCTCCTCGATGTCCTCCGGACGATCGTCGACCAGGTCGTTGAATGGATTGCCCGGACAGATACGAAGGGCCACCCGGCCGGCACCGATCTCTTCCACCATCGCTTCCAGCACCTCGACCGGAAAGCGAATCCGCCCTTCGACCGTTCCGCCGTAGCGGTCGGTGCGCCGGTTTGTGCCTGTGCACAGGAACTGGGCAGGCAGGTAGCCACTCGTGCCGTGGAGTTCTACGGCGTCGAAGCCAGCATCAGCGGCCAACGCGGCGAAACGCCGGTACTCCCCCACGACCGTCGCCACCTCCTCAGTGGCGAGCTCCCTGGGGTCATCAAAGGGCTGCATTCCTTCCTCGTCGGTGTACATGAGTCCCTGAGCGCGGATGGCCGTCGGCGCCACCGTGTCGGCACCCGGCGCCTTATTACCCACGTGGGCCACTCGGCCGCAGTGCATGGCTTGAGCGACGATCCGGCCACCACCGGCATGGACGGCGTCAGTGACCCTCCGCCAGGCGGGTACCCGGTCGGGCCCATCGAGTACCGGGGTGCGGCAGTAGCCCTTGCCCACCTCGCTGGGGGCGATCCCCTCGGTGACGATCAGCCCGGCGGTGGCCCGGGCGCCGTAGTACCCGGCCATCAGCCCGGTGGCATAGCCGTCGATGGTGGCCCGTGACCGGGTCATCGGGGCCATGACCACCCGGTTGGCGAGGTCGAGTTCGCCGAAGCGGGCGGGATCCATGAGCCGGGGCACTCGGCCAACCTAGAGCCCACTTCTCGAACCCGAGACCACCGGCTACGGTCGCCTGTCCGACCATGACGCGAGCGGAGTTGAGAGCGATGCCCTTCGCTGGGGTAAACGGCCAGACCATCCACTATCAAGACACCCACCCGGAGTCAGGGCCCGAAGCCCCGGCCATCGTGTTGAGTCACGGCTTCGCCATGGACCACGAGATGTGGGTCCACCAGGTCGAGCCGCTAGCAGACGCCGGCTGGCGGGTGATCGCATACGACGAGAGGGGGTGGGGTCAGACGATCCACGACGGTCCCTTCGACTACTGGGATCTCGCCAAGGACGTCCTAGCCCTCATGGACCATCTCCATCTGGACAGTGCGGTCCTGGGTGGCATGTCGCAAGGTGGCTTCCTGTCTCTGCGAGCCGCCCTTACCGCGCCAAAGCGTGTCCGGGCGCTAGTCCTCGTCGATAGCGAGGCCGGGACCTACACCGACGAGGAGGCGGCTGGCTACCAGGCCCTCTTCGACGCCGCCATGGAGATGGGCATGGTGGGCGACCTCGGCGAAGCGATGCAGGCGGCACTCTTCGGACCCGAGTTCGCCGACGCGCGCTACTGGCGGGGCAAGTGGGTGGCGCGACCCGTCACACGTTGGCTCGATGCCAAGGAGTGCCTGTTCGGGCGTGACGACATCACCGACCGGATCGGCGAGATCGCCTGTCCGGCGATCACGTTCCACGGCGACGTGGACATGGCCATTCCCCTCGACGACGGCCGCGCCCTCGCCGAGGGCCTGAGTGGGCCGTCGGAATTCGTGGTGATTCCGAATGCCGGCCATTCAGCCAATCTGGAGAAGCCAGAACTCCTCAACCCACCGATGCTGGCATTCCTCGAAAGCCTCCCCGAGCCGGCCTGAGACCCTGACAGTCCTCAGACGCCGAGCACAGGCCTCATCGCCGTGATCGACACGTCGCGGAACAGGCCGGCCCTCGTATAGGGATCGCCAGCAGCGAACGTCTCGGCGGCCGCCCGATTCTCAGCCTCCAAGACGATGAGGGACCCGCACATCTCACCATCGTCGGTCAGCATCGGTCCGCCATAGGCCACGTCAAAGCCGGAGACGTACTCGAGGTGGGCTGCACGGGTCCTGGCCCGCAGGTCGCCCGCATCGGGGCGGTCGAAGGCGTGGATGACGAAGTGCATGGTCTCCTCCTGCGCCCGATTCAGGCGCCGTTGTCGGCCAGCGTCCGGAGCGTGGCCGTGTCGAAGCCTGCCAGTTCCTTGTAGGCGTTCGCCTCCCGGGTCAGGTCCCCATACGGGACGCACACGTGACGCCCGCCGGTGGTCTCGCCGCACCCACCGTCACACCGGTCTGCCACCCACTGCATGACACTCTCCGGCCCGGCCCGGCGGTTGGCCAAGACCAGCCGGCTGGTCGCCTCTCGGCGTTCAGCCTCGTAAGCGACTAGAGCGACCATCGGATCGGCATATGTCGACAGAGCCTTTGCCAGGGCCTCAGCGTCAAGGATGGCCTGACTGGCTCCGTTGCTGCCGTTGGGCCTCATCGGGTGGGCGGCATCTCCCAGGAGCGTCACCCGGCCGTGGCTCCACCTTTCCAGCGGGTGACGGTCGACCATGGGAAACACGTAGGCCACGTCGCTGGCTGCGATCATCTCGCCGAGGTGGATCCACCCGAAGTCCCACTCGGAGTACCAAGGGGCTATCTCGGCGGGATCCACCGGGACGTTCCAGTCGATGGTCGCCGACTCGCCGACCGCAGGCCGTTCGGCGACCCAGTTGACGAGGACGGTGCCACCAGGATCCGTGCATCCCCGGATCGGATAGACCACCACCTTTTGGCGGTCGTCCCCGGCCATGAACATGGTCCGTCCGTCCAGATACGGCGGCAACTCGACCGCTCCCCGCCAAAGGACAAGACCTGAATGGTGCAGCGGGTCGTCTCCGTCCACGAGAGCGCGCCGGACCGTCGAGTGCAGCCCATCGCAGCCCACCAGCAGAGCGCCGCGCTGCGGAGCGATCTCGGTCCCGTCCGGGTCCGCGAACTGCACCGTCACTTCGGAGCCACTTTGCTCGAAGGCGGTGAGCCGCCTACCGGTCAGTACCCGGTCTGCACCGAGGGTCGAACGTACCTCCTCAAGAAGCAGCATCTGGAGGCGCCCACGGTGGATGGACACCTGCGGCCAGGGGCTCCCGGCGGCCAAGCCGCGCGGCTCTGACCAGATGAGGACCCCGTCTTCAGAAAGCAACCGCAACTCGGCAGTCTTCACACCCGCGGAGGAAAGCACGTCGCCTAGACCTAGTTCCTCAAGCACTCGGACCGAGTGGGGCAGGAGGTTGATGCCCACTCCCAGTTCACGCGGCTCTCCGACCGCCTCGAAAACGACCACCTCCCGGCCAGCCCGGTGGAGACAGAGCGCCGCCACCAAGCCGCCGATTCCGCCGCCAGCCAGGAGGACCCGCTCCTCGTCAGGCACCCGACCGCTCCCCCGTCTCTCCTACGACCAGGCCCAGCCATAACACGCCAGCAACCATTACCGCGGATAGCGCCAGCGCAGCGGCATCCAAACCCCACTGATCGGCTACAACACCCACGACCACCGGGCCAACGATCCGCCCACCATCGGTCAGTAGCGACACGGCGGAGAGGAAGGTGGCTGTGCCCTCGGCGGGCGCCACGTCGCTACTCAGCGTGAAAAGCGACCCGGAGCTCAGACCGTTACCCACACCCATGACAAGACCGGCGAGCAACACGCCGGTCGAGGAGTCGGCGATCATCAGGGACAGCAGGCCGCCAGCGAGAAGGCCGTAGGCAGGGACCATGGCCGTCCGGCGTCCGAAACGGTCCATAACCATGCCGGACACCGGGAAGAGCACCAGGTCGGCGGCATACCCGGCAGCCACCAGTATTCCGATGCTCGACGGAGCAAGACCAAGTGCCACGCCAACCAACGGAAGGAGGACCATCCGGCCCTCCCGAGTGGCCATGGCCGATAGGCCGAAAAGGCCGGCGTGGAGCAAGCGACGGCGATGACGTCGTACCACCGTTCCGAGGTGCGGGCCCCCGCCCCCGACGGACGCCACCTCGGTATCCGGATGCCGGGCTCCGGGTAGAACCGCGGGTAAGCCGATGGCCGCTCCCAAGCCCGCAGCGACGAAGGCGCCCCTGGCCCCCACTAGGTCGACGAGGACACCGCCGATGGCCGTCCCAAGGAAGACCGAGAAGCGCATTGACCCACCCATCAGCGACATCGCCCGACCTCGCAGCACCACCGGGATGCGGGCAGTCAAATCGGCCTGGCGGGACAGCATCACTCCCAGCGACCCCGCCCCAAAGAGGAAGTGGTGGACGCCTAGCCAAGCCGGGTGTTCCCAGATGGCCATCATCGCGGCCGAGGAGACCATCAGGACGAGCGACCCCACACCCACGCGTGCCGGCCCCCAGCGGTCAGTCGACCATCCAGTGGGAAGAGCGGCAGCCGTCGCCCCAGCCCCGCCAGCCCCTGCCACAACGCCGGCCACCGCGTAGCCCTGTCCTGCGTCGATCAGCAGAATCGGTAGGGCCACCAGTAGGACACTCATGCCCAGGCTGGCCGCCATCCACGGTGCGTAGATCGGCCAGACGTATGGCGCCAGCGACCTGAAGCCCGGGTTGATCGTCATCGGGCGCCGACCCTAGATCCGGGTGATTCACGGAACGCGTGACACCCGAGATCCGTCAGACATCTGGAGGAATGCTGAGTGGACGGATTCACCATCCTCGTGTCACCTGGCCCGACGCCTCTTGGAGCCAGGCTTTATGGCCGGGGCTCAGTCCGTGATGGCCTCGGTCTCAGCGAGACGGACCAGCGGGATTGTCCGCTCGGTCTTTGATTGGTAGTCGGCGTACCACGCCCGATCTTCGAGCATGGCCGCCCATACGGATTCGCGTTCTGGACCTGCGTCCAACACCTCGTGTTCCGACCAGTAAAGGCCGCCCTGGAATCGCACCTTCACTCGGGGGTTGGAATCTCGATCTCGCAGGTTCAGCACCCACGCTGGATCTCTGGTGGCACCGGCGAACGACCCTATGACGATCCGATGGCCGTCTCCGTCGCGCCAGAAAGGTAAGGCCACCTTGTGCTCGTTGCCTGTCCGACGGCCGATGGTGTGCAGAACCACGTGGTGCATGCCGGCCACACGCCACACTGCGTCGTCGTCGCTCATTTCCAGGCCGGCCACATGGGCCCTGGAGATCTCAATGATCTCGTCGTGGGAGGGCGTCTCCCACTCCATCTCGACCTTCTGGCTGGTTCCCTCGTGCTCTCCCATGCCGGCGACCGTACTTGTGGACCACGCGTTCCTCACCTTCCGGCCACCCGGGTTCGCCGATCCGATCGATCCTCCACGAAGATTCGGCCATGACAATCGCAGATCGCCGACCGAACGTCGTGCTCATCAACTGCGACGATCTCGGCTACGGCGACCTGTCGTGCTATGGCTCCACCCAGCACGACACGCCGACCCTGGACCGAATGGCCGCCGAAGGGGTCCGGTTCACGCAGTTCTCTATGGCTTCGCCGGTCTGCTCCCCGTCACGTGCGGCCATGCTCACGGGGAGTTACCCATTGCGGATCGGATTTGGTGGCCGAAGCATCGACAACGCCCCGGTTCTCTTCCCAGGTCAGGCCCAGGGCCTCAATCCCGACGAGGTCACCATCGCTCGCCTGCTCCAGGACGCCGGATACGCCACCCGCCTGGTGGGAAAGTGGCACTGCGGTGACCAACCCGAGTTCCTGCCGACCCGGCATGGCTTCGACGGATGGTTCGGTCTGCCGTACAGCAACGACATGGGTCGTCAGGTTCTACCCGAGGAGGAAGGCTCATACGGGGAGATCATGGAGGCACTCGGCACACCGGTGCCTGTCGAGGCCCCGATGCTGGCCGAACGGCCTCCCCTGCCGTTGATGATGGACGAAGAGGTGGTAGCCGAACAGCCAGACCAGGCTCTCTTGACCGAGAAATACACCACCGACGCGGTGCGCTTCCTTCGGGACAACCGAGATCAGCCGTTCTTCCTGTACCTGGCCCACCTGTACGTCCACCTCCCCATCTACGTTCAGAGTCGGTTCGTCCGAGACTCGCGTAACGGCCGGTACGGGGCGGCGGTGCACTGCATCGACTGGTCGACTGAGGTGATCCTCCGGGAGTTGCAGACCCTGGGAATCGACGAGGAGACGGTGGTGGTCTTCACCAGCGACAACGGGGCACTGGTCCGCGACGGTGGGGGGAGCAACGGACCGCTGCGCGGCGCCAAGGGGTCGACCTGGGAGGGCGGCCAGCGGGTGCCGTGCATCGTGAGGTGGCCGAAACGCCTCGAGGGCGGCCGCGTTCTGGACGACGTCACCAACGCCATGGACCTCTACCCCACCATTGCCAGCTGGTGCGGAGTGGACGTACCCACCGACCGGACGTTGGACGGCCGCGACCTTGGGCCGCTTCTCGAAGGCGGCGACCCACCGGAGGAACTGCCCTTCTTCAACATCCTCGGTGGCAACATCGAAGCGGTTCGGCTCGGGCGTTGGAAGTTGCATGTGCGCAAGTGGAATCGGGAGAGGGTGCGCCTCTTCGACCTGGACACCGATCCAGGTGAGGCGCACGACGTGGTGGGCGACCACCCAGACGTGGTGGAGCGACTCCTGTCCGTCATTGGGGCTGGCCGTATTGAACTTGGCGACGACGCCACCCAAGTGGTCGGCTCTGACGTACGACCGATCGGCAGGGTGGACGATCCGGTGACTCTCACCACCTACGACGAGCACGCCGCCTACTACATGGCTGAGTACGACCTGCCCGAGCGGGGCTGAGACAACCGGGTCGCCCCCGACCCTGAGGAGCACCAGTGACCATCGCCTTCGTCCATGGCAATCCAGAGACCGATGCCGTCTGGTCGGCCCTCGTTGGCGAGTTGTCGGACCGAGGAGTCGAGGGGATCGTTCTCCTGTCGCCGCCCGGTTTCGGAGCGCCGATACCCGACGGCTGGGGCGCCACCCGGGAGGAGTACCGCGACTGGCTTGTCGCTGCGGTCGAGGATCTGGCCGCCGATGGGCCGATCGACCTCGTCGCCCACGACTGGGGCGCCGGCCACGTGTTCGGCCTCTTGGAGGTCCGGCCCGACTTGGTGCGGTCATGGGCTTGCGACTGCGTGGGTCTGCTGCACCCCGACTACACGTGGCACGACAACGCTCAACTTTGGCAGACGCCCCAAGTCGGCGAGCAAGCCATGGAGATGATGGCCTCCCTATCCACTGATGACCGGGTGGCCGTACTGGTCTCGATCGGCATGGACGAAGTGGCTGCGACGTCCTCGTCAGAGGCGACCGGCGAGATGGTTCAATGCATCCTCCCCCTCTACAGATCAGCCATCCAGCCGATCTGCGCTGAGCTAGGCGCCCGACTTGCCGCATCGAACCTCCCCGCCGGACTGGCCATCCACGCCACCGCGGATGCCTATGTCGGGTACGCCGTCGAAACCGCGGCAACCCTTGGCGTCGCGGTCGCCACCATCGCGGGAGCCGGCCACTGGTGGATGTGCGAGCGGCCCGCCGAGGCTGCCGAAATCCTGGCCTCTTTCTGGCACTCGCTCACTGACTGAGTTCGATCCAACGGGCGCCCCGCCATCCCGGGATGCCGCACCGTACGCATTGGCTAGGTGTCGGCGCACACGGGAAGATGCTCAAGGACAACCGCTGGCCCAACCAACATGGGGACGGAGCGAATGACAATGCAGGGACTCATCCAGGAGGGCGACGGCGAGGAACACGTCCGGCTGTCGACAGACCTCGAGCACGCGGCGGCGCTGGAGCCCCGCCAGGTACGGGTGGAGATCATGGCCGCCGGGGTGTGCGGCAGTGACCTGAGTTGCGTCCACGGCAAGTACTACATGCCCACTCCGCTGGTTCCTGGCCACGAGGCGGCCGGTGTGGTGGCAGAGGTCGGCTCGGCCGTCACCTATTGCCAGGTGGGCGACCATGTTGTCTTGTCGACGTTCGGCAACTGTGGCCACTGCCCCACCTGCGAGGCCGGCGACCCCGGGAACTGTGGTTTCGGTGGCCTGCGATACACCCACGTGGAGGGTGAGCAGCAACTCTGGGGCTTTGCCAATCTCGGTGCCTTCGCCCAGGAGACGATCGTCCACGAGAACCAGGCCGTACCGATCCCCAAGGAGGTCCCCCTCTCTTCGGCCGCACTCATCGGCTGTGGTGTGATGACAGGCGCAGGAGCGGTGTTCAACCGGGCCCGTGTCGGTATCGGTGATACCTGCGTCGTGATCGGCGCCGGAGGGGTTGGCCTCAACGTCGTCCAAGCGGCGTCCTTGGCCGGTGCCAGTCAGGTTATTGCAGTGGACCGGATCGCCTCCAAAGAACGGATGGCGCTCGAGTTCGGGGCGACCGACTTCGTTCTCGTCGACAGCGACGACTTCGACTCTGTGGCCGCCGTCCAGTCGCTGTCGGGCGGTGGCGTCGACCACGCCTTCGAAGTGGTGGGCTCAACCAAGCTCCTGGCCGACTGTCTGCCCATGACGAAGGCAGGCGGCAACATCTGCGCGGTCGGAGTCCCCGATCTCACCGCCACGGTCACCTATCCCTTTCAGGCCCTCCATCAGAACAAGAACCTCATGGGCATCCGGGCCGGTGGCGGCAAGCCCAGGAAGGACTTCCGCCTCATAGCGGACCTCTACCTAAAGGGCCGCTTCAAGCTCGACGAATTGGTCTCTCATACAGCCGGTCTAGACGGCCTCCAGGGTGCCTTCGACGCACTGAAGGCCGGCGCTGAGGCCCGTACGGTCCTGCTCCCAAACGGCTGACACCCAGCCTGGCGCCCGACGAGCGCTCTCTGAATCGAAGAACCGAGGAGGAAACCCATGCCCCGAGTGAATCTGGAGGGAAGTTCGTCCCTCGTTACTGGTGGAGCGTCCGGTATCGGCGAGGCCAGCGCACGCCAGTTGGCCGCAGCCGGAAGCCATGTCGTCATCGCCGACCTGAATGAGGAGCGGGGCCAGGCCATCGCCTCTGAACTGGGTGGCCTGTTCGTGAAGTGCGATGTGACGAGCAGCGAGGATGCCGACGCCGCGGTGGCCGCTGCATCCGAGATGGGGCCGCTGCGGGCATTGGTGAACTCGGCGGGACTCGGCCACCCGGGCCGCACCATCAGCCGCGACAACGAGCCGATGGACCTGAAGCAGTTCGATTTCGTAGTTCGGGTCAACCTGATCGGCTCGTTCAACGTCCTCAGTAGGGCAGCCGGCGCCATGGCGAAGACAGAGCCGATGGATGCCGATGGCCAGAGGGGCTCTGTGGTCAACATGGCCTCCGTGGCCGCTTTCGACGGACAGATCGGCCAAGCCGCCTACTCGGCATCCAAGGGCGGCATCGTTGGCATGACCCTGCCCATTGCCCGAGACCTGTCTGCGGTCGGCGTCCGGGTCAACACGATCGCTCCGGGGCTCATCGATACACCCATCTACGGCGAGGGGGAGCAGAGCGAAGCCTTCAAGACCCATCTTGGCCAGTCGGTCCTGTTCCCCAGGCGCCTCGGATCAGGCGAGGAGCTGGCCTTCATGGTGATGGACCTGCTGACCAATCCCTACATGAACGGCGAGGTGGTCCGGGTCGACGGAGGCATCCGAATGCCCCCCAAGTAGCACCCAGCCGGATCCGACGACTTACCACCGAAGACAAGAGGACTCCCCATGAGCGACGACGCCACACCTGCGGTCCTGACCGAACGACACGATCGCGTGCTGGTCATCACCCTGAACCGCCCCGAGGCCATGAACGCGATCAACGGCGACCTCTCAAGCGGACTGTGGGCCGCCGTCGGCGAACTCAACGAGGACCCTGGCCTCACCGCCGGAGTACTCACCGGCGCCGGTAAGGGCTTCTGCTCCGGCATGGACTTGAAGGCCTTCTCCCGCGGCGAGGACATCGGACCGATGCTGGACTTCGTCAACCACGGTGCCGAGAAACCGCTAATCGCCGCCATCGAGGGCTTCGCCCTTGCCGGCGGGCTCGAGTTGGCCCTCTCCTGTGACCTGTTGGTGGCGGCCGAGGGAGCCAAGTTGGGAATTCCGGAGGTCGGAGTCGGCCTGTTCGCCGCTGGAGCCGGCCTGTTTCGCCTCCCGAGTCGTGTGGGCTATGCCAAGGCCATGGAGATGGCCGTCACCGGCGACCCGATCACCGCCGATGAGGCGGCCGACAGGGGGCTCGTGTCGCGCCTGACGCCAAAGGGAGGGGCACTGGACGAGGCCATCGTCTTGGCCGAGCGGATCGCACGTAACGCCCCGCTTGCCGTGTCGGCCTCTAAGAAACTCATCCGGGCCACCCAAGGCTCCACCGAGGAGGAACTCTGGACGGCCCAGAAGCCTTTCATGAGGTTGGTGTGGGGATCGGACGACGCCAAAGAAGGGCCGCTGGCGTTTGCCGAAAAGCGCTCACCGGAGTGGACCGGCACTTGAGCCGGGAACATTGCGCGTCCGTCCGTCGTCGGCGGGACCTGACGAGAGTTGACGCAGACCGGGTCGTGCGTCTCCGAACTGGCAGTCGCGGATGACAGGCATGCCGGCCACCACCACGTGCTCGACACCGGTTGCCTCGAGGTATGGCTCGAGGTAGGTGGCCTTGTCCTCGATGGTAGAGGCGTCGAAAACCACCAGGTCGGCGTCACAACCCACGCCGAGCCGGCCCTTGCGGGCAAAGTGTGGGGCGATCCCCTCGAGCCGCTGACACGGGTACCAGGCCATCTTGGCCACCGCCTCCGACAGACCGATCAGTTCTTCATCGCGGACGTAGCGGCCGAGTACCCGGGCGTGGGTCCCGGCCCCGTTTGGAACGGACTTGGTCTCCAGGTCGAAGCACGGCATGGCGTCGGTGGCGATGATCATGTCCTCCTCCAC
This sequence comes from Actinomycetota bacterium, assembly GCA_036123585.1. GTDB lineage: Bacteria > Actinomycetota > Acidimicrobiia > Acidimicrobiales > MedAcidi-G1 > UBA9410. The sequence continues at coordinate 9,439 of JAZADN010000089.1, read as the reverse complement.
CAAGCCCCGCCGGATCCACTCCTCCTTCATGTAGTGGTGGATTACCGTGGCACTCCGGTCGGACTCCTGGATACGCGTGAAGCTCTCCTCGGTCAACCACTCGCCGGTTGCCGCCAACTGGACGTCCTCGTATGTGATGGCGAAGCGCTCCTGCCAGTCGGAGCGGAAGGCATGGACCCCGATCCCGGTCGATCCAGCGGTGTGCACGAACATCTCGTAGGTGACATCGGCCCCGTCGGCATTGGCCGCGTCGATGCGCCGCAGCCACTCGTCGATGGCACCCATGGCACTGGCGTTGATGTGGCAGACGTGCACCGGGGCACCAGTCTCCCTGGACAAGTCCAGCATCTCGTCGAGGCCGTACGGGTCCCCGGCCGCGCCACGCCGCACGTGAACCCAGATGGGAGCGCCATATTCAGCGGCCATCTCGCCGACCATCCGCAACTCGTCGGGATCGATGGCCCGACTCATGTAGTCGAGCAGGAGTCCTATGCCGAGGCCGCCGGCGTCGAGGCCCTCTTCGAGGCGTCGAGCCATGTCGGCCAGTTGCTCGCCGGTGGCCGGATCCACGAATGCCTTTCCAGCCCGAAACGTGCGGCCCGAGTGCACCATGCAGGGCTCGTCGACGCCATCAACCACCTTGGCCCGAACGGCGAAGTGCCCGGCAGAAGCGCCGAAGTGGATTGGTGAACGACCAACCAGATCCAGCCCGTAGGCGCTGGTTGGATAGGCGCCGGCTTCCAGCTCAAGAGCGGTGGTGACACCGGACCGTACGGCCAGATAGGCGCCCAGGTCGGTAGGCGTATGGGTGTGCAGGTCGACGAAGCCCGGACATACCACCTTCCCTCGGACGTCGATCAGATCCCGGCCTGCGAGCGGCACATCGGACACCGCTGCGACGACACCATCGGCGATGCCGAGGTGTCGTACGCCGTCGACGCCATTGGCTGGGTCGACGAGGCGACCACCCGCCAGGACCAGGTCGTACTCGCCGTCTTCCATGCCCCAGTCCGCCGCTCTATGCGCTGGTGTCGGCGCCGGGCAACAGCATGGCCAACTGGCGGGATCGGGCCACCAGGGCACCCTCGCTGTCCCATAGCCAACCGTCCTCGATCAGGCGGCCGTCGTGGAGGTCCTCGGTTACGAAACGTCCCAGCATCCACCCGGACGCCGGCCGGCGGCGGACGTGGACGGTCAGTTCTATGGTTGGCACCCAGCCGACCCGACCGAGCCGCGTGAAGATCGACGGAGCGAAGGAGTCGGAGAACATCACGGCGGCCAAAGTGTCCGGTTCCCGCTGGTCGGCAAATCGGACCCAAGCCTGCACCTCTCCGTCCCCAGAGGCTCCGGCCATGGCCATGTCTGGTCGGACCCGCAGGTCGATCCGTTCAGCGATGAACAGGGTGACACCCTGTTCGAGACCGCTGCGCTCCACGCAGTCCTCCACCGGTGGCATGTCGGCCGGCGGGGCGATCGCGATCTCCAGGTCGTGGCCCGACGCCCCCGCCAGGTCTCCGAGCGAGGCCAGGACCTCGATGCGCGCCTTTCCATCCTGAATCAACGTGGCCCGTCCAGTGGTCACCGACCGGCCTGAGCGGATCAGTTCGGTGTGGACCTCCCCGGGACGCTCTCCGGTTCCGGGCCGGAGAAAGTGGGTGGTGACCGACACCGGATCTTGATGCGGTCCCAGGTGCCGCAGCGCCTGGAGGGCCATCGACACCAGGTACCCGCCGTTGGGGTTGTCGCCGATATTCCAACGGTTGCTGACCTGGACCCCGAATCGCCCTCCGCCTAGCGGTTCCACCGCCGTCTCTGTGTCGAACTGGTTGGCGATGGGCTCGTTGGTCGCGACGCTCATCCGAGGAGATCCTCGCAGACGTCGAGGTACATCCCGGTGGTGAGGCGCAATGACTCAACGTCGATGCGCTCGTCGTGACCGTGGAATCGGCGCCCGAACTCTCCAGCACTGACCGACGGGCTCATCAGCCCCGCCCCGTACGAGACCGATCCCTTCTCCCGGTAGATCCGAGAGTCTGTGAAGCCGACGATGAACTGAGGGCTCAGGCGGGCCGCCGGGAACGGTTTGGTGATGGCCCGTTCCAGAGAATCCCATAGCGGCGTGTCGATGCGGCTGGAGGAGGCGGCGTCGTCGATCAGGGGCTCGACTTCGACGTCGTTGGCCAGTTCGCCGAGGGCCTCGCCCAGATGCGCTGCTACCTCCTCGGTGTGGTCACCGGGCATGGTGCGCACGTCGAGGTCGATGGTGACCCGATCGGCGATCGTGTTCGTCTTTCCCCTTCCGTCGGCCACATTCGGCGAGAAGGTTGAATGGGTACACGAGTGGATCTGGCTCGCCCATCCATCAACCGAGGGGCGTCGGGGTAGCCCAGCCAGGTAGTCGTCGATGCGGTCCTCGTCCAGCATCTGGGCACGGGCCTCCTCGTCGAGATCCATAGCCTCGACCTGGGCCCGCCAGAGTTCGTGGAACCGTGCTTTCGGCCGGTACTCGGCGAGCCGTTGGATCACTGCGGCGGCCTTCACGAGGGCGTTGTCGCTGCGGTACGGCGTCGATCCATGTCCTGGTGTGCCCCGGATGGTGAGGCGGCGCCACGAGACCCCTTTTTCCGCGACGTTCACCCCAATGGCCGGTGCCTCCCCACTTCCCGAGTGGAGGCCGCCGTTTTCCGTGAGGACGTAGTCCGCGGCGATGGCGTCCCAGGCATGGTCGGCCATCCAGCGGGCACCATGGTTGCTGCCCGACTCCTCGTCGGCCACTGCGAAGAACACCAGGTCGCCACGGGGTCGAAAACCCGTGTCCGCCAGGTGTCGGAACACGACGGCCTGCGAGGCAACGAGGTTCAGCATGTCGACCGCTCCCCGACCCCACACCTCGCCCTCCACAAGCTCCCCGCCGAACGGGTCGCGACTCCAGCCGTCGGGACTGACCGGGACGACGTCTGTATGGCCCATCAGACACAGTGACGAGGCCTTCGGAGCGGAACCCTCGATGCGGGCCACCAGGGACGTGCGTCCCGGGGTGGGCTCGAATCGTTCGATGTCGAGTCCGGTGCCTTCGAGGTAGGTCTGCAGCAGGTCAGCGTTGCGGACCTCCTGACCCGACTCGGGGGTGCCGTCGTTGACGCAGCCGTTGCGGATGAGGGCCTGAAGGAGCTCAACGACCTCTCCTGTCAGGTCGGTCACTGCATCTGCTCGGCAGTAGCTGCTTCGATGACGTGCCCGGTCTGCATACTTCGTTCTCCTGCGGTGATCTCCTGCGTCACTTCCCGAGCGTGGCCCACAGCAGGTCCCGGGACGTCACCGGGCAAGTCAGTCTGGTCGGCGCGCTGACGGCCTTTGAGGAGCTCGTGAGCGACCGTCGTTCCGTCGTGCCAGGTCCCAGTCCACTTGTCCACCGGGAACTGCGTGTTGCCGTAGTTGACCTCGAAGTAACGATGGTGGAGTTGGTGGAAGAGGTCTCCCGCCGGAATGACGACCCGGCCGAACCGGACCTTGGCGAAGCCGGAGTGAGACGGGGCCGGACCGGGCCCCTGGTAGAACATGCACATAAGGAGCACCAGCGGGTGCGCTGGGACCACCCACCAGATCAAGAAAACAGAGAAATAGACCAGATGCTCCAAGGGGTGCATCGAGATACCTGTCCACGGCCCCGGATTTGGGTTGCGGTGGTGCAACGCATGGAACGTCCGGTACAGCGGCACGGTATGGATCAGCCGGTGGTTCAGCCAGAAATGCGCAGTGGAGGCCCACACCACGCCGAGAGTGGCCATGAGCAGGACGACCACCGGGTGGGTCGACCAGTCAGGCCGGGACAGCAGACCACTGGCATATGCCCAGTGGGTGAGGCACTCGTAGGCGCTGAGGAAACCGGCACCGCTGGTCATGGTCCAAAACGCGTTGTCACGCGTCTGATGACCGAACGTGAACTTGGCGCCGCCGCCCGGCCAGCGCCGGTTGAATTTGTATTCATCGCCCTGAGCGCGGCGCACATACAGCCACCAGTGGAGCCCGCCCGCGATACCGCCGAGCACCAGGAGATTCCGAAACCAGATCTGCAAGATCCAGCCCGGAGCGAAGGTCGACATGGCCTCGGCAGACGGCAGGAACCAACGCCAGATGGCCATGGACAATCCGAGGTACAGCAGGACCCACGGGTAGGTGATCATGCGGAGAATCCACCTGAGGGCCGCGCCCGGTCGGGGTGGCCACGCGAAGACGGCTGGAGTCTCGATGGGCACCGGCGGCTCATAGTCGCTGGCGGCCACCCCAATGCGTCCGGTGGAGGCCTGTTGGTCGTTCGCCCCGGGCACGACGGAGAGGGTACTGGACGTGCGTTCAGTCCGAGAAGAGGCGTCAGGAACCTCCACGCGCGTCCTCGTGACCGGCCCAGCACAGGCTTCGCCTTCGACGACGCCCGGACCTACTACCGCTTCTAGGCGATGTTCCCGACGGTCTCCCGCCGGTCGGTGATGACGATGAGGCGATGCATGACCCGACGATGTGGCAGGTAGTCATCGGCGGCGTAGTGCTGGGTCCCACGGTTGTCCCAAAGCACGACCATGTCTTGCTCCCACCGCACCCGCACGTGGAACTGAGGACGGGCGATGGTGTCGAACAGGTAGCTCAGGAGGCGCCAGCCGTCGGCGGCCGGTAAGCCGAGCACGTGGGTGGTGAAGCTCTCGTTCACGTGCAGAAACGGTCGACCGGTCACCGGATGGTGATCGATCATCGGGTGCGCAGAGGCGCCCACCTCGGCGTGGCGTTCGTTCACTAGCTGGATGCCGCCCTCGGCCCACGTGGGGTTACGGAAGGAACCCATGTCGTGCATCGCCGTGAGGTCTTCCAGATCGGAACGCAGACCGGGCAAAAGGGCGTCGTGGACGGCGAACAAGCTCGCGAAGAGCGTGTCGCCACCGGTCGGTGGAAGGACTGCTGGTTGCAGTATTGAGAGGAAGGCCCGATCGGGTCGAAAACTCAGGTCGGTGTGCCACTCGGCGCTGTCTGGCGTCTGGTCTGGGCCGGTGTCGAGCACGGTGATCGACGGGTGGCCTTCCAGGCTCGGATAGGTGTGGTGGGCGGGGGCGAGCGGTCCGAACGCGGCGCCAAACCCCTCCATCTCGTCGGGACGCAGCGGGCCGCCCCGCAGGATCAGGACGTGGTGTTCGAGCAGCGCTGCGTAGAGGGCGTCAGCCGCGGCGTGGTCCAGTCCGTCCGACAGGTCCAATCCCCGCACCTCAGCGCCAAGAGCCGGACTCAGGCGGACGGTCTCGAATGGCTCGGACACGGGCCCGACACTAGGTCCGGTGGCTCCGAGCCATCAGACCCAGTTCAGAGTGCGCTGGACAGCCTCGGACCAGCGGTCGGTGAGGCGGTTCCTTTCAGCCAGGCCCATGGTCGGACGCCACCGACCGCCTTCCCGCCAGGCGTCCCTGACCTCGGACGGGTCGCCCCACACTCCTTCGGTGATTCCCGCGGCATAGGCGGCGCCAAGAGCGGTGGCCTCCTCGCTCTCGGGCCGCACTAGGTCGATGCCGAGCAGGTCTGCTTGAAACTGCATCAACAGGTCGTTGACCACCATTCCACCGTCGACACGCAACTCGGCTGGTTCGAACTTGTCCGCCCCGCTGTTCGCGCTCGCTCGCTTGGCGTCGGCATGCATCGCGTCGACCAACTCGGCAACTTGGAAGGCCGTTGACTCCAAGGCAGCCCGCGCCAGGTGACCCCGGTTGGTGAAGCGGGTCAACCCGACAATGGTGCCCCTCGCATCGGGTCGCCAGTGAGGAGCGAACAGGCCCGAGAACGCCGGGACCAAGTAGACGTCGCCATTGTCGACAACGGTGCGGGCCAATGCCTCGACGTCGGAAGATTCGCCAATGATGCCCAAGTCATCGCGGAGCCATTGGATCGTGGCTCCGGCCATGGCCACCGATCCTTCCAAGGCATAGGTGGCTGGCTGTCCGGAGGCCTGCGCCGCAACCGTGGTGAGAAGGCCGTGGGCGGACGGCACGGGGGTGGTCCCGGTGTGCATTAGGAGAAAGCAGCCCGTGCCGTAGGTGTTCTTGGCCTGCCAAGGCTCATTGCAACCCTGACCAAACAGGGCAGCCTGCTGGTCGCCGAGGATCCCTGAGACTGGGACTCCGGAGAGGGGCCCGACACACGTACCGAGGCGACTGATGGACGGAACTATGGCCGGGAGCGCCGCGGCGGGCACGGCCATGGCTTCGAGGAGGCTGGGGTCCCAGTCGAGGGTGGAAAGGTCCATCAACATGGTCCGCGACGCGTTGGTCACGTCGGTGGCGAACTGTCCCCCTTCCGGACCGCCGGTCAGGTTCCAGAGCAGCCAGGTATCGAGGGTTCCGAGGCAAACGTCGCCGTTCTCGGCCTTCGCCCGAAGGCCGTCCACGGCCTCAAACAGCCAGGTGGCCTTCGGGCCGCTGAAGTAGGTGGCAAGCGGGAGACCAGTGCTGGCCCGGAACCGGTCGATCCCGCCTTCACTGGCGAGTCGCTCGACGACCCCGGCAGTGCGGGTGTCCTGCCAGACGATTGCGGGGGCCAGGGGTCTGCCGGTAGCCCGCTCCCAAGCAACGAGAGTCTCGCGCTGGTTGGTGATGCCAACCGCCGCGAGGTCGCCCGGCGTGAGGTCAGTCGCAGCCAGGCTCTCGGTCACACAGGACCAAACGTTGTCGAGGATTTCGCCGGCGTCGTGCTCGACCCAGCCGGGGTGCGGGAAGTGCTGGGTGTGTGGGCGATGGGCCGAAGCAACGACGCTTCCTGCCTCGTCGACGATCAGGAATCGTGTGCTTGTGGTGCCCTGGTCGAGTGCACCAACAAAAGCCATACCTCAGTCGCCTCGGCCGATGGCCAGAGCGGATCCCCGAATCCAACCGGACACGTGGGCGGGCACGGGATCGTCGACGGAGTCCTTGTCGGGTACGGGGGTTCCAACGGCGACACCGAGGGGGATCAAGCCCGCCCAGGCTTCCTCGACCATGTCCTCCTCGTCGTCGACCGGCGGACCGGCCCGTTCCTTCATGGAGCACTCGTCGAGCGGGAGGAGCAACACGGTGGTGGCCTTCACCTCAGCCTCGCGGGGCGCTCGGATGGCGGAAACTCGACCGGGAATGCTGTGGTCGACAAGGCGGTCGAGGGCGGCCAGCTTCTCGTCCGGGTCGGTGACCTCGGTGGCGGTTCCCATGATGACCACCGATCGGTAGTTCATGGAATGGTGCAGTCCGGAGCGAGCCAGCACCAGGGCGTCCAGCAGAGTGATGGTCGCGCACACGTCGGCGCCCTTCTTGGCCGTGCGTAGCAACCGGCTAGCAGGTGAGCCATGCAGGTAGAGCCGATCGCCGTCCCGGGCGTAGAGCATCGGAATGACCACCGGGTGGGCGGAGTCGCCCTCGCCGGCGATGAGGCCTACGTGGGCGATCAGGCCCTCATCGAGCGCAGCGTGGATGGCGCCCTGGTCGGTGACCGAACGTTCAGGCTTTCGCCGGAGTTCGATTCGCTCACTCACGCAACGAGCCTCCCATAGGCCACGGTCACGGCTCGGCCAGTCAGGTAGACACGGTCGCCCAGCAGAGCTACCTCGAGCTCGCCTCCGCGGGCCGAGGCCTGCTCAGCCCGGAAGGTATCGCCCACTCGGACCGCCCACCAGACAGCCAGTGTGGTGTGGGCCGACCCGGTCACGGGGTCCTCAGAAATGCCCACGTTGGGCCCGAACACCCTGGACACGACATCAATGTCGTCACGGTCATCACAGGCCGCCGTGACGATGACCGCACGTTCGGCAAGGCTCGACACCAGGTCGAGGTCGGGCACGCACGACCGGACCTCGGTCGCCGAGCCCACCTCGACCAGCAGATCGGTCACACCCATGGCTGCCGCCAGTACCGGGAGGCCCAGGGCAACTGTCATCTCGTCGGTGACGAGCCGGCGCTCCAGGATGTCGGCCGGAAAGTCCAAGCGGATCCCGTCGTCACCGGCTACCGCAGCCAAACGCCCCGATCTGGTGTGGAATCCAATCTCCCCGATGACGCCGTGTTCGGTGGCCAGAACGTGGGCGGTAGCCAGTGTGGCATGTCCACACAGGTCAACCTCGGAGCTGGGAGTGAACCAGCGGAGGTTCCACTCTCCCGCCGGGAAATCAGCATGCGGATGGCAGAAGGCGGTCTCCGACAGGTTCATCTCGAGGGCTACGGCCTGCATCCAGTCGGCATCGGCCTCTTCGTCCAGTACGAAGACAGCGGCCGGGTTGCCGCGGAACGGCTGGTCAGCAAACGCATCCACCTGGGTGAACTCGTGCCCACGTCCATCCCCCTTGATACTCATCGCTCGGATCCTCGCCGGCACCAGAGGGTCTCGATGATGCGATTCGCGACTGTCCGGACCCGCTGGGAGTCGGCGCCCTCCGGACCGAAGCTGTGGGGCGGCATCAGAGGGCGTCTAGGAGGGGCAGGGGCTCCAAGTCGAGCATCCGCCGATAGGTGCCGTGGTAGTGGTGCAGGGCCGGTTCGTTGCGGCCGAAGACCAGGTGGTCGACGACACCGGACCCCGCGGTGCGTTGCTGGCTGGCAGACGCCATGTAGTCCTCGTCGCGGATGATCGCTCCGAAGCCCTGCGAGATGGCGGAGAGCAGCTCGCGGGCCTGTCCGTCGCCGGCCGGTTCCGGGCGGAGGTACCACGAGATGCGGCTGACGTGGCGTCCCGGGTCGTGCCGATCAGGGTAGGCGCGGAGCAGGTGGAGACCTTCGGCGAACGGCATCAACTGCACATTGGGAAATAGCCAGTAGACGGGCAGCGCTGCCGTCGTGACCTCCCACTCGTTCTCTGGGAGGTCGCGCAGTAGGGCGATGTCGCGCTTGCACAGCAGCATTCTGTGATTGCGGCCATAGGTGTCGTAACACTGGACGTTCCCGTGGAAGCCCAGATTGATGGTCTCGGCGTGCAGAGACGGGAAGTGGTAGGTCTCGCCGAAAGTGTCCATGGCCAGTTTCCAGTTGCAGGCCACTTCGTACTCGTCGCGTCCGAGGTACGAGAGTTCCCCGAGTTCCCAGGAGGCGAGCTCTGCCCGGAGATCCGATCCGAGCTGTTCGTCCAGGTCGATGTGGCCAGCGGGGTCGGGGTGGACCCACAGCAGGCCGGCCTCCTCGACGGCGGGCAATTCGACGAGGCCCAAACATGATGGGTCGGGGCTCCCGAAGTGGTCGGCTTTCGGAATTCCGAGTAGTGCGCCGCCAAGGTCGTAGGTCCAACGGTGGAACGGGCACGTGAAGCGGCCGGCTTCCCCTCGCTCTTGGTTCTCGACGATCATGCCGCGGTGTCGGCAGGCGTTGACGAAGGCTCGGAAGGTGCCGTCGTCGTCCCGGGTGGCGAGGATCGGCGTGGCAAGGTCGTCGCAGGTCAGGAAGGTGCCCGGTCG
>JAZADN010000088.1:0-25279 GCA_036123585.1 Actinomycetota bacterium | reverse complement strand
AACCAGGTCACCGTCTGGTGGACGGCCAGCGAGGCGTGGCCGTGGCCCTTCCCGTGGTCGTCCCCGTGTCCGTCTCCATGACCCTCGGCGTGGGCGCCGTGGGCTTCGTCGACGACCACCGCGGCGTAGACCTCCTCGCCGTGGAAGTCGTCCCGGTGGTCGATCCAAGCGGCACCGGTCACCAGGGCCAACACTAACGCGATGCCCACCGCGGCGATGCCCAACTCCGAGCCACCCCTGGGGAGGCGCTTGCCGAAGAACAGGATCCCGACGAACGACAACGCCGGCAGCAGCGGGATCAGCCAGACGTTGCGCAGGAACCAGTTGCCCCCCTCGGTGATCCCGAGAGCCAGGTCGCCGGCGCCATGGGCGGCCGTCGATGCCGAGGCGGCGAGCGTGACGAATGCGGACATCTGCTCAGCCCCTCAGTTGGTCGATCGCCGTGAGGTCGATCGACCGACGGTTGCGGTACATGAGCAGGACCATGGCCAGGCCGACGCCGACCTCGGCGGCGGCCACGGCAATGACGAAAAGGGCGAACACCTCGCCATCGACGGTGGCCCGGAAGGCACCGAAGGCCACGAGGTTGATGTTCACCGCGTTCAGGATCAGTTCGATCGACATGAGCACCAGTACGCCGTTGCGACGGGCCAGGACGCCGTAGACGCCGATGGAGAACAGGACGGCGGACAGCAGGAGGAACTGGTTCAGGAGCACGTCAGTCCTTCCTCGCCACCACGATGGCCCCGATGAGGGCGGCCAGCAGGAGGACCGACACCGCCTCGAAGGGGACGATGTAGGTGCTGAAGATGCTGTCGGACACCTCGGCGGTGGTGCTCGGGGCGGCCCGGGCCACTTCGGCGTCCTCGAAAGAATCGACCAGTGCGGCGGCCATCACGCCGAACACCAACAGGCCCACCAGGCTGGCCAGGAGGCGCTTCTCCGATGACACGCCGTCGTCCTCGCCGAACGAACCCTTGGTGAGCATGATGCCGAAAAGGAAGAGCACGACGATGGCGCCGATGTAGACCATCACCTGGGTGACCCCCACGAACTCGGCGCCCAGCAGCAGGAACTGCCCGGCTACGCCGGCCAGCACGATCACCAGATAGAGGGCAGCGTGGACCACGTTGCGCGTGGTGACCATGCGCAGGGCGGCCACGACCATGGTGATGGCCATGACGGCGAAGGCCACGTTCTGGGCCACGAGGACTTCGCCGCTGGTCAGGCGATCCATTCCGTCGAGGGCGGCTAGTGCACTCATCGCGGCACCTTCGCCTTCTTGGCCTCGCTGCCCGCCTCGTAGTCCTGGAAGTCGGGGACGGTCTCCATCCACTGGCTGAGCTTCGACTTGTCGTGGAGGAGGTCCGCGATCTTCGGCTCGGAGTACTCGAACTCCGGTGACCAGAACAACGCCTCGAACGGACAGACCTCGACGCAGATCCCGCAGTACATGCAAAGCGAGAAGTCGATGTCGAAGCGGTCGAGGGCGTTCTTCTGGCGGGGCTTGCCGCCCGGTCGACGCGGCGGCGCCTTGTACTTGTGCCCCTCGATGTAGATGCACCAGTCCGGACACTCTCGGGCGCACAGCATGCAGGCCGTGCAGTTCTCCTCGTGCAGCGTGATGACGCCACGGGCCCGAGGCGTCGGCGCTTCCTTCACCTTCGGGTACTGCACGGTGTGCGCTCCCCTGGTGAGGGTCCGCAGCATCGTCTTCATGGTGACGCCGAGACCCTTGATCAGGCCCGGGAGCCTCGGGGCGGCCAACTTCGGCGCGGGCATCAGAAGACCACCTTCAGCACGCCGGTCAGCACGATGTTGGCCAGCGACAGCGGGATGAGCACCTTCCAGGCCAGCTGCTGGAGCTGGTCCTCGCGGAACCGCGGGTAGGTGAAGCGGAACCAGAAGATCAGGAAGGCCACAAGCACCACCTTGCCGAGCAGGATGGCCGGACCGATCACGTTGAACAGGTCGCTGGTCGGGTCCAGCCCCGGCACGTACCAACCGCCCAGGAACAGCGTGGCGGCAAGGGCGGAGAAGATGCCGGCGGTGGCGAACTCGCCGATGAAGAACAGCAGGAACCGCAGGCCGGTGTACTCGGTGAGGTAGCCGGTCACGATCTCCGACTCGGCCACCGGCATGTCGAACGGCGGCTGGGTCAGCTCGGCCTGCACCGCGATCAGGAAGATGGCGAAGCCGAGGAACTGGGTGAGGATGAACGGGTTGCCGATGCCGCCCCACCCGAAGATCTCTCCTTCGGCCTGGGCCATGACGATGTCCTGGACGTTGAGCGTTCCAGCCTGGATGACGACGCCCATGACGGCCAGCACCAGCGGCAGCTCATAGGCCACCAGCTGGCCGGCGGCCCGGAGGCCGCCCATCAGCGAGTACTTGGACGACGACGCCCAGCCAGCCATCAGGATCCCGATGACCGAAATCGAGGAGACGGCAAGGGCCAGGAAGATCCCTGTGTCGACGTCGATGAACCAGGCATCGGGACCAGCCGGGATGACCAGCACCAGCAGGAACGTGGAGATGAGGACCACGAACGGAGCGGCCTTGAAGACCACCCGGTCGGCCTTGCGGGGGAGGATGTCCTCCTTCTGGAGGAACTTGCCCACCTCGGCGAGGAGTTGAAGCGAGCCGTAGGGGCCGGCCTCCATTGGGCCGAGCCGGCTCTGCATGAAGCTCATCATCTTGAACAGGAACAGGTAGACGAGCGTTCCGGCGGGCAGCAGCACGGCCAGCAGGCCGACCACGGCGCGGATGCCGGTCTGCTGCCACCAGGCCAGCTCGACGGCGAGGATGAGGGTCTCGCTCACCGGTTCCACCTCACCGATCAATGTCCCCGAGGATGAAATACAGGCTGGCCAGGATCGAGATCACATCCGGCACGTAGGTGCCCTCTAGAAGCCACGGCGTGATGGAGATGTTGTTGAACGACGCCGAGCGGATCTTGACCCGGTACGGCACCAAGTCGCCCTTGGACACCACGTAGTAGCCCATGACGCCCAGCGGGTTCTCCGTCTCCACGTACGCCTCGCCGGCTGGCACCTTGATGATGCGGGGCACCTTGGCCATGACCGGGCCGGAAGGGATGCCATCCAGCGCCTGCTCGACCATGTCGCAGGCCTCGCGGACCTCCTGGAGGCGCACCCAGTAGCGGGCGAACGAATCGCCGTCCGGATGCGTCCAGACCTTCCAGTCGAGCTGGTCATGGACGAGGCCCACCCCTCCATCGCGGCGGAGATCCCAGTCGACGCCCGAGGCACGGATGTTGGCGCCGGACAGGCCGTACGACAGGCCGACATCGGCAGGGATGACGCCGATGCCACGGGTTCGGGCCTGGAAGATCTCGTTGCCGGTGACGAGGTCCTCCATCTCGTCGCAGAACGTGCGGATGCGGCCCAGCACGCCCTTCGTCTCGTCGACCCAGCCCTTGGGGAGGTCGTCCTTCAGGCCGCCAATACGGTCGAAGTTGGGGTGGAACCGGCCACCGGTGACGGCCTCGATCTGGTTGAGGACGAACTCGCGGTCGCGGAAAGCGAAGAACACCGGCGTGACGGCGCCCAACTGGACGCCCATGTCGCCGAGGAACAGGACCACGTTGGCGATCCGGGACAGTTCAAACAGTGCGGTACGGATCCACTGGGCCCGCGGGGGCGCCTCGACCTCCATGAGCCGCTCGGCAGCCAGGATGAACGGCACCTCGTTGGCGAAACTGCCCAGCCAGTCGATGCGGTTGACCAGCGTGGTGACCTGCGGGTAGGTCCGGACCTCGGAGAGCTTCTCGTAGCCGCGGTGCATGTAGCCCATGACCGGCTCGGCGGCCACGACGCGTTCGCCGTCCAACTTCACGATCACCCGGAGGGTGCCGTGGGTGGCCGGATGCTGCGGCCCGATGTTGAGGGTCATGCCCTCGGTCTCGAGCTCGACGTTGACCCGTGCGTCGCTGGCCTGGCCGGCGATGTAAGCCAGCTGTCGGGTGTCGTCCAGCGCGGTCACGACTCGTCTCCCTCGGACCCGTCGTCGCCGGCATCGTCCTCTTCTTGGCCCGGCATGAGTTCGACGTCGACGATGCCCGGCCAGGGCTTCACCCGACGAGCCAGCAACGGATAGTCCTTGCGCAGCGGGTTCCCCTCGAAGTGCGACGGCAGGTACAGGTGCACCTGGTTGGGGTGGTCTCGGAAGGTGATGCCGAACATCTCCCAGGCCTCGCGCTCGTGCCAGTCGGCGCCCGGGTAGACCGGGGTCCACGAGCCGACGACCGGGGCGTCGCCCGCCAGGTCGGCCTTCACGGTGATGCCCACGTGCCCCACCGGATCGTGGAGCCGGGCCAGCAACTGGAAGCGGGTCTGGCCGCCGGCCAGGCCGGTCTCGTAGCCCCCCGCCGGGGTCGCCACGTCGGCGGCACCATCGTCTACGGGCAGGTCGACCTGGGCATCCATGTCGCGGCCGTAGGGCGAGGGCATCCAGTCGATGGCCGACAGGAAGTCGAAGTAGGCCATGCCGCAGCGGTCCCTCAGGGCACGCCCGGCGTCCACCCAGGACTCGGCGACCACCCGGACCCAGACGTCGACTCCGGGCTCCACGTGGCTCTCCACCAGCGCGTCGCCCAGCGCATCTGCCAGCGCGGCGACCAGCGCGTCGCGCTGCTCGTCGGCCTGCACCTCCACGAGGGCCTCGTCCGCCACCCCGGTGGCCTCTGCGTCAGCTGACGACAATGGGATCACCGGTCCAACGCTCTGTCATGTCCTCGGTGGCGATGCGTTCCTGGAGGAGAACGATCCCCTCCAGCAGTGCCTCCGGACGGGGCGGACAGCCGGGCACGTAGACGTCGACGGGGATGATCTGGTCGACGCCCTTGGTCACCGAGTAGCTGTCCCAGTAGGGACCGCCGCAGTTGGCGCACGACCCCATGGAGATCACGTACTTGGGCTCGGGCATCTGTTCATAGAGCCGCCGCACGGCGGGTGCCATCTTGTCGGTCACCGTTCCGGACACGACCACCAGATCGGCCTGGCGGGGGCTGGCCGGGAACGGAATGACTCCGAGGCGCATGACGTCGTACCGGGGCGAGGCGAACGCGGCGCCCATCTCGATGGCGCAGCACGCCAGGCCCCACTGGTACACCCACAACGAGTACTTGCGGCTGACGTTGAGCAGTTTGGTGAGCGGCTTCGGCAGTTTGCCGCTCTCGACGAGTCCCATGCGCCCCTCCCCGCCCCTCAGACCCACCGCAGCAGGCGCTTGCGCCAGGCGTAGAAGAGGCCGAGCGCCAGGATGAAGATGAAGATGGCCATCTCGACAAGGCCGAAGACGTCGTAGACCTCTAGGCGGGTGGCCCACGGAAAGATGAAGATTGCCTCCACGTCGAACAGCACGAACATCAGGGCGAACACGTAGTACCGGATGTTCGACTGGGCCCACATGTCGCCCTGCGGGTCGACGCCGGACTCGTAATTCATGGTCTTCTGCGGTGTGTCGCGCGACGGTCGCAGCAGGGAGCCCAGGCCCAGGAACGCCGACACGAGCAGCACGGCGAGGCCGGCGAATACGACCAGCACGAGCCAGCTGCGGAGGAAATCGGACACGAAGGCAGAACCTAACGAATCGGGCGGTCAGACGAGCACGGGCACGAAGGTCCGCCCGGCGACGGGCGCAGGCTACCGGATGTGATCGCGTTCACGAAGTCTCTGTGGGCGGTGCCTGTCACGATCCCCCCACCAGCTGCGGGACCGCGTCGCGGGCCAGGTCGAGGAGCGGGCCGGGGACGAAGCCGACGAACAGCACGCCGGCGCACGCCACGCCAATGACCACCCGGGCACCGAGCGGCACGGGGCCGACGTCGTCGGTCTCGTCCCCAGTGTCCTCCAGGTACATGGCGACCAGGATCCGCAGGTAGACGAAGGCTGCTGCCGCCGCACCGAGCATGGCCACGCTGGCCACCCAGTAGCCCCGGTCGGCCACCGCGGCGGCCAGTACGCCCAACTTGGCCACGAACCCACCGGTGAACGGGACTCCGGCCTGGCCGAGCAGCAGCAAGGTGAACGCCCCGGCCAGAACCGGGCGGCGCCGTGCCAGGCCCCGGTAGTCGTCGATGCGGTGGGCGGCGTCGCCCTCACCGCCCATGACGGTCAGCACGGCGAAGCTGCCGGTGGCCAGCAGGGCGTACACGACCAGGTAGGCGTATACCGCGGCGGTGCCGTCGGCGTCTGCGGCCTGCACGCCGAGCAGCAGGAAGCCGGCGTGGGCGATCGAGGAGTAGGCCAGCATCCGTCGGACGTCGGTCTGGAGCACAGCGACCACCGCCCCGACCACCACGCTGGCCACGGCCAGCGCGCCGACCGGGGGCGCCCAGTCCGATGCGTGGGTGCCCAGCGCGGAGACCAAGACCCGAACCATGGCGGCGAAGCCGGCCGCCTTCACGCCGGCCGCCATCCAGGCCACCACCGGGGTCGGTGCACCTTGGTAGACGTCGGGCGTCCAGGCGTGGAAAGGCACCGCGGCCACTTTGAAGGACAACCCGACCAGGAGCAGGCCGATGCCGGCCAGCAACATCCCGTCGCTGACCAGCACCGTGGTCGACAGGTGTTCGGCGACCAGGGCCAGGCGGGTCGACCCGGTGGCGCCGTAGACGAGTGCCATGCCGTAGAGCAGGAACGCCGAGGCGAAGGCGCCGAGCACGAAGTACTTCATGGCCCCCTCCTGGGACTCGATGCGGCGCAGGTGCAGGGCGGCCATGACGTACACGGCGATGGAGAGGATCTCGAGGCCGAGGAACAGGACGATCAGGTCGTCGGCCGAGGCCATGACGATTCCGCCCGATGCCGACAGCATCAACAGGACGTACACCTCGACGCCGGGTAGATCCTCCCGGCTGAGGTAGGGGCGGGCCAGCAGGGCCACGGCCACCACCACGGCGGCCAGCAACGCTGTGACCAGCACCGTCGAACCGTCGACTGCCACCGACCCGGCCAGCGTGCTCCGTGGCCCGCCGTCGCGGACCTCGTGCCACATGGGTACACAGGCGACCAGGACTGCCAGGCCGGTCACCACCGTCCAGGCCTGGGGCACGGCATCGGGAAGGCGACGGACGACCGACGCCACGGTCAGCAGCAGGAGCCCTCCGATCGAGAGGAAGAGGACGGGCAGGAGGGCCCACCACAGGACCTCGGGGGTGGCAACGGCGAGCATCAGTGGTCTTCCCCATGCTCGTCGTGGCCATCGTCGTGGTCGTCGTCGGACTCCCCGTGTCCGGCGTCATGACCGGTGCCATGGTCGCCGAGCGGCTCCACCTCGGAGCCGAACTGGCTTGTCGGCTCGTGGAAGCCGTCGACGTGGGCCTCTACGTGGGCCACCAGGGCGTCCACGGCGGGTTCCATGCGCTCAATGACAGGCTTCGGGTAAACGCCCATGAACACGATCAGGGCCAGCAACGGAGCCAGAACCAGGCCTTCGCGCAGACGCAGGTCGGCCATGGTGGCGTTGTCGCCTTGGGCCGGACCGTGGAACACCCGCTGGTAGGCCCAGAGCAGGTACAGGGCGGCGAGGACGACCCCACCGGCGGCCACCACGGCGAACCACCGGTGGGCGTTGAAGGCGCCGACCAGTACAAGGAACTCGCCCACGAAGCCGTTCAGACCGGGTAGTCCGATCGACGACAGCATCACCACGGTGAACACGCCGGCCATCACCGGGGCCGCCTTCTGGAGGCCACCCAACTCGTCTATCTGGCGGGTGTGGCGACGCTCGTAGACCATCCCGACGAGGAGGAAAAGGGCGCCGGTGGACACGCCGTGGTTGACCATCTGGAGCAGGCCGCCCTCGATGCCCTCGGTGTTCAGCGAGAAGGTACCTAGCACGATGAAACCGAGGTGGGCCACCGACGAGTAGGCCACCAGGCGCTTCAGGTCTCGCTGCATGGTGGCCACCACGGCGCCGTAGACGATGCCGACCACGCCGAGCGTCAGGAAGACCGGGGCGAAGTGGTGGGAGGCCTCAGGGAACAGGTACAGCCCGAACCGCAGGAAGCCGTATGTGCCCAACTTCAGCAGGACGCCGGCGAGGATGACCGATCCTGCGGTGGGCGCCTCGGTGTGGGCGTCGGGCAACCAGGTGTGCAGCGGGAAGATCGGCACCTTGACGGCGAAGGCCAGGGCGAAAGCGGCGAAGATCCAACGGGCGGCGGTGGCATCGACGGCCTGGGCCTCGGCGATGGCCACCAGGTCGAAGGTGACCCGGCCACCTACCGCGTCGGCGTGCAGGAAGGCAAGGGCCAGGATCCCGACCAGCAGGAGTGCAGATCCGGCCATCGTGTACAGAAAGAACTTGGTCGCCGCGTACGCCCGATTGCCATGGCCCCACCGGCCGATGAGGAAGTACATCGGCACGAGTACGACCTCGAAGCACAGGAAGAAGACCATGAGGTCGAGGGCCAAGAACACGCCCATCACCCCGGCCTCCAGCAGCAGCAGCCAGCCGTAATAGGCCCGGTCGTCGTGGCCCGGGTCGACGGCCAGCAGGGCGATCGGGAAGAGGACGCCGGTCAGGACGACCAGGAACAGCGAGATCCCGTCAACCCCGAGTGTCCACGAGATGCCCAGATCGGCCATCCAGGTCCCCGACGACACGAACTGCAGGTCCGCGCCGTGGTCGAGGTCGAAGCCGGACAGAAGCCAGACGGCCATGCCGCCGACCACCACCGACGTGCTGACCGCCACGAGCCTCAACAGCTCAGGCCGGCGACGGGGCAGGCAGGCGACGAGGGCCGCACCTACCGCCGGGACCAGCACTAGGGCAGGCAGCACGGCGAAGGGCACGGTGGAGGAAGCGGCGAGGACGACGGCCATCAGAAGCCGCTCCTCGAGAGGAACCAGGCCATGAGGGCCACGGCGCCGACGGCCACGCCTGCCGCATAGGTCCGGACCAGGCCGTTGTGGAACCGGCGGAGCACGCCGCCGGCGCCGCGCACCAGGGTGCCGACGCCGGTCACGGCGCCGTCCACCACCCCGCGGTCGAAGGCCTCGACGGCCTCGAAGCCGGCCCGTCCCGGACCGGCCATGAAGGCAGACACCGAACGGTCGAAGTGCCAGGCGTCGGCGAGGATCGGCTGCTCGAATCGGGCGTAGTCGATCTGGCGACGGCCGTAGGCGGCCACGGCGACGGTGATGCCGACCGCCCCGCCGGCCACGGCGACCACGGCCAGCACCCAGAGGGTTCCGGCGCCCACCGTGAGGTGGACCTCGTTGTGGTACAGCGTGGGTTCCAGCCAGTGCTCGAGCCGCTTGGTGCTCGACGAGAAGGGCAGTTGGACGAAGCCACCCACGATGCTGAGCCCGGCCAGCACGACCAGCGGGAGGGTCATCGTCCACGGCGACTCGTGTGGACGGTGTCCGGCCCGTGCGCTCACCGACTCCGGCAGGTCGTCGGCCAGATCGCCTACGTCCGGTTCGCCGTCCAGGGCCAGGGCGGGTACCTCGGGACGGGTGTCGACCGTGGCCCGGACCGCTGCGGCGGCAGCCTCCGTAGCGTCGACGAGGGCTCGAGCATCGACCACGGCCTGGCCGGAGTCGACCACGGTGGCCTCGGCGGCGGCCACGCCCTCTTCGGCGGCCACCACTGCGGTGGCCAGATCCTCGGCGCTGGGCCCGTCCTCGGCATCCGGATCCGGTCCGGCGGTCGCTGCGGCCATGGCTGCGGCGAGCTTCTCATTGGCCGCCGCCGCTGCGGCCCGTCGGGCGTCGAGATCGGCCTCGGCGGTCGCGAGCGACTCCCGGGCGGCCATCCCTTCGGCGTCGACCCGGGCCACCCGCGCCTCCCAGGCCGCGGCCACCTCGTCGGAGCGCGGATCGGCGTACCGGTCGCGGCCCAGGAAGGTCAGGACCACCTGGCGGGGCATGGAGAAGGCGGTGAGGACGGCCGTCACCAGGCCGACGGCCCACAGCAGCGGGCTCTCGTTCCAGGCGAAGGCCAGGATCTCGTCCTTGGACCAGAAGCCGGCGAACGGCGGCACGCCAGCGATGGCCAGCCAGCCGATGACGAACGTGCCCGCCGTGATGGGCATGGCCTTGCGCAGCCCGCCGAAGTGGGCCATGTCCTGGTCGCCGTCCATGCCGTGGATGACCGAGCCGGACCCGAGAAAGAGGAGGGCCTTGAAGAAGGCGTGGGTGACCATGTGGAACACGGCGGCCACGTACGCCCCGCATCCCACGGCCAGGAACATGTATCCCAGCTGGCTGACCGTCGAGTAGGCCAGCACCTTCTTGATGTCGCGCTGCGCCACGGCGATGGTCGCCGCGAACAGGGCGGTCCCGGCACCGGTCCAGGCGATGAGAGTGGGGACCCAGTCGGCGGCGTCGGCGATGATCGGGTTGACCCGGGTCAGCAGGTAGATGCCCGAAGTGACCATGGTGGCGGCGTGGATGAGCGCCGAGACCGGGGTGGGACCGGCCATGGCGTCGGGCAGCCACAGGTACAACGGGAACTGGGCCGACTTGCCGATAGCCCCTACGAAGAGCATCAGGGCGATGAAGGTGGCGGTCCCCTGGGCAACGGTGCCCGCCGAGGTGGTGTCCAGCACGTCCACGTAGGCGATCGACCCGAACGTGAAGAAGGTCATGAAGATGGCGACCATGAAGCCCCAGTCGCCGATCCGGTTGGTGACGAACGCCTTCTTGCCCGCCGTGGCGTTGGCTTCGTCGGTGAACCAGAACGAGATGAGCAGGTACGAGCACGCTCCCACGCCCTCCCAGCCGAGGAAGGTCAGCAGCAGGTTGTCGCCCAGGACCAGGATCAGCATGGAGAAGGCGAAGAGGTTCAGGTAGGCGAAGAACCGTGGGAAGTCGCCGTCACCGTGCATGTACCCGATCGAGTACAGGTGGATCAGGGCGCCCACGCCGGTCACGAACAGGCACATGGTGAGCGAAAGCGGATCAGCCAGCAGCCCCGCGTCGACCCGGAGGTCGCCGGCTGGAACCCACTCGAAGAGCGTGGTCACCGAACGGCGGTCATGGGCGTCGCGTCCCAGCATCTCGAGGAAGGCGCCGAGGGTCACCAGGAACGAGCCGACCATGGCACCGGTGCCCAGCCAGCCGGACCACGGCTCGCCGAGGCGGCGACCGCCGAACAACAGCACCAGGAAACCCGCCAGGGGCAGCGCCGGTACGAGCCAGACCACCTCGAGCACGGCCTAGCCCCCCAGCACCGAGAGGTCGTCGGCGGTGGCCCCGGGTCGGCGCCTCATGATGGCCACGATCACCGCCAGGCCGACCACAACCTCGGCGGCCGCCACCACGAGCACGAAGAACACCGACAGTTGGCCGCCGAGGTCGCCCAGGTCGGCACCCAGGCTTACGAAGGTCAGGTTGACGGCGTTGAGCATCAACTCGACGCACATGAACATGACCAATGGGTTGCGGCGGGTCAGCAGCCCGACCGAGCCAAGCGAGAACAGGACGGCGGCCAAAGCCAGGTACCAGGAGGTGGTCACGACCATCAGGCGTCCTCCTCCTGTTCTTCCCTGTCGACTTCTTCCCTGTCGCCGGCCGCGTCCTCTTCGGCGGTGCCGCTGTCGCTGGCCACCGCGACGGTGGCGACGGGCAGCTGTTGGAGTGGCCCACGGACCCGGCGGGCCAGGACCACGGCGCCCACCACGGCCACCGTCAGCAACAGGGCGGTGAGTTCCACGGCGAACACGTGGTCGGTGAAAAGTGACTCGCCCAGGCGGCGGGTGTTGTCCTCGGCGCCACCGAGTGTCGCGTTGGCGGAACGGGCACCGGTCGGCCCGTCCACGCCGACCAGCAGGAGGGTCAGCAGCAAGCCCAACATCGACGCGCCGACGATCGCCGCGACGGACCGCTGACCGACGATGGGTTCGATGCCCAGATCCTCGGCCCGGTCGACGCCGAGCAGCATGATCACGAACAGGAACAGGATGACCACCGCTCCGGCGTAGACGATGACCTGCACGGCGGCCAGGAACGTGGCGTCCTGGAGGACGAACAGCACGGCCACCCCGAACAGCGTCTGGACCAGGAACAGGGCGGCGTGCACCGGGTTGCGGGCCACCAGCACGCCGACCGCGCCCGACAGGACGACCACGGCACTGACCAAGAAGACGGCGACCTCCATCAGGTCACGCCCTCACTCGACACGCCCTCCGGCTCGCCACCTCTGTCGACGGGGGCACCACCGGCCTGGCCCACCTCAGGAGCGCGCACACCGTGGCCCAACTCGCCGGACCACGAGACCCGACCGGTGTAGGTGGCGTCACCGCTGGGCGACGTGGCCCGCATCCACGCCGAAGTGTGCTGGTCCTCACCGGGCCGCCAGTCCTCCCACGGCAGGTGCTGGGGACG
This sequence comes from Actinomycetota bacterium, assembly GCA_036123585.1. Taxonomy (GTDB): domain Bacteria; phylum Actinomycetota; class Acidimicrobiia; order Acidimicrobiales; family MedAcidi-G1; genus UBA9410. The sequence goes on along the minus strand of JAZADN010000088.1, from coordinate 12,920 downwards.
CCCCGTGGTGGCGTCGACCACCAGCTCGTCCCTCGTGTAGACCGCATCGACTCGATTGGTGAACGAGAACTCGAACAGCTTCGACTCGGTGATGGCCTCGGTCGGGCAGGTCTCCACGCAGAGGTCGCAGTGGATGCAGCGCAGGTAGTTGATCTCGTAGACGAACCCGTACCGCTCGCCCGGCGACACCGGGTCGTCCGGCGGGTTGTCGGCGCCGCGGACATAGATGCAGTTGGCGGGGCACACGCCGGCGCACAGCTCGCAGCCGATGCACTTCTCCATGCCGTCCTCGTACCGGTTCAGCACGTGGCGGCCGTGGAGCCGGGCCGGCTTGTCGCGCTTCTGCTCCGGGTACGGGGTGGTGACCCGACGCTCGAACATCTTGCGGAACGTGACGGCGAAGCCGCGGAAGTAGCCCATCAGGCGTCCACCTCCTCGCCAGCCTCGACGTCGGCCAGGCGCTGGGCCCGGGCCTTGGCGACGGCGCCCGACAGAAGTGCCGCGCCGCCAGCCATACCGGCCAGCCCGACGACGACAACGACGGCCACCGGCCAGCCCTCGTCGTCGGCCACCTGCATGGCGGCGATGAGCAGGAACCAGCCCAACGAAACCGGGATCAGGACCTTCCAGCCGAGGTCCATCAGCTGGTCGTAGCGGAACCGGGGCAGGGTGGCCCTCAGCCAAACGAAGCCGAACAGGAAGGCGAACACCTTGGCCGAGAACCACAGGATCGGCCACGCCCAGCCGAGGGTGTCGGTCAGGATCGGACCGGACGGGCCACCCAGGAACAGGGTGACGGCGATGGCCGACATGGTGATGACGTTCATGAACTCGGCCAGGAAGAACAGGGCGAAGCGCAACGAGCTGTACTCGGTGTGGAAACCACCGACCAGCTCCTGCTCAGCCTCCACGAGGTCGAACGGGGGCCGGTTCAGCTCCGCGGTCCCGGCCACCAGGAACACCAGAAACGGCACCACGCCGGTGGCCAGCACGTTCCAGTTGCCGGACACCTGTGTGGCCACGATGTCGTGGGTGGACAGCGAACCCGAGGTCAGGAACACGGTGGCGATGGCCAGGCCGAGGGCGGCTTCGTAGCTGATCATCTGCGCTGAAGCCCGGACGGAGCCCAGCAACGGGTACTTGGATCCCGACGACCAGCCGGCCAACATCACGCCGTACACGGCGATGGACGACAACGCCAGGAAGAAAAGGATGCCCACCGGCGGATCGGCGACCTGCAGGTAGGTGCGCTCGCCGAACCACGTCACGGTCCCGTCGCCGGTCGAGAAGTCGCCGCCGACGGGCACGATGGCGAACACCAGGAAGGCCGGAACCAACGACAGGTAGGGGGCCAGCTTGAATACCGCCCGGTCGGACCGGTCGGGGATCAGGTCCTCCTTGAAGAACAGCTTGATGCCGTCGGCCAGCGTCTGGAGGATTCCGAACGGTCCGGCCACCGCCGGGCCAATCCGGTTGTGCATGTCGGCTACGAGCTTGCGCTCGAACCAGATCATCAACATCACCGAGACGAGCAGCAGGGCGAAGGCCACGACGACCTTGAGCACGACGATGCCGACGATGCCGAGGTCGAGGTCGCCGCGTAGCAGTGGATCGGCGGCCACCACGACGTGGTCCGCCGTCCCGACGAGGGTCGCCACGGCACTCACCGTCGGCCCACCCGGATCCCGGTCACCGGCACCAAGGCGTCGATGAGGCGGCCGGCGTCGACGTCGGCCTGGTTGAACCGCAAGTGCACGGCTCCACGAGCGATACCGGGGTCCGCCGTGACGGCGACCTGGATGGTCCCCCGGTCGGCGATCAGGTCCACCACCTCGCCCTCGGCGAGGCCGTGCCGATCGAGGTCGGCCGGCTCCAGTCCGGCCACGGTGTCGGGGGCCAGGCCTGCCAATGACGGACTATGGGAGACCAGCACGCCAGCGTCGTACATGGAGCGGTCGGCCACGAGGCGCAGGCCGTAGGCATCGTTCACCGGCACCTCGGTACGGTCGGGCCGCACAAGGTCGGCCCCACCATCGAGGAGGAGGCCCTCGCGGGTGGCCTCGACCAACCCCACCGCGTCGAGCCCGGCGTGGACGTCCGACACAGAGGCGATCTCGGCCAGCACATCGTCGACGGAGCCGAAGCCGAGGTCGGTGCCGAGGCGGTCGGCCAACTCGACGGCGATGGCCCAGTCGGGTCGGGCGGTCCCAGGCGAGGTGACCTTGCGGGCCACCAGGCTGATCCTGCCCTCGAGGTTGGTGAAGGTCCCGTCCACCTCTGTGGGGGCGGCAGCGGGCAGGACCACGTCGGCCCGGGCCACCGTCGGCGTGGCAAACAGGTCGACGGCTACCAGGGTGCGGGCACCGGCCAGCGCCCGCTCGGCCAGGTCGCGGTCGGGGACGTCGGCCATCACGTCGGCGCCGAGCAGCACCAGGACGTCGACCTCTCCGGCCGCCGATGCCTCCAGGATCCCCAGGGCATCGCGACCCCGCCCGTTCGGCACGGTCGGCCAGGCCGCCGACACGCCGGCAGCCCCGTCCAAGGCGACCCGCCCGGGCAGCATCCCGGGTGCCAGGCCCATGTCGAGAGCGCCGTGGACATTGCCCCGCCGCAGCAGCGACAGGAACCCGGCGTCCGGCAGGTAGTCGTGCAGTGCCAGTGCGGCGTCCACCACCGGTCCAGCGGCCTCGGCCAGCGACGGGCGGCCCAGCAGGACGGTCACCGGTCGGCCCTCGGCCACCGCTGCGGCGATCGTCGCCCCGGCGGCGGCCAACTCGCCGGCCGACAGCCCTGCCTCCCCGGCCGGCGAACCGGCACCGAACATGGCGTCGACCGCGGCGGCCGCGCCACCGGGCAGGACCCGCAGCGAATGGGCCGCGTGGGCACTCAGGCCGGTCCGTCGGGGAGTCAGCTCGACCAGGGTGGCCCCGTCGTGGACCACGGCGTGGCGGAGCCGCAGGTAAAGCGCCCCCAGCTCCTCCTTGGGGTCCGGACCGAGCAGGACGATGGCGCCACCCGGCGTGCAGGCTCGGTCGATTGTGGCCCGGGGCAGGCCGAGGACCACCTCGGCGGGCAGGCCGTCGCCCAACTGGGCGTCGACGTGGTCGGTGCCCAGCACGCCCTTCGCCAGCTTGGCCCAGGCGTACTGCGATTCGTTGGTCAGGCGGGCACCGCCCAGCACGGCGATGCGGTCGGCCGGGGCGGCGGCCAGGGCGGCGGCGGCCACGCCGAGTGCTTCGCTCCACGGGGCGGCCACCAGAGCCTCACCGTCCGGGATGCGGTTGCCGAGATCGTCGCCGCGCAGCAGTGGGGTGGCCAGCCGGTCCTCGTGGTCGTAGGCCTCGAAGACGAAACGTTCCTTGTCGGACAGCCAGCCCCAGTTGACGGCGTCGGCATCCACACCCTGGAAGCGCAGCACCCGGTCCCGCGACGACTGGACTGCGATCCGGCTGCCCACGCTGTCCAGCGTGCTGGTCGACTCGACCTCCTCGAGGTCCCACGGCCGGGCCTTGAAGCGGTAGGGGGCGGCCGTCAGGGCGCCAACCGGACAGATCTGGACGGTGTTGCCGCTGAAGTACGACGAGAAGGGTTCCCCGGGGAAGGTGTTGACCTGGGTCTGGCCACCTCGTTCCATGAAGTGGATGAGCTGGTCGCCAGCCACCTCGCCGGCGAAGCGGGTACAGCGGTCGCAGAGGACGCAGCGCTCTCGGTCGAGGTAGACGTTCTCGTTGACCGGGATCGGCTTCTCGAAGTGGCGCTTCTCCTCGACGAACCGGCTCTCGCCGGGGCCGAAGGCCATGGTCTGGTCCTGTAGCGGGCACTCCCCGCCCTTGTCGCAGACCGGGCAGTCCAGCGGGTGGTTGACGAGTAGAAATTCCAGCACACCGTCCTGGGCCTTGCGGGTCCGCTCCGACACGGTGTCGACGACCATGCCGGGCGTACAGGGCAGCATGCAGGACGGCTGCAGGGCCGGGCCGCGACCGGTGTCGACCTCCACGAGGCACATGCGGCACATGCCCACAGGCTCCAGCCGGGAGTGATGACAGAAGCGGGGGATGTAGGTGCCGGTGCGCTCGCAGGCTTCGATTAGCAACTCGCCGGGAAGGGCGGCCACGGTCTCGCCGTCGACGGTGATCTCCACCGATTGGCCCTCGGCGCTCACGAGCCCGTCTCCTCGCCGGGGTGAGCGGCCTCCACCGGAATGGCCTCGCCACGGGTGATCTTCGCCTCGAACTCGTGGCGGAACCTGCGGATGGTCGATGTGATGCACGCCACCGAAGACGGGCCCAGTGGGCAGATGGTGGTCTGGCGGGGCGGGAACGGTACGGCGTCCAGGCCCTCGTCCGGGTGCGAAGCCACCGGGTACGGCCCGGGGCTGATGTTGTCGCCCACGTCGAGAAGCAGGTCGATGTCGGACGGGCGCCCGTGGCCGTCGAGGATCCGGGCCAGGATCTTCTCTTCCCAATTGGTCCCCTCGCGGCACGGCGAGCACTTGCCACACGACTCGCGGGCGAAGAAGCGGACCATCCGGTGGCAGGCCTTCACGGCGTCGGTGGTCTCGTCCATCACCACGAGCGCGCCCGAACCGAGCATGGAACCGGCTGCACCGACGTCTCTGGCCTCCAACGGGAGGTCCAGGTGCTCCTGGAAGAACCACGGAGCCGAGCCGCCGCCGGGGATGAACATCTTCAGCTGGTGGCCATCGCGGATGCCCTGGCAGAACTCGTCGCCGTAGAAGAGGTCTCGGAACGTGGTCACGCCCTGCTCGACCTCGTAGACGCCGGGGCGCTTCACGTGGCCCGACACGGCGAACAGGCGGGTGCCCGGCGAGGCCTCCGATCCCATCCGCCGGTAGGCCTCGGCACCGTTGGCCAGGATCCACGGCACGTTGGCCAGTGTCTCCACGTTGTTGACGATGGTCGGCTGGCCGTACAGGCCGATGGCCGCCGGGAAGTAGGGCGGCTTGAGCCGGGGCATGCCGCGGTTGCCCTCCAGACTCTCGATGAGGGCGGTCTCCTCGCCCACGATGTAGGCCCCGGCGCCCCAGTGGAGGGTGACGTCGACCGAGAAGTCGGTGCCCAGCACGTTTCGGCCCACGTAGCCGGCCTCGTAGGCCTCGTTGAGGGCCGTGGCGATGCGCTCCTGGGCCAGCGCCATCTCGCCTCGCACGTAGAGGAAGCACTGCGAGAGGCCGAGCGCGTAGCAGGTGATGAGGCAGCCCTCGATGAGCTGGTGGGGATCCCGTTCCATGAGGAGGCGGTCCTTGTAGGTCCCGGGCTCGCTCTCGTCGCCGTTGACGACCAGATAACGGGGCCAGACGTCCTCCGGGCAGAAGCCCCATTTGACGCCGGCCGGGAAGCCGGCTCCACCGCGGCCGAGCAGGGTGGCGTCGCGAACTTCAGCGTGGACGTCGGCCGGCGGGCGGGCCAGGGCTGCCCGCAGGCCCTCGTAGCCGCCGGTGGCCAGCGACCGCTCGAGGGTGTACGAGTCCTCGTGGACGAAGCGCGAGGTCACGACCTTCGGGCCGCCATTGTCGACGTAGCCCGCGGCGTGGGGGACGGAGAGGCCGGTCACGGCTACTCCTCCTCTCTCGCTGCGTCGACGACCTGACCGCCGGTCGGGGCACCTGACATGGTCGCCATCCACGACGGGGCGCCCTCGACCTGGTCGGGCGGCACCACACCGGCCCGACGGCCCTCGGGGACCTGCTGGCGGACCCGGCCGAGGGTGCCGTGGATAGGCAGTTCGCCGGCGTCGCCCGCCGCACCACGTTCGATGGGGCTGCGTCCGGCGCGGATGTCGGCCACCACCTCGTCGAACGTGTCGGTGTCGGCCCGATGGAAGTACCGATAGTTGACGGTGAAGCAGGGCGCCTCGGTGCAGGCGGCCACGCACTCGACGTCCTCGACGGTGAACATGCCGTCGTCGGTGGTGCCACCGGACTTCACCCCGAGCGTGGACTCGATGTGGTGCAACAGTTCCTCGCCACCGAGGAGCTGGCAGGACACGTTGGTGCAGACGTTCACCAGGTGGGTGCCCACCGGGTGGAACTTGAACATCTCGTAGAAGCTGCCGGTACCCAGCACTTCGGCGGGCGTGGTGCCGGTCAGGTCGGCGATCTCCCCCATGGCGGCCGGCGTGACCCAGCCCTCCTGCTCCTGGGCGAGGTGGAGCAGAGGGATGACCGCCGACTTCGGCTTCGGGTAGCGGGCCAAGATGTCGCGGGCGGTGCGCTCCCGGGCGGCGTCGAACCAACTCACCGGTCGACCTCCCCCATGATCGGGTCGACCGACGAGATGACGGCCACGCCGTCGGCGATCAACCCGCCCTTCATGAGGTGCGGCAGCGTCTGGAGGTTCACGAAGCTCGGCCCTCGGATGTGCATCCGGTACGGCTTCGGGCCCCCGTCGGAGACCAGGTAGCAGCCCAACTCTCCGCGTGGCGATTCCACCGCCGCGTAGGTCTCGCCCTCCGGCACGTGGAAGCCTTCGGTGAAGATCTTGAAATGGTGGATGAGGGCCTCCATCGACTCGTCGATGCGGGCCCGCGGCGGCGGGGTGACCTTCTTGTCCTGGGTTCGGTAGTCACCGTCGGGCATCAGGTCGAGGATCTGCTCGACGATGCGCAACGACTCCCGGATCTCGTTGAGGCGGATGGCGTAGCGGTCGAAGGCATCGCCATGGGTGCCGACGATGACGTCGAAATCCACCTCGTCGTAGGCCAGGTACGGCTGATCGCGTCGCAGGTCCCAGGCGTAGCCGGTGGACCGGAGTATGGGTCCGGTGGCCGACAGGGCGAGCGCCTCGGCGGGGGTCATCACGCCGACGCCCTGGAGGCGCTCCCGAAAGATGGGCTGGCCGGTGAGCAGGGTGTCGTACTCGTCGAGGCGGGGCGGGATGAGTTCTAGCAGTCGGCGAACGTCGTCCTGCCAGCCGTCGGGAAGGTCCGCGGCCACGCCCCCTGGGCGTATGTAGTTGTGGTTCATCCGCAGGCCGGTGACCTTCTCGAAGAAGCGCAGCACCTCCTCGCGTTCCCGCCAGCCGTAGATCATCATCGACACGGCACCCACGTCCATGCCGTTGGTGGCCTGGAAGAGGAGATGCGACGAGACCCGGTTCAGCTCGCACATGAGCATCCGGATCCAGGTGGCCCGGGGCGGTACTTCGATGCCCAGCAGTTGCTCGACGGCCAGGGAGAAGGCCAGTTCGGAGAACAGCGGAGCGGCGTAGTCCATCCGGGTGACGTTGGTCGGACCCTGGAGGTAGGTGAGGTCCTCGGCCGTCTTCTCCATGCCGGTGTGGAGGTACCCGATGACCGGCTTGGAGCGCAGGACCGTCTCGCCCTCCATCTCCAGCATGAGCCTCAGCACGCCGTGGGTCGACGGGTGCGAAGGCCCCATGTTGAGGATCATCCGCTGGTCGTCGGCCGTGCCGGTCGGCGGGTCGTCAGGGTCGCCGGCCAGCACCGCTGCCTCGGCCTCGCTGAGGCGGAGCACGGCGCTGGTGTCGTCCCGGCGCAGGACGCGTTCGGCCGAGCCGAGGTCGGGCTCGGTCGGCTCGGCCTCGGCGGCCAGGTCGGCGACGGTCGGCTCGGTCATCGGGGGGCAGGTGCGTCCTTGAACTGGACTGGAATTCGGCCCATGGCGACGTCGCGTCGTAGCGGGTGGCCCTCCCAGTCCTCCGGCATGAGGATGCGAGTCGGGTCCGGGTGGCCGTCGAAGCGGACGCCGACCAGGTCGAACGCCTCCCGCTCCATGGCCTCGGTGCCGGGGAAGAGGTCGAAAAGCGACGGGACCACCGGGTCCGAATCGGGAACCTGGGCCCGCAGGCGCACCCGCCGACCGTCGTCGTGGCGAATGAACGAGGCCACCACCTCGAAGCGCTCCGGCTCGACGCCATGGGGCAGGTCGTTGCGACCCGGGTGGGCCGAGTAGTCCACGGCCGTCACGTCGATGGCCATGCAGAACCCGTCGTCCTTCAGGGCTGTCACGGTCTCGAGCCACTGGTCCGGCGACGGATGCAGGACCTCCTGGCCGCAGGTGTCGACCATGGGCACCCCATAGGCCACCGGCCCCGACGGTGCTGCAACGGCCTCGTCAGCGACCGCAGCCTCTCCCAGCTGCTCGTCGGTCATCGGGAACCGAACTCCACCGGCTGGGCCGACGGCATCGGCGTAGGCGGTTCGACGTGGATGGCGGCGCCCCCACCGTTGGCATCCCGACGTCGGGTCAATTCGCCGCTCTGGATGTTGCCGTGCAGCGTCAGGATGGCGTGCATCAGCGTCTCCGGCCCTGGCGGGCAACCGGGGGCGTAAACGTCGACCGGCACGACCTGGTCGACACCCTGGACGATGGCGTAGTTGTTGAACATGCCACCGCTCGACGCGCAGACGCCCATGGAGATGACCCACTTGGGCTCCATCATCTGGTCGTAGATCTGCCTGAGGATGGGGGCCATCTTCTGGGACACCCGGCCGGCGACGATCATGAGGTCGGCCTGGCGGGGCGAGGCCCGGAAGACCTCCATGCCGTAGCGGGCCAGGTCGTAGTGGGCGGCGCCGGTGGCCATCATCTCGATGGCACAGCAGGCCAGACCGAAGGTGGCCGGCCAGCAGCTCCGGGCCCGAGACCATTTGACGAGGTCCTCGATGCGCGCGGTGACGAAGTTGTGCTCGAGGCCCTCGAGGCCGTCGTCCAGAATTGCCGACGTTTCGCCGACGCCGGGGATGCGGGGCATCAGGCGGCCTTTCCGGCGTCATCGGTCGCCGCGTCGTCCATCATGGTGCGACCCTCGAGGCCGACCTCGCGCACCCCGGCCCGGCTGACGGTCCGGGCCGGCGAAACGGCGCGACGGACCCGGCGAACCGGACCCCACTCGAGGGCGCCGTTGCCGATCAGGTAGACGAACGACTCGAAGACAGCCAGGGAGAAGAGGAGAACGGCCACCAGGCCGAACAGGCCGAGGCCGCCGTGCGCCACCGCCCACGGGTAGAGGAAGACGATCTCGATGTCGAAGACGATGAAGATCATCGCCACGAGGAAGAACCGGACCGGAAAGCGCTCCGGGGTCTCTCGGCCGGGGATGATGCCGCACTCGTAGGGCGCAGCCTTGCGGTCATGCGGCCGCCGCGGCGCCAGCAGGCGCGACGCCACGAAGCTCAACGCCGCGAAGAGGAAGGCGAGGACGAGGAGGACGACGACGGGTAGGTATTGGCCGAGCACGTCACTCGTTCCCGGTTCCACCCATGACCGAGGAGATGGTCACTGGCTCAGGCCTTCGAGGCCTCGAACTCCCTGCGCCGCTCCATCAGCTCCTTGTCCCGCACGTGGAGCCAGTAGCAGAGGGCGAGGAAGACCAGAAGCGAACCGATGGTCACCAGCGCCGGGCGGAGGCGGACCCAGCCCAGGTCGCGGACCATGACGACCGACACCACCGGCTCCTCCGGGTCGACGACCGGGCGGGGCGGGGCCTCGCCGGGAGTGACTTTCTGTTGCAGCACAGCTTGGAGCTGCACCACGGTGTACCGGGTCGGGTGGGTGATCCGTGCGGAGTTGGAGATCCATTGCCGGATCCGGTCCCAGCGGTTCGGGTCGTCCTTCAGCGCCGGCTTGCCGCCCATGGTGTAGGCGTCCAGCAGCTTGTAGTCGGCCGCGCTGGCGAAGCCGAGGTCTGGGTGGGCCAGCACGTCGGCCGCTGCCTGGGCCTGGGCGTCGCCGGCCTCGGTGGTGGCCAGCAGGCGCCACGGGCCGAGCTCGCGCAGGCCGGCGGCATCGGTGACGTTCCGGGCCACGGCGGCCAGCTCGGACCGGGTGATGATCTCGTTGCGCAGCTGCCGGTCGGCCTGCAGCGTGGCCAGTTCATCGGCGGACAGGTCGGGGTTGTCAGTTGCGGTGGGCAGGGTGTCGAACTCGGCCACGGCCACGGCGTCGCCCGAGGCGACCACCAGTTGGTAGGCGGTGGGCATCTGGTCGGGGTTGGGCAGCAGGCGGGCCTCCATCAGGCCGCTGGCCCCGAGATCACCCACGTTGATGTCGACGGTCTTCCAGCTCGGCGAGTCGCCCTTCCAGCCGGAGCCGTACATCCACCAGGCGCTGCCCAGGATGACCATCCAGCCCATGAGGGCGGCGGCCGACACGAGGGTGGCCAGGCGGATGCCCGAGTTGGTGGCGACGATCAGCCAGATCGAGCCCATCAGGACGGCGAAGCCGGTGGCGACGGTCAGGATGCCCCGGATCTCGGGGTCCCAGGCCAACCCGGCCAAGGTGACCAGGGTGTCCATCACAGGCTCCTCTCGTAAGCCACGATGGCGGCGATCTGCTCTGGGGTGAGGATGCGCGACCGCACGACGGTGCCGATCACGTCCAGGTCGTCGGTCCGTCCGCCGAAGCCGGGCATGGCGCCGGTGCCCGGGCGGGCGTTGCCGTAGCCGCTGCCCACCTCGGAGCCGGTTCGGACGAAGTCCTCGTGGCCGATGGCCGTCGGGAAGTGGGTTTCGATGCCGATGAGGCTCGGGCCGACGTGGCCGAGGCCCGGCTGGTAGCCGGTGAGGATGCCGGCCTCGGCGAGGCGAGGCCACTCGGCGATCAATTCCGCGGTGGCCTCCTCGCTGGTCGCCCCGTAGGAGAAGCCCGGGGTGTGGCAGCGGGCGCAGCTGTTGGCGCCCTGACTGGCCGGATTGTTGAACAGCAGTTCGCCGTAGGCGGCGTAGTCGTTGCTGGACGGGTCGGCGGCCTGGACCAACCACGCCTCCGCCGCCACGTTGACGTCGTCGGCCTCGGTCAGGCCGGAGTCGCGCTCTTTGACGATTGCCCGGGCTCCGGCCACCAGGCCGGAGTGGACCTCGGCCGCCGCCTCCTCGGGCGTCAGCTGGATGGACCGCAGGTAGACGATCAGTTGGTGGACCTGCTGAGAGGTGAGCGGTCCACCGCCGGGCAGTCCCCAGGCGGGCATCGGGGTGCCGGGGCGGCCGTAGTCGAGGATCCGCTGGACCTCGGACTCGTCGAAGCGGCTCAGCACGGTGGTCAGGGACGGGGCCTTCCACTCGACCTGGGCAACGAACCCGCCGTTGGCGTCAGTCAGGGTGTACGAGGCCACACCGCCCACGCCGCCCGGGCCGTGGCAACTGACGCAGGCCTCTTCGAAGCTGTTGGCGCCCCGCTTTTCGAAGCGCTTCACCCAGCCGTAGGCGGCGTTGTCCTGGCGGGCCGGCTCCATCAGCCAGTAGAGCGGCAGGATGAGGGAGATCACGGTCAGGGTGACCAGCGACCAGGCCAGATTGCGGTCGAGTAGCCGGGTCTCGAGCTCGTCGTCGTCGGCGTGCTCCATCCGGTTGGGCGCCAGGTCGATTTCGGAGCCGACCTCGCGCTTGCCGATCCGGAAGCTGAACAGGAGGTATACCCCCATGCCGACCAGGACGACGGTCGCGAGGACCCAGCCGACGGTCCGCTGGGTGCTGGCGAGGAGGAGTGTGGTCATCTCGTTCACGGAGTCTTCGGTCATCGGGCTAGTGGCCGTCGGCCTGGCCAATGCAGTTCGGTCCCTCGGCCTCCTGGCCAGTGGTGTTCGTACCGATCGGAGGCCCCTGGATGATGGTGCCGGTGTCGACGGTCAGGACGCCGTCGGAGACCGACATGGCGAAGCGGTCCATGCCCCGAGGAGCCGGTCCGCCACGCTTCTCGCCGACCTGGTTGTACTGCGAACCGTGGCACGGGCACTCGAACCACTGTGACGACACGCAGTTCGGGACCCTGCAGCCGAGGTGAGGACACTTCTGGTACAGCGCCACGACGCCGGCGTCGAAGCCGCCCTCGACGCCCGACGTCATGCCGGCCAGTTCGGGGGCCGAGTAGGTCGACCGGGCCTTCTCCACCGCGCCGTTGGGGTACGCCGTGATCCACATCCGACCCTCGGGCTTGTAGAGGAAGCCGTTGTTGGCGTCAATGTCAGCCAGCAGTTCGACGAGGTTGCCGACTTTGATCTTGGAGCCGAAGCCGCTGACGCCCTGCGGCCACAGGAAGGCGATGCTGGCGCCACCGAAGCCCGACAGGCCGAAGCCCATCATGCCGACGAGGCTGCGATTGAAGAACTGGCGGCGACTGACGCCGACGGCCTGCGGGTCAGGGGCCACGAAGGGCTCGGGTGGGGCCGACTCGACGGCGGCCACGTCCCCCGATCGGCGGGCAACCGCGGCGGCCTCGACCTCGCGGCCGGTCGGGGCATCGTCTCCCTGTCCGCCCAGCAGCGGGTTCTCGACGTTGCGGCGGCGGGCCTCTCGGGACAGGCCCGCGGCGGACCGGTCTCGCCGACGGGATGCGCCCACGAGCACGACGACGGCCAGGACGACGAGGAGGATGACAGCGATGACGACGCCCACGGGTCAGCTCCTGTGTGCCGGCGGGATGGCGGACGGGGTGCGGGGATCCAAGGCGATCACAACTCGAAGAAGAGGCCGGAGTTCCACGGGAAGATGAAGTTGAAGCCGGGACCGCGGAAGAAGGACCCGATCATGACCAGCACCGCCCAGAACATGAGGTGCACTGTCATCAGCGAGATGGCGAACTTGCGGTCCTCCGGGCGCTTCGACGGGTTCTTGTCGATGTAGGGCGCCAGGATCAGCACGAACAGGCCGATGCCGGGGATGGTCACGCCGGCCACCATCGGGTGGAACATGGTGAGCAGCTCCTGCAGGCCCAGGAAGTACCACGGCGCCTTGGACGGGTTCGGCGTCTTGTTGAAGTCGGCCAGCTCGAGCAGCGGGGCGTTCACGAAGATCGAGAACAGCAGCGAGAACAGGGTGATGGCCAGTGCTGCGAGGAACTCCGCAAGCAGCAGGTGCGGCCAGACGTGGACCTTGTCCTGAGGGGTGGCCTTGGTGTCCTGGATGGAGCCGGACTTGACGACGGTGAGAAGGCGCTGGTTGTG
>JAZADN010000087.1:0-12672 GCA_036123585.1 Actinomycetota bacterium | reverse complement strand
ACCGGATCTGGATCTCCTCGCCCGGCTCAACCCGGACCTCACCCAGGCTCCCATCGCCCAGATGGTCGGCAACCGTGCCGACCTCCTCCTGGGCCGGAGCCGCCGTCGTAGCCGGCGCAGCCGTCGTCGCCGGTGCAGCCGTCGTAGCCGGCGCTGCCGTGGTGGCAGGCGCAGCAGTCGTCGCCGAAGCAGAATCGCCGCCCGACGAGGCCGACGAGTCGTCGCCTCCGTCCGAGCCACACGCTCCCGCCAGCAGCGCGAACACCGCCAACAAGACCGTAAACCAACGCAGTCGCGTCCTCATGGGACGTACCCCCCCCAATTCGTAGATGTCGAGAGGAAACCGTACGGCAGGTCGTGCGGCGTCTGCTACCCAGGGGGCAAAAAGGTGTCCCGACACTCGTGTTCACCCTCAGTCGCGATCATTTCCCCTGACGGGTGGTCGGGTTCCGGTGGGAGCCGGCGGTGGCCTTAGCCTCACCCCGATGACCGCAACGTCCCTCGCCCTCGACGAAAGACCCGAGGTGGGCGCCGACGGGTTGGTCTCCCGCGATCCTCCGGCTCCTCACCCCGAGGGACCGGCAACGGTGGCAGAGGCCCTGGCCACGGGCGTGTGCGACCACCCGGAGCGCGAAGCACTGGTCTGGGACGTTGCCCACGCCGCCGGAGCCCGGGCCCTGAGCTATGCGGAGCTGGACGCCCGGGTGGATGCGGCAGCCGGCGGCCTGGCGGCGGTCGGCGTCGGCGCCGGGTCAGTGGTGGCCTGCTCGCTGTCCAACCGTCCCGCTCTGGTGGAGGCCTTCCTGGCCACCCAGCGCCTCGGCGCCCTCTGGCTGGGCGTCAACGCCAACCTGGCCGACGAGGAGGTGGCCTGGGTGCTCGACGACAGCGGCGCCGATGTGGTGCTCGCTTCGCCGGACCGGGCCGACGCGGCCGGTGCCCGTCGCCTCCTGGCCGTGGACCCCGGAATGGGCGCCGACGACTGGGGCGACCTGGTGGCGGCCGGGCATCCGGCGCCGACCACCGCCATCGACCCCCACGCCCCGGCGGCCATCGCCTACACGTCGGGCACCACCGGCCGACCCAAGGGCGCGGTGCACTCCCAGCACAACCTGCTGTGGCCGGGGATCTCCAGCCGCCGGTCGTACCCCGCCCAGCCGGGCGAACGCCACGGCAGCGCCCTGGCCCTGACCGTCCTCAACATGCTGGTACTCGGGCCGCTGTGGGCGTACCTGCGGGGTACCACCGCCGTGCTGATGGACCGCACCGACGCCCTGGGCTTTGCGGCGTCCGTCCGCGACCAGCGCATCAACCGGGTCACCCTCGTGCCCGCCATGGCCCACGACCTCGTCGCGCACCCCGATGTGGCCCCCAGCGACCTGGCCACCCTCACCCAGACCATCATCGGCGCCGGCCATTCCCCGCCGATGTTGCGCGACGCCTGGGAGGCCAAGTTCGGGACCCGGGCCATCGTCGGCTACGGCCTCACCGAGGCCCCGACCGGCGTGACCCGCGAGCACCTTGAGCAGCCCATGAGGCCCGACGGAGCCGGCTACCCGTTGGAACCCGTCCGGGTGGTCGTGGTGGACGACGACGACCTGCCGGTCCCCGACGGCGAGACCGGCGAGGTGTGCCTGGCCGCCGTCGACGATGGCCCGTGGACCGGATCGTGGACCCCGATGCTCGGCTATCTGGGCCAACCGGAGGCCACCGCCGACGCCCTGCGGGGCGGTGTACTGCACACCGGCGACCTGGGCTTCCTCGACGAGGACGGGCAGCTGGTTCTGCGCGGTCGGCGCACCGAGATGGTGCTGAGGGGGGGCGCCAACGTGTACCCGGCCGAGGTGGAGCGGGTACTGCTCGACCATCCCGGCGTGCGGGAGGCCTCGGTGCTGGGCCTGCCCGATGAACGCCTCGGCGAGGTGGTGGCGGCCGGCCTAGTGGCCGAGCCCGGCCCGTGGGCCGTCGCCGACCCGACCGACCTGGTCGACGACGTGAGGACCTTCTGCAGAGAGCGCCTAGCCCACTACAAGGTCCCGGACCGGATGCTGGTGGTGGACGGGTTCCCCCGCAACACCATGGGCAAGGTGGTCAAGGCCGATCTGGCCCACGCGTTCGACCCCGCACCCGACGACGGAGACTGACCAAGGTCGACCGGGCGATCAACCGGACAGGGAAACCACGGCGCCGGCGGGCACCACGAGGCCCACCCCGTCGCCCGAGCGGGGAACCGGAGCCCCGTCAGCCACCGGAACCCGGACGGAGAGGTCGCCCACCAGGAGGCCGACCACCGGCCGTCCGGCCCGCCGGGCCACCGCGCCCACCGTGGCTGCCATTCCCTGGCCGGACCCTGCGAGGACCAAACGGTCCGATCGCAGCAGCACCGTGCCCGGTCCGTCGCCTAGGCGGCCCAGGGCGCAACAGCCGTCGGCGTCTAGGGCGACGAGGTTGTCGTGGCCCAGGCACCGGGCGGCGTGCACCGTGCCCGGGTCGGCCCAGACCTCTTCGGGCGTGCCGATCCGGTCGATCCGTCCGCCGCCCAGCACGGCGATCCGATCGGCCAGGGCGAATGCCTCGTCATGGTCGTGGGTGACGTGGATCGCAGCCAGGCCCAGGCGGCGCAGCAGGACCCCCAGGTCGTCAGTCAGCCGCTCGCGCAGGGCCCGGTCCAGCGACCCCAACGGCTCGTCCAGCAGCAGCACCCGCGGAGCAGCGGCCAGCGACCGAGCCAAGGCCACCCGCTGAGCCTCGCCGCCGGACAGCGTGTCGACCCGGCGGCCCTCGAAGCCGGCCAGGCCCACCAGGCCCAGCGTCCGGGCTACCCGGTGGGCGACCACGTCGGCCTCGGCGCCGGCCACCCGCAGGGCGAAGCCCACGTTGCCGGCCACGTCACGGTGCCCGAACAGGGCGTGGTCCTGGAACACCAGGCCGACCTGGCGCAGGTGGGTGGGCACCTCGGTCAGGTCCTCGTCGCCCCACCGGACCCGGCCGGCCGTCGGCCGTTCCAGGCCGGCGACTGTCCGTAGCAGGGTGCTCTTGCCGCAGCCCGACGGGCCGAGAAGGACCAGGACTTCGCCGGGCGCCACCGACAGGTCGACGCCGTCCAGCACCCGCACGCCGTCGAAGGCCACCGTGAGGCCCTCTACCGCGAGCCCCTCCACTCGCGGGCCTGCGCCGTTCACCAGTCCCCCCGCACGGAGCCCCGGCGACCGCCCTCGATGACCAGCACCGCCGCCGCGGTCAGCACCATCAGGACCACGGCCAGTGCCATGGCCTGGCCTCGCAACGCCCCGCCCGGCACGCCGAGGAGGCGGAAGAGGGCTAGGGGCGCCGTCAGCCGGTCGGGATGCCGGGGCAGGAAAGAGGTCGCTCCGAACTCGCCCAACGACACGGCCACCGAGAATGCCGCCCCCACGGCCAGCGCACGCAAGGCCAGAGGGCAATCGACCTCGCGCCGCACCCGGGCCGGCGAGGCACCGAGGGTGGACGCCGCCTCGCGGAGTCGCTGGTCGACGCTGCGCAGGGTGGGCACCACGGTGCGCATCACGAACGGCACCCCCACCAGGGAATGGGCCACCGGCACCAGCCACCGAGACGACCTCAGGTCCAGCGGCGGCTCGTCGAGGGCCAGCAGCATCCCGAAGCCGAGCGTGACCGCAGAGACGCCGAGGGGCAGCATCATCCCCAGGTCGAAGGCCCGGGCGACAGCCCGCCGACCGTGGACGACCACGACCGCGGCGAGTCCTCCGACCACGGTGGCCACCCCGCCGGCGACGACGGCAAACAGCAGCGAGTTGCCCAGAGCCTCGAGCGCGGAGACGGGCAGCAGGTTCACCCGGTCGGCCAATGCCGCGTAGTGGCCCAGTGTCCAGCCACCTGACCAGCCGCCACCGGAACCCCCGCCGAGCTGGCGCAACGACCGCTCGACCAGCACGACGACGGGCAGTCCAAGCACTGCGGCCAGCAGAGAGAGGTTCCCGGCCAGCAGGCCCCGTCCAGCGCGGGGTAGGGGCACCCGCCGGACCGGCCTCTGGACCACGGCCCGCCGACGCTGCAGGTGGTTGGACGCCACCACGGCGGCCACCACCGCGGCCAGTTGCACGAGGGCCACCGCGGTGGCCGAGGCCAGGTCACCCCTCGACACGGCGTGGCGCCACACCTCGGTCTCCAGCGTGGCCCGGGCCGGCCCGCCGAGGACCAGCACCACCCCGAACGACGTGAAGCAGAACAGAAAGACGATGGAGGCCGCTGCGGCCACCGCCGGGCGCAGGGCCGGCCACGTCACCCATCGGAACGCCTGCCAGGGCGTGGCGCCCAGAACCCGGGCCTGCTCGTCGGCCCTCGGGTCGAGGCCCTCCCAGAAGGTGCCCACGGTGCGCAACACCACGGCCACGTTGAAGAACACGTGCGCCACCAGGATCGCCCCGGCGGTCCGGGTCAAGCGCAACGGACCGTCGTCGAGGCCGAGGCGTTCGAAGACGGCCAGGAAGGCGCCGCCCACCACCACGGTGGGCAGCACGAAGGGCACCGTGGTGACGGCCCGCAGCAACGCCTTGCCACGGAAACGCCGCCTCGCCAGCAGGTGGGCGCCGGGCAGGGCGACCAGCACGGTCAGCACCGTGGAGGCCACGGCCTGCCACAGCGTGAACCAGGCCACCGACCGGAACGACGCCCGACCGCCGAGTTCGACGAGGCGGTCCAGCCCGCGACCATCCAGCCCCTCGAAGAGGATGGTGCCGACCGGATACAGAAAGAACACGGCCAGGAACGCCGCCGGAAGCGCCCAGACGGCGACCGCGGCGGCCCGGCGACCGGCCCGCCTCACCGCAGCACGACCTCCGTCCACCGTTCGGTCCACGCGTTGCGGTTGGCCTCGATGTCGGCCGGATCAAGCACGTACGGATCGTCGGCCAGCTCCACGAAGTCCACAAACGTCTGAGGAAGGTCGGCCGAGGCCAGCGCGGGGAAGACGAACATGTTCAACGGAATGTCCTCCTGGAAGGTCTCCGAGAGCAGGAAGTCGACCAGCTGCTCTGCCGCATCCCGCTTCTCGGTGCCGGCCAGGATCCCGGCGAACTCCACCTGCCGGAAGCAGGATTCGGTGATGACGCCGGTGGGCGGCTTGTCGACCGGTGGGTCGGCGTAGATGAACTCGACCGGTGGGCTCGACGCGTAACTGATGACGATGGGCCGTTCGCCGCCGCCGGACACGAACTCGCCGTAGTAGGCGTCCTCCCAGCCCGCGGTCACCACCACGTCGTTGTCGCGCAGCGCGGCCCAGTAGTCCTCCCAGCCGTCGCCGTACTCGGCGATGGTGGCCAGCAGGAAGGCCAGGCCGGGCGACGACGTCTCGGGGTTCTGGACGACGAGCATCCCGGCATACGCCGGGTCGGCCAGGTCGTCGAGCGTGGTCGGTACCGGCAGGTCCGCGTTGAAGTGGTCGATCCAGTAGTTGGCGCACACGTCGCCGAAGTCGACCGGCGTGACCCTGTGCCCGGGGTCGAGCACCAGTTCGGGGTGCACGCCGGCCAGCGCCGGCGACTCGTAGGCCTCGAACAGGTCGGCGTCAAGCGCACGCTGGAGGAAGGTGTTGTCGACGCCGAACATGACGTCGCCCAGCGGGTCGCCCACGGTGAGGATGGCCGAAGCGACCATCTGTCCGGTGTCACCGGCCGTCTGGTGCACGACCTCGATACCGGTGGCCTCGGTGAAGGCAGCCAGCGTCCCCTCCGACACCCAGAACGAGTCGTGGGAGATGAGGGTGACCGAACCGGCGGGCGGGGCCGGGGCGGCGCGCTCCGGGGTGGTCGCCGCACCGCCAGCGCTGAGTGGCACCGACGTGGACACGGCGTCCCCGCCGCAGGCCACGCCGGCTAGGAGCAGCAGGCCGAGGAGCAGGACCGGGGCCGCAGGTGGAGCACGCACGTGGGATCTCCCTTCGCCGGCATTATCCGGAGCAGGTTCTGGGCGGGTCGACAGCACCCCCGATCGCCGCGCGCGGCGTCGTTTGCTGCCCTCTCAGCCCGGCTTCAGGTCCGAGCTCCCCGGTCGGTTGTCGACGCCCACGTTAGCGGGGCCGGGCCCGCCGGACGGCAGGCCCTGTCAGGCCAGGGCGACGGAGGCCACGGCCCGGACGTCAGCCGACGATGCACCCAGATGGATGCGGTGGATACCCGGGTCGACCACCCAGCCAGCCTCCATCCGGCGCTCGTGGCCGGCGCCAGCGGCCACCGGCGAGTCGTCCATCCGATCGGCCCAGGTCGGATCCCCCGGATCCCAATGGGCGAAGGCCCGGTGGTCGAGGACGATCTCGACGACGGCCTGCTCCCCTGGCGAGAGCCGGACCTTGGCCAACCCCCGCAACTCCTTGGCCGGCTGCATCAGGCGGGCCTCGTCGCAACCCACGTAGGCCTGAACGACCTCGGAACCCGTCCGGTGGCCCACGTTGCGAACCGGCACCGATACCACCACCGGCCGGCCCGCCGTGAGCTCGGCGATGGTCGCCGGAGCCGAAACGGTGGCCTCGCCCCACTCGAACCGGGTGTAGGACAGCCCGTGGCCGAACGGGAAGGCCACCGGCAGGCCGCGGGCCTCGTACCACCGGTAGCCGGTGAACAGACCCTCCGTGTAGGACACCCTCCCGTTCTCGCCGGGGTACGACAGGAAGGCCGGCGTGTCCTCGAGGCGACGTGGGAACGTGGTGGGCAGACGACCCGACGGCTCGTCGTCGCCGACCAGGACGTCGACCAGGGCGTCGGCCATCTCCTGTCCACCGAACCAGGTGAGCAGCACGGCCCTGGCGTCCTCCACCCATCCGGTGTTCACCACCGAGCCGGCGTTGACCACGACGACGGTCCGCGGATTAGCCGCGCATACCCGGCGTACCAACTCGACCTGGTTGCCGGGAAGTTCCAGCGACTCCCTGTCGCGACCCTCGGTCTCCCAGTCCAGGTCGGTGCCCACCACGAGCACCACCGCATCCGAGCCCGCCGCCGCCTCGGCCCGGTCGATCAGGTCGTCACTGGTCGGGAGCCGGACGCCCACCTTCGCTCCACCGAGGAAAGACGCACCCTCGGACGTCCACTCCAGAACCACGTCGACCACCTCGCCGGCCCGCATCTCGACGACCGACGACCGTTCGGCGCTGCCGAAGCCGAAGAACTCCTCGCCGGGTCCCATCGGGTCGGCCACGCCATCGATCACCACCTCTCCGTCCACCAGCAGACGGGCCCGACCACACTGGACGAGGGCCAACTCGTGTGGACCGTCCACCGGCGGCGTGTACCGGGTGGTGGCCCGCATCGAGCAGGACCGCAGGTCGGCGACACCGGGAGCCGACTCGAGGTGCAGGAGCCGTCCATCCCGGAAGGTCCGGGTCCCGACGACAGGACCGGAGTGGTCGACGGTGTCGAAGTACTCCACCTCGAAGCCCCGCCCGCCATCGGCCCGCTCGGTGGCCGCGCCCCCCATGGGTCGGGCCGAGCGCTGGACCACGGAGCCCAGTTCGTGGACCACCTCCAGGCGGTCGCCGAGGCGAGCCCGGATCGCGTCCAGCGGCGAGGTCTCGTGCTGGGCGACCAACTGTGCCGAACCGCCACCCATGATCATCGCTGCCGAGGCGTTTGGTCCGATGACCGCCAGACGTCGAATCTCACCCTCTCCCCGGGACCCCAGGTCCAGGGGCAGCACCGGGTCCCCGCCGACGACGGGTGGTTCGTTGCGGAGCAGGACGAAGCCCTCGGCGGCGGCCCGCCGGGCCAGTTCCCGGTGTCCGGGATCGTCGAGCTCCTCCTCGGCGCGGACGTGTGGATGGGCCACGGCATCGGTCCTGGCCATCAACCGCAGCAGGCGCCGGACGGAGTCGTCGACCCTGTCCACCGGGACCTCGCCGTCCTCCACGGCGGCGACCAGCCGTTCGCCGTACCAACGAGGCGGTCCGGGCATCTCCAGGTCCAGACCGGCGGTGGCCGAGTCCTCGGTGGACTTCGCCCCGAACCAGTCGGAAACCACCACCCCGTCGAAGCCCCACTCGCCACGGAGTACGTCGTGGAGCAACCAGTGGTGCTGTGAGGCGTGGGTGCCGTTCACCCGGTTGTAGGACGCCATGATCCCCCAGGCGCCGCCTTCGACCACGGCCATCTCGAACGGTCGTAGTGACACCTCGCGCAGGGTCCGTTCGTCCACCTCCGACGAGATGGAGGTCCGCTCGAACTCGGAGTCGTTGGCCACATAGTGCTTGACGGTGACGCCCACGCCCCCGCCCTGTACGCCGCGCACGAAGCCGGTGGCGATGCGACCCGTGAGGTACGGGTCCTCGGACATGCACTCGAAGTTGCGGCCGCCCAGCGGTGTGCGGTGCAGGTTGACCGTGGGGGCCAGCAGCACGTGACAGCCCCGGGCCCGGGACTCGGCGGCCAGCGCCGCCCCCAACTCCTCGACCAGGTCCGGGTTCCACGACGCCCCCAGCGCCGTGCCGCACGGGATGCAGAGGGCCGGCAGGCCGGTGCCCAGCATGCCGGTGCCCCGGGCCCCGGCTGGACCGTCTGTGACCTTCAGGGCGGGCAAGCCGACTCGCTCCACTGGGCGGACCGACCACAGGTCGCGCCCTGACATGAGGTCGACCTTCTCGACCAGGGTGAGCTCAGCCAGAGTCGACTCGATCCATGCCTCGACGCCGGCAGGCCCGGGAGGCTCGAACACCGATTCGTCGCCCATGGCCCGATGATCGCCCATCGGACCGCCTCCGTGTCCGTTCGGGCGGCCATCGAAAACCTGACGCTCCGTCAGGTTTCAGATCGGGCCCACCGCTAGCCTCGCCCCCATGTACGACCTGCTCATCCTCGGCGGCACGGTGGTCGACGGCTCTGGAGCCCCGGGGATCCGGGCCGACGTGGCGGTCAGCGACGGATGCGTCGCGGCGATCGGCGACCTGGCCGGGGCCGAGGCCACCGAGGTACTCGACGCCACCGGACGCATCGTGTGCCCCGGCTTCGTCGACCCCCACACCCACTACGACGCCCAGCTCTTCTGGGACCCCCACGCCACGCCGTCCAGCCAGCACGGCATCACCAGCATGGTGATGGGCAACTGCGGCTTCACCATCGCTCCCATCGCCGACCAGTCCGACGCCGACTACCTGGCCGCCATGCTCGTCAAGGTGGAGGGCATGTCCCCCGCCGCCCTGTCGCTGGGCCTGGACTGGGACTGGCGGTCCTTTGGCGAGTTCCTCGACCGCTTCGAGGGCAACCTCGGCGTCAACGTCGCCGGCATGGTCGGCCACAGCGCCATCCGGCGCACCGTCATGAAGGACGATGCCACGAGCCGCGAGGCCACCTCCGAGGAACTCGACGCCATGAAGGCCCTGCTGGCCGAGTCGATCGCGGCCGGTGGCCTCGGGTTCTCGACCAGCCGATCGTTCACCCACAGCGACGGCGACGGCCTGCCCGTCCCGTCGCGCACCGCGGCCGCCGACGAGGTCGAGGCCCTGTCGGCGGTCGTCGCCGACCACGAGGGCACCACGCTCGAATGGGTAGCCGACGGCTGCATGAACGGCTTCCGCGAAGACGAGGTCGACCTGATGGCCCGCATGTCGCTGGCCGGCCGCCGCCCCGTCAACTGGAACGTCTTGACCATCGATGCCGCCCGCCCTGAGGACTACCGCAACCAGCTGGCTGCCTGCGACGAGGTGGCCGCACGGGGCGGCAAGGCCATGGCCCTGACCATGCCGGTCCTCGTCGGCATGAACATGCACTTCCACACCTACTGCGCGTTGTACTCGCTGCCCGACTGGGGCGCGGTCATGAACCTCCCCCACGACGAGAAGGTGGCCGCCCTGTCCGACCCGGAGACCCGCCGCCACCTCGAGGAACGGGCTGCCTCACCGGACGCCGGCGTGTTCTCGCGGCTCACCGGCTGGGGCCTGTACCGCATCGGCGACACCTACTCCGACGCCAACGAGGGCCTGAAGGGCCGTCTGGTCGGCGACATCGCCCGCGAGCGCGGTGTCCGCGACTTCTACTGCCTGCTCGACATCGTGCTGGCCGACGACCTCCGCACCGTGCTGTGGCCCGGCCCCACCGACGACGACCCGGCGAGTTGGCTCATGCGCCAGGCCGCCTGGGACCACGACCACGTGATGATCGGCGGGTCGGACGCCGGCGCCCACCTCGACCGGATGGCCGGCGCCAGCTACACCACCCAGTGGCTGGCCGACTGCCTGCGCGGCCAGCAACTGGCCACCGTGGAGGCTGCCATCGCCCACATGACAGACGTCCCAGCCCGGTTCTTCGGCTTCCGCAAGCGGGGCAGGATCGCCGAGGGCTGGTACGCCGACCTGGTGGTCTTCGACCCCGAGACGGTCGGTGCCGGAGAGTTCGTGCTCCGCCACGACCTTCCCGGTGACAGCCCCCGCCTGTACGCCGAGGCATTCGGCATCGAGCGCGTCTACGTCAACGGCACCTGCACCATCGTCGACGGGCAGCCCGTCGGCTCGCTGCCAGGACGCGTCCTGCGATCGGGCGCCGACACCGAGACGGTGCGCATCCCAGCCGACGCCTGACCTCCAGTTCCGCCGGAGCGACGGAGCCTCTGGCGCGTTCCCGCCCATTCCGGGCGGTCGGGCCTAGTCCTCCGGTGGGGGCGGGACCTCCACGCCGCCTGGGACCTGCGCGTAGTGGTCGTGGACCGCCGTGAAGCGGCCCCGTCCTCCCGTGATCGACCGAAGGTCGATCGAGTAGCGCAGCATCTCCGACTCGGGGACCATGGCCGTGATGACCTGGTCGCCCCACCGGTCCACATCGGAGCCCTGCACGGCGGCCCGACGTGACGACAGGTCGCCCATGACGTCGCCCAGGCAGTCCGATGGGATGGTCACCTCCACGGTGGCCACCGGCTCGAGCACCACCGGCCGGGCCCTCTCCAGCGCCTCCTGGAAGGCCAGCCGGCCAGCCATCTTGAAGCTCATCTCCGACGAGTCCACCGCATGGTGCTTGCCATCGAACACGGCGGCCCGCACGTCCACCACCGGGTAGCCCGACGAGCCCCCGTTGGCCATCGCCTCAGCGATCCCTGCCTCCACGGCCGGGATGAACTGCCGGGGGATGACCCCACCGGTGACCTCGTCGACGAATTCGTACCCGCCGCCGGCCGGCAGCGGCTCGATGCGGATCGAGGCGATGCCGAACTGGCCGTGCCCGCCGCTCTGCTTCTTGTACTTGCCCTCGGCCGACGACGGTGCCGAGATCGTCTCCCGGTAGGCGACGCGCACCTCCTCGGTATCGACCTGGACGTGGAACTTCCGCTCCAGTCGGGCCACCACGTGGCGCAGGTGCGTCTCGCCCAGACCGCCCAGAAGGGTCTGGTGGGTCTCGTCGTCGCGGGTGACGGTGAGGACCGGATCCTCCTCGACGATGCGGTGCAGGGCGTTGGCCAGCTTGTCCTCGTCGTTGCGGCTGCGGGCCACCACCGCGGCGGTCAGCACCGGAGACGGGAACCCGATGGCCGGGGCATACGCCCGCCCGGCCGCTGACAGGGTGTCGCCGGTCAGGGTCCCCTGCAGCTTGGCCACAGCTCCGATGTCGCCGGCCGGCAGCGACCCGACGTCGACGGACTCGCCGCCCTGGAGGCTCATCACGTTGCGGAACCGCTCATCGTCGCCGGTGCGGCCGTTGGTCAGCTGCAGGTCACGCGACACCGTCCCGGTCAGGACCCGGAAGTACGAGACGTGCCCCAGATAGGGGTCGACGGCCGTCTTGAAGACCTGGACGAGGGTGTCGGCCGACGGGTCGGGCGCCACGTCGAGCGTGGAGGTGCCCACGGTGATCGGCACGGCCGGACGGTCCAGCGGCGACGGCCCGACCTCCACGATGTAGTTGCAGAGGCGATCCACGGCGATGGGGATGGTCGCCGAGCCGCACACCACGGGGAAGACGGTGCCCGCGGCCACGCCTCGCCCCAGGACCTTCTCCAGTTCCTCGAAGGTCGGCACGTCGCCCTCGAGGAAGCGCTCCAACAGGCCGTCGTCGGCCACCACGATGTTCTCGACCAGCGAGTCGTGGATCTCGTGCTCGCGCTCCTCCATCTCCTGGGGGATCTCGCCCAACTCGGCGTGGCCGCTGTCGTAGATCCACGCCGTGTCGGTCAACAGGTCGGCGATGCCGTGGAACGACTCGGCCTGTCCGATGGGGATCTCCAACGGTGCCACACCGGCCCCGAAGGCATCCTGGAGCTCGACCAGCACCTTCTCGAAGTCCGTGTGCTCACGGTCCAACTTGTTGACGAAGACCAGACGCGGTAGGTCACGGTCCGAGGCCTGGCGCCACAAGTCGATCGTGGCGTGGTCGAGGCCGCTGGAGGCGTCGACCACGAAGACGGCCAGGTCGGCGGCCGCCATGGCCCCCACGGCCTCGCCGGCAAAGTCGAAGGTTCCGGGAGTGTCGAGCAGGTTGACCTTGTGGTCATGCCATTCGAGGGTGGCGAGCGAACTGGTCAGGGAGTGGCCGGCCTCCTTCTCCTCGGGTTCGTGGTCGCAGACCGTCGACCCGTCCTCCACCCTCCCGACGCGGGGCAGGGCTCCGGCCCGGTAGAGCATCGCCTCGGCCAGGGACGTCTTCCCCGACCCGGGCGGACCGACCAGGACCACGTTTCGGATGCGATCCGGCGCGAAGGCCTTCA
>JAZADN010000086.1:0-3193 GCA_036123585.1 Actinomycetota bacterium | reverse complement strand
CGCAATGGCTGAGTTGGTTGCCCCATCCCTGAAGGAGAATCCATGACCACCTGCGCGTTCATTGGCCTCGGTGTCATGGGGTATCCCATGGCCGGGCACCTCCAGGCCGCCGGACACCCCACCACCGTCTACAACCGGACCGCCGCCAAGGCAGCCGACTGGGTCGACCGGCACGGTGGCGCGTCGGCCTCCACGCCACGCGAGGCCGCCACCGGGGCCAACGTCGTCATGGTCTGCGTCGGCAACGACGATGACCTGCGGTCCGTCGTCTTCGGAGACGATGGCGCTCTAGCCGGCATGTCCGGCGGCTCGACCCTCGTCGACCACACCACCGCCTCTGCCGAGATCGCCCGCGAGATCAAGGCCGCCTCCGCCGAGCTCGGCGTCGGCTTCGTCGACGCTCCCGTTTCCGGCGGCCAGGCCGGAGCCGAGAACGGGCAACTATCGATCATGTGTGGCGGCGACTCCGACGTTTTCGCCCTCGTCGAACCGGTCATCGACGCCTACGCCAAGGCCATCGTCCTGGTGGGCGAGGCTGGAAGCGGACAACTCACCAAGATGGTGAACCAGATCTGCATCGGGGGGCTCATCCAAGGTCTGGCCGAGGCATTGGACTTCTCGCGCCGAGCCGACCTCGACACCGAGAAGGTGCTGTCCGCCATCAGCCAGGGAGCCTCGGGCTCCTGGCAGATGAACAACCGGGCCCGCACCATGCTCGATCGCCATTTCGACCATGGCTTCGCCCTCGACTGGATGCGCAAGGACTTCGGCATCGTGTTCGACGAGGCCGAGCGCATCGGGGCCACGCTGCCCGTGACGGCCATGGTCGACCAGTTCTACGCACGCCTCCAACGCGAAGGCCACGGACGCTGGGATACCAGCGCCCTCATCGAGTTACTGCGCGACGACTGAGCCCGGGACTCTCAGGCCACCGGCTCCCGACCGGCGACGGTGGTTCGATGGAGTTCCCGTCGATGGCCGGCGTAGTCGTTGAGGGCCACGTGCTGGGTCGACCGGTTGTCCCATAGCACCACGTCGCCGTCCGACCACCGGTGCCGGAACGTGAACCGCACGTGGGTCGAGAACTCGTGCAGCCACCTCAACAGGCGCTCCTCCTCGCGGGACCCCGCCTCCGTGCCGTCGCCGATCCCCGGCCCCCGGAGTCCCCGCACGTACGTGCCGTTGAAGAACAGGCTGCGCCGGCCGGTCTCGGGGTGGGTGCAAAGCAGCGGATGGTCCCGGGTGGCTTCGGCCGACTCCGACGTCCGGATGTCCATGCCCGACAGGCCCGAGTGCAGTTCCTGTTGGGCGGGGGAGTAGCTGGCGCTCGCCGAGTGCACCGCGGTGACCTCCTCCAGCCTGATCCTCACATCGTCTGGCAACTGGTCGTGGGCAGCGGTCATCGACGCCCACACCGTGTCGCCCCCCACAGGAGGCACGTCGAGGGCGTGTAGGACGGTGAATGCTGGCGGGGTATCCAGAAACGAGAAGTCGCTGTGCCACACACCGCCGAAGTTGAAGGCGTCGGGCTCGGTGGCCTCCTTGACCACCTTGATGACCTCGGGGTGTTCGTGAAGTGGCTGAACGAACGGAACAGGCGAGTAGCCGCCCAGCAGGTGGCTGAACCCCGCCTGTTCGTCGGGCGACAGGTCCTGGCCGGGCACGACCACGACCTCGTATTTGCAGAGAGCCTGACGCAGGCTGGCTACCACTCCCGGTTTCATGTGCGGGGTGAGCTCTAGCCCGTCGACCCGGGCGCCCAGCACGCCGGTCAGTGGCGAGACGGTCATCTCCACGGGGCGACACTAGGCCGGACCCGGCCCGTTGGACGGGCCGAACCGAGACGACAGGTAGGGCGGTCGGTGGTCGCATCCTCCTAAGGACAAGCGACTATCCGAAGTATTCCCCCGACTGAACGATGGGTAGCCCCCTTGGACAGGGGGAACCTGACAACGAAGGCAACCACCACCCTGGCAGCGATCTACCCTCGGAAGTCATCGCTGGATGAACGGGACGGCGGCATCGATCGTTTGTATGCGGTCACCCAGACGGTCTCTTCCTTCGAGAACCAAAGCCGGAACGCGGTGCTCGTTCACACGCGTTGCTGCCGACAGTCCAGCGATGCTGCCGCCATCGACGAGTATGGGGCCCAGGGTTTCACTCATGATGCGTGCCTACTCGAGCTCTACCTGGACCATGACCAGCGTTGGAGCGGCCTTGACGAGGCTCGCTTCGATCGGCGCCTTGTTCTGGTCGAGCTTGATGCCGTAGACCTTGGCGTCCCGGGGTAGAGCGCACAGGTAGCGGCTCACATGCTCGCGAAGTTCGTCAGTGTCGCCGTCCCAGAGGCGAGCCGATCCGTTCACCGTCTTCCTTGCGATTTCGATGGAGACTGGCACGTCGCCTTCACGGAAGTTCTTCCACCAGTTCGTACTGTGGTCTGACAGGAACCACACGATTTGGTCGTCCCTGACGTAGCTGAGTGGTGTGACAAACTCGCGGCCGCTCGCTCGGCCGCAAAAGCGCAGCAGAGCGATGGTTCTGCTCGCCATGCGGTGAAGCGGCGAGCGAAGAACGGTCTTCATGACGGGGTTGAGAACTCGGTAGAGCCCGTGCTGGGTGGTGGTGGCAACGCTCATTTCATGTTCTCCGCTGGTCTGCACCATCTACGTCAGGCGAACTGATCGGCAAGGTCGTCGTCCCGGAATGGGCGCAGGACCAGGCGATCGGTTTCAAGCGTCGGGCAAGCCACCATCCGTTCAGTTTGCCACCCGGCCAGCAGGGCGACTCCCGCACCCCTCTCGTGCCCCAAATCTCGGGTGCCGAGACGACTGGTTCCTCCGGTGGTGACTTATGTAGCGCCCTCTGGGGGGCGGTTGACGAACCCCCCGGGGAGTGGGACCCTCATCGGCGAGCGGCGGCGCGGGCCGTCGCCGGACCGGAAGGCGGGGAGCCATGCCCTTGTACGTAATCGAACGATCGATGCCCGGCATGGGAGCAATGGGCCCTGAGGAGTTGCAGGGCGCTGCGGCACACTCCAACGAGACTCTGGAGGCGATGCGGGCCGAGGGCAAGGACATCACCTGGAGACATTCCTACGGGACGGCAGACAAGTCCTTCTGCATCTACGAGGCGGCAGACGAGGGCCTCGTGCAAGAGCATTCCGAACGGAGCGGCTTTCCGGCCGACGTCA
>JAZADN010000085.1:0-29448 GCA_036123585.1 Actinomycetota bacterium | reverse complement strand
ACCGGCGACCCGACCCTGACCCGGCAACTTTGCAACGCGTGGAAGGCAGACCGGTTGGTTGCTTCGGTGGTACTGGACTCGGCTCTGGGCGAGGCACTGGCCCACCTGGCTGGCTGGCCGGGGGCCCGGATCATCCAGGACAACGTGCTCTGGAAGCCTCCGGGGGCACGGTCTGTGGGCTTCCACCGCGACAACGCCTACCTGGCCTGGTACCGGCCACGGGAGATGGCCACCTGCTGGATTGCCCTGGACCCGACCACGTCTGATGGGGGCACCATCGAGTTCGCCCGGGGTTCCCACCGATGGGCTACCGGTGCGGAGCCGCCCATGAATTTCCATGCCCCAGATGACCATCGGGCCCCGATGGAAGAGGCCGCGGACGCTGAGGGCGTTGATTCCGAGGTGGTGCCGGTGGTGGTGCCTGCCGGTGGCGGTTCGTTCCACCACGGTTGGACGTGGCACGGCTCGGGCGTCAACCGGTCCGACGTGCACCGCCGCGCCCTGGTCCTGCACTGCGCCAGCAGCGAGGCTCGGTTCCACCGGCCTGGGTTCGGTGAGGGCAACGGGCCGATCTACACCCGTTACGCCATTGCGGACGACGACGCCATGGACGAGGTCCACTTTCCGGTCCTGTGGCGCGACGATGGCTACCGGACTCCGGATATAGATAGTCTCACGGATCAGTTATAGGCTCTCACTTACTGCGCCACCACACAGGAGCACCCCATGACGCGTATGACCCCCAGCGAGGCCTTCGTCGAGACCATGGTGGCCAACGGCGTCACCACCACCTTCGGCATCATGGGCTCGGCGTTCATGGACGCCATGGACATCTTCACCCCGGCCGGCATCCGGCTGGTCCCCGTAGTCCACGAGCAGGGTGCCGCCCACATGGCCGACGGGTATGCCCGGGTCAGTGGACGCCACGGCGTGGTCATCGGCCAGAACGGGCCCGGCATCTCCAACTGCGTGACTGCTATCGCCGCCGCCTACTGGGCCCACAGCCCGGTGGTCATCGTCACCCCGGAGACCGGGACCATGGGCATTGGTCTGGGTGGCTTCCAGGAAGCCAACCAACTTCCGATGTTCCAGGAGTTCACCAAGTACCAGGGACACATCAACAACGAGAACCGGATGGCCGAGATCACGGCACGTTGCTTCGACAGGGCCATGTCGGAGATCGGCCCTACCCAGTTGAACATCCCCCGCGACCGCTTCTACGGTGAAATCGACGTCGAGATTGCCGAGCCCATGGTGCTGGACCGGGGACCTGGTGGC
Organism: Actinomycetota bacterium; assembly: GCA_036123585.1. Classification (GTDB taxonomy): domain Bacteria; phylum Actinomycetota; class Acidimicrobiia; order Acidimicrobiales; family MedAcidi-G1; genus UBA9410. Next base: position 28,170 of record JAZADN010000085.1, on the reverse strand, counting down.
GACGACAGCCTGGACGCGGCGGCCGAGATGCTGGCCGAAGCCGAGTTCCCGGTCCTCATCTCTGGCGGTGGCGTGGTCATGGGTGACGCCGTCCCCGACGCCATCGCCTTGGCCGAGCGGCTGGGTTGCCCTGTGGTCAACAGCTACCTGCACAACGACTCGTTCCCGGCTAGCCACCCGCTGTGGTGTGGGCCGCTGGGCTACCAGGGTTCCAAGGCGGCCATGAAGCTGATCGCCCAGGCCGACGTGGTGCTTGCTCTGGGCACCCGCCTCGGCCCGTTCGGGACCCTGCCCCAGCACGACATGGACTACTGGCCGACCGAGGCCAAGATCATTCAGGTCGACGCCGACCACAAGATGCTGGGCCTGGTCAAGAAGATCTCGGTGGGCATCTGCGGCGATGCTGGTGCGGCCGCACGGGCCCTCACCGATCGCCTCACCGACCGCACCCTGGCCTGTGACGCCACCCGGGACGAGCGGGCCGACCGCATCGTCGCGGAGAAGAAGGCATGGGAGGACGAGCTCGACGAATGGACCCACGAGACCGACGACTTCAGCATCGACATGATCAAGGAGGCCATCGACGAGGAGGGGAACTGGCTGCATCCTCGTCAGGTGCTCCGCGAGCTGGAGAAGGCCATGCCAGCCCGGGCCATGGTCTCTACTGACATCGGCAACATCAACTCGGTTGCCAACAGCTACCTGCGCTTCGAGGAACCGCGTTCCTTCTTCGCCGCGATGAGCTGGGGCAACTGCGGCTACGCCCTGCCGACCATCATCGGGGCCAAGGCGGCGGCCCCGGATCGCCCGGCCATCTCCTACGCCGGCGACGGTGCCTGGGCCATGAGCATGGTCGAGACCATGACCGCTGTTCGCCACGGCATCCCAGTCACCGCAGTGGTGTTCCACAACCGCCAGTGGGGTGCCGAGAAGAAGAATCAGGTCGACTTCTACGGCCACCGGTTCGTGGCCGGGGAACTGGACGGCGGCGAGAACTACGCCGAGATCGCCCGAGCCATGGGGGCTGAGGGCGTCCGGGTGGACCAACTCGAGGACGTCGGTCCAACCTTGTCGGAGGCCATCGACGCGCAGATGAAGGAAGGCACGACGACCGTCGTCGAGATCATGTGCACCAAGGAACTAGGCGACCCGTTCCGCAAGGACGCCCTGTCCACACCGGTGCGGCACCTACGGCAGTACGCCGACTACGTCTGAACCCGCTCGAGCGCAGATCGGGACCGGGTCAGTCCCGGTCGGCTCGGGCTGGCTGGTGTGACACGTCCTCCGGCTCGAGCGGGCGGGTCCAGGCGGCGAACTCCAACTGGATGCCGTCGGGATCGACGAAGTAGATCGACCGGACGAAGACGCCTGCGTGAGGCTCTGCGGCCACCCCCCAGTCGGAGTCGTCGTGGTTCATCACCTCGGTGCACTCCACGCCCGCCTCCCGGAGGCGGGCGACGTAGTCGTCGATCCGTTCGGCTGGCACGTCGAAGGCCACGTGGTTCATCGATCCGTGAGCGGTTCGGAAGTCGCCCTCGCCGGGCATGGCGGCTGGCATCGCCACCCCGGGGGCGGCCGAAGGAGCCTCGGGAAACCAGAAGAAGGCGATGGCGTCGCCGTTGCCGCAGTCGAAGAAGAAATGCTGGCCGGTGCCGCCGCCCAGCTCAATCGTCTTAACCAGTGGCATGCCGAGCACGCCCTCATAGAAATCGACGGTGGTGGCCATGTCCCGACAGACCAGTGCCAGGTGGTTCACGCCCCTGATCTCAAACGGGCGATCCTGAGCCGCGTCTCCCCGGGCCATGGGGACACCCTAGGAGCCCTGCCACAATCATTGTCGTGTCGACCGTTCCCGAACAGCACCTGACCGACTTCACCGACCGCGTCGTGGTGGTCACCGGCGGGAGTCGGGGTCTGGGTCGAGCCATGGTCGAGGCATTCGCCCGGTGTGGGGCCGACGTGGTGGTGGCCAGCCGGAAGCTTGCGTCGTGTGAGGCAACGGCTGCCGAGGTATCCGAGGCCACCGGCCGAAGGATCCTGCCCTTGGCCTGCCACGTCGGCCACTGGGGCCAGTGCGACACCCTGGTCGAGACGACCTACAACGAGTTCGGCCGCTGCGATGTGCTGGTCAACAACGCTGGTAGCTCGCCGCTCTACCCATCGCTGGCTGAGGTCAGCCAGGAACTGTTTGACAAGACCATGGCCACCAACCTGCGGGGCACCTTTCGGCTGTCGGCCGCCTTCGGATCGCGCATGGTTGCCGACGGTGGCGGGTCGATCATCAACGTGAGTTCCATTTCGGCCTCGGCCCCGACCCCGGTGGAAGCCATCTACGGGGCGACCAAGGCGGGCGTGCACTCGCTGACCGAATCGTTCGCTCGGGCCTATGGGCCGACGGTACGGGTCAATTGCCTCCAGCCCGGCCCGTTCCTGACCGACATCTCCAGCCACTGGCCAGAGAGCGCCCACGAGGGGTTTCGACAGCGCCTCGCCCTGCAGCGGGCCGGTCAGGCCGACGAGATCGTCGGCGCCGTGCTCTACCTTGCATCGGACGCCGCCTCGTTTACCACCGGGTCGGTGCTCAAGGTCGACGGGGGCGCCGTGTACGGCACCGGCTGACGAGTCGAGGAGGATCTCGATGACGAACATCGGCAGGCCAGCGGCAGGCCAGAACCAGTGGTATCCGTTCATGGACCGCCCGGCTCCGTCGACTGTCGACGGGGTTTTGCAGAACCCTCCGGTTGTGCCGGTCCACGGTGTCGATCCTTTGCCGGCGTCCGCCCGCTATGTGGTGGTAGGTGCCGGCATCCACGGCCTGTCCACCGCCTACCACCTGGCCATGGAGTTGGAACGCTCGAGCAAGGGTTCTGGCAGCGACGTGGTTCTGATCGACAAGGCCGGACCGGGTGCCGGGGCCACCGGCCTAGCGTGCGGCTGCGTCCGCAACTTCTACATGACCGGCCCGCTGCATGCCATCTTGCGGGCCAGCGTCGAGGTGTGGGAGTCCGACCCGATCAACTTCGGCTTCCAGCAGGTCGGCTATGTGTCGATCGGCGAGGCCAACCAGGCCGAGGACTACGTGCGCCTCAACGAGTCGCAGGTGGCCAGCGGCTACCCGTCGGACCTCTACACCGGCGAGGACGCCCACCGGTTCCTAAAGGGCCTGTGGCCCGACTTCAAGACCGAGAACTGCGACGTGGTCCTGCACGAGCACCGCTCCGGGTATGCCGGGACCCACATGGTGATGTGGGGCCTCGACCAGAAGGCCCGCCAGTGGGGGGTGAAGCGTTGCTACGGCGTGGCGGTGACCGGCTACGACCTCGACGCCTCTGGCTCGGTGGCAGCCGTGGAGACCACGGCCGGCCGCATCCAATGCGACGAGGTGGTCATCGGCGCTGGTGCCTGGACGCCGAAGCACTGGGAGTGGCTGGGCGGTTCGTCGACGCTGGACGTCCACTACCCCGACGGCCACGTCGAGGAGGGCATGGACATGTGGACGTACTGGCGCCTGCTGGAGGGCGAGGTCTTCATGCCACCGGGCGTCGACTACCGGACTGCCGACGGGAAGGACGCCCCCGTCCTGCACGTTGAGCTGATGAACACCCCGGTGTACGGCCGCGACGGCGAGATGATCCAGGACCACGTGTACACGTACACCCGGTACGCCGCCGAGCGGGTGGGCGCCCCCGGCCTGCAGGGCGGGACCATTCCCGTCAGGATGGGGCCAGAGGAGAACGCCGACCCCTACGGCCACCTCAACGACGACTACCAGGCCGACGACTGGTTCCCCGAGTACTACTGCAGGACCCTGGGGATGCTGTTCGAACGGTTCGAGGACCTCGAGCCGCACTACAAGCAGCGCCGCAATGGTGGTATTGGTGCCTTCACGCCTGACAACGTGCCGATCTTCGACCACGTGGTCGACAACGCCTTCGTGATCGCTGACTCGAACCATGGGTTCAAGATGATCGGCGTGGGCAAGCTGACGGCGTCGATGCTCGTCCACGGCGACAAGCCCGAGGAACTCCGGCCCTTCACGTTTGGCCGATACGCCGACGGCACGACGTTCGGCGACCGCAATTCGAACTGCCCCTGGGTGTAGGACTTCCCCGAACGGAGGGGCTCAGCCGGTTCACCTCTGCGTTAGGGCCTCCAGAGTGGTCATCTGGCCGCTGTCGGGGTGTACGCCGGTCCGGCCGGCCATCCACCGGTCAAGGCCCATGGGTCGGTGACGGGTCGGTCGACGGTCGCCGTGGCGTGGAATCCCCGCGGGTCGTCCCTCCGCGGCCCTTCGGCCCGGGCCACGCTCTGCGCCTGTCATACGATCCGGCGATGAGCGGGGGGTGCCTGTGACCGCGGGCCACGAAGATCTGCGAACCACCCTGCGCGACGCAGTCGGGCCGGCCGGTTGGCTGGAGGTGGCCGATGCCACCGGGATGACCGTTGACTTCCGGGGGAAGTACTCGGGCGAGCCGGTAGCCATTGTGCGTCCCGGCACTGTCGACGAGGTGCGGGCCGTGGTGCGGGCGTGCGCGGCGGCCGGCGTCGCCATCGTGACCCAGGGTGGACACACGTCGCTTTCGGGTGGGTCGGTGCCCACCGACGACCGTCCCTCGGTCCTGCTGTCGACGTCGCGGATGACCCGGATCGAGAGCGTGGATCCGGCCCGCTACACGATCACCGTGGAGGCGGGCTGCACCATCGAGCGGGTCCAGCAGGCGGCAGCGGACGTCGACCGGCAGTTGGGCATGGACTGGGGGGCGCGGGGAACGGCCACGGTGGGCGGCGCGGTGTCGACCAACGCCGGCGGCCTGAACGTCCTGCGGTACGGCCCGGCCCGGGACAGCGTGGTCGGGCTCGAGGCGGTCCTGGCCGACGGCGAGGTGTTCGACGGGCTGCGAGCACTGCGCAAGGACAACACCGGCTACGACCTCAAGCACCTGTTCATCGGTGGCGAGGGGTCGCTTGGGGTCGTCACCCGGGTGGTCCTCAAGCTGCATCCCCGCCAAGACCACCATCGCACCTTCTTCGCCGCGGTCGCCGAGCTCGAGGGTGTCCATGAGCTTTACGACCGGGCGTGCGCGCTGGACCACTCCGGCCTCACCGCCTTCGAGCTGGTGCCCGAGGCCGGGGTGGCCGGAACAGTCGAGTACTTCGGAGTGGTGCGGCCGATGGCCACCCGGTCCGACTGGTACCTGCTGGGGCGGTTCAGCGGAACGAGCCCGGTGGACGACACGGTGACGGCGTTTCTTTCCGGAGCGGTCGACGCTGGCCTGCTGCTGGACGCCGTGGTGGCCGACACCTCTGGCCAGGAGGAGAACCTGTGGGTGTTGCGCGACGAGCTCCCGCCGGAGACCCTGTTCGACGCCAAGGGTGCCAAGTTCGACGCTGCGGTGCCCATCGACCGTGTTGCCGACTACCAGCGGGCCGCCGAGACTGTGGTCGCCGAGCTGTGCGGCGACGAGGCTGTCGTCTACTCGTTCGGCCATCTGGGCGACGGCAACCTGCACCTTTACGTGAACTCCTCGTTGGAACGGGGGAGCCGCATGGAGCCCTGGCGGGTCGACGAAGTGCAGGCGGCCATCGACCGGCTGACGTGGGAGATGGGTGGCACGGTCAGCGCCGAGCACGGCGTGGGCCAGGAGTTGCTGGACCGGGTGGTCGGTCAGAAGTCGGCCGTGGAACTAGCCATGATGCGACGGGTCAAGGTGGCGCTGGACCCCGACAACCTTTTCAACCCGGGGCGGGGGGCCCACTCTGCACCCGTCCCGTCGGACCCCGGAGCGATGACATGACGATGGGATGGCAGGGAGCCATGGGGGCCGATATCGGCGAGGGGCTAGCTGCGGCCGAAATCCCTTCTCCGAGGCTCCCGCGCTGTCCTGAGGGTCAGGACTCCAGCAGGGAGCCGCCTTCGACGGGCAGGCCGGTGCCGTTGATGTAGTTGGCGGTCTCGGAGCACAGGAAGGCCACTATCCGTCCGAAGTCGGCCGGGTCGCCGATCCGTCCCATTGGGTGGCCGGCGGCCACCGCGTCCAGGTCGTCGTAGAGCTCCTGCAACCGGCCGGTGGCGTGCAGCCCCGGCTGGACCGAGTTCACCGTCACCCCGTCGCGGCCGACCTCGGTGGCCGTGGTCTTCAGGAAGCCGGTCAAACCAGCCCGGGCGGTGTTGGACAGCATCAGGTTGGGCGACGGCTCGCGCACCGTGGCTGAAGTGATGGCCACCACCCGCCCCCAGCCCCGTTCCCGCATGGGCGGGATGAGCGCCTTGCACATTCGCACGTGGGCCAACAGGTTCAACTGCAGGGCTCCCGCGTACAGGTCGACGTCGGTGCTGGCGAAGGTGCCTGGGGGTGGGCCGCCAGCGTTGGCCACCAGGATGTCGACCTGGCCCAGTGCATCGCCCGCCGCGGCGAGCATGGCGTCGATCGAGGCGTCGTCGGCCAGGTCGACGGTCAACATGGGCGGGTTCCCCTCGACGGTCGCCGCCGCGGCGGCCAGTTTCTCAGGGGATCGGGAGGCGATCGCCACCCGGACCCCCTCGGAGGCCAGCGCCTGAGCCGAGGCGAGGCCGAGTCCAGTGGAGGCGCCGGTGACCAGCGCGGTTCGTCCTGCGATGCCGAGGTCCATGCCCGGACGGTAGCCACCGCGGCGAGACCCGTCAGGAGCCGGGCAAACGGTGGTGACCGGAGCCTGACCGGGCTGGCAGGCTGTCCCGATGCGGATCGACTCCCGCCTCGATGCCGAGGTCCTTAGTTGGTGGCTTTTCCTGGCCTGTGCTGTCTTCTTCCTGATCGGGTCCATCGCCATCGGGGACGTCCTGTTCATCATCGGCTCGGTACTGTTCTTGGCTGCTTGCCTCGTGTTCCTCGTCGGCCGCGACCGTTCGCCCGACCGCTGAGGCCCAGGCCGTGACGCGCACCGGAGGCCGCCTGCTGGTCGACTGCCTGCTCGAGCACGGCGTCGATACGGCCTTCGGGGTGCCCGGCGAGAGCTACCTGGCGGTCCTCGACGCCTTCCATGACGTGGACGACCGACTGCGCTTCGTCACCTGCCGCCAGGAGGGTGGGGCGGCGTACATGGCCGAAGCTTGGGCCCGGTTCACCGGCCAGGTCGGGGTGTGCTTCGTGACCCGGGGGCCGGGCGCCACCAATGCCTCGATCGGAGTGCACACCGCCGATCAGGGCTCCACGCCGATGGTCCTGTTCATAGGCCAGGTGGGTCGACCCCACCGGGGGCTGGAGGCTTTCCAGGAGGTCGAGTACCGATCGTTCTTCGACGACCTGGCCAAATGGGTGGTAGAGGTCGACGACCCCGACGACCTGCCCCGGGTCGTGGAGACGGCGTTCTCGGTGGCTGTCTCCGACCGTCCCGGGCCAGTGGTCGTGGCCCTGCCCGAGGACGTATTGCGGGAGGCCACGACGATCGAGGCTCGGCCGCCGTCGCCGGTCGCCGAACTCCGGCCTGCCGCCGACGAGGTGGCAGCGGCGCAGTCCAAGCTGGCGACCGCCGAACGGCCGGTTCTGCTCGTCGGTGGCGGGGGCTGGACTGCCGACGGCCGGGCCGCGCTGGCCCGGCTAGCCACGGTGGCCGACCTGCCGGTGGTCGTCACGTTCCGGCGCCACGACCTGTTCGACAACACCGATCCGCACTACTGCGGCGAGGCCGGTGTCGGGATGCCGACGGGAGTGCGCGAGACCCTGGAGCGGGCCGATGTGGTGCTGGCCCTCAACTGCCGGTTCGGCGAGATGACGACCGGCGTCTACAACCTCTTCGGGACGGCCGGCCAGCCGAACGACCAGCAGATCGTCCACGCCCATGCATCAGCGTTCGAGTTCGGCAAGGTGGTGACGCCTGTGGCAACCATCCACGCCGGACCAAACGCGACCGCCGTGGCCCTGGCCGACGCGGCCTCCGACGGGTCACGTTGGGCCGGGTGGCGGGCTGAGCGCCGCGTCGCCTTCGAAGAGACCCTGGACTGCCCACCCCAGCGGGGCGACCTCGACCTCGGGGTGGCCACCGCCTGGCTGCGCGACCGGCTGCCCGACGACGTGGTGGTCACCAATGGGGCCGGCAACTTCTCGGTCTGGCCCAATAAGTTCCTGCTCTACGGCCCCGAGGCCCGCCTGTTGGCCCCCCAGAACGGGACCATGGGCTACGGGCTACCAGCAGCGGTGGCCGCCAAGTTGGCCGACCCATCCCGGACCGTCATCTGCTTTGCCGGCGACGGCGACTTCCAGATGAACCTTCAGGAGTTGGGCACCGCCCTCCAGGCCGATGCCCGGCCCATCGTGCTGGTGGTCGACAACTCGTCGTGGGGCACCATCCGCATGCACCAGGAACTACACCACCCCGGCCGGGTCTCGGCCACCAGTCTGGTCAACCCCGACTTCTGCGGGATCGCCGCCGCCTACGGGATGCACGCCGAGCGGGTGGATCGCACCGACCAGTTCGAGGAAGCCTTCGAGCGGGCGCTGGTATCGCCGACCGGGGCGCTGTTGCACCTGTTCACGGAAACCGACCAGCTCAATCCTCGTCTCACCGTGGACCAGGCCCGTGCCGACGGGGACTGACACGGGATACGGCCGGCACACGGCCGCTGCATCCCACTAGTTCCAGCGTCAGGCATCCGGCTTCTCGAGAGCGACGGCGATCTTGGCGGCAGTCGCAGCGTTGTGGCGGACCAGGGCCACGTTGGCCTCCAAGCTGGCCCCGCCGGTCGCCTCGGCGAGGTGGGCCAACAGAAACGGCGTGACGTCCCTGCCTCGGACCCCGTCCGCCGCGGCGGCGGCCAGGCCCCCGGCGATTGCGGCGTCGATCGCGGCCGGGTCGGCCTCGTCAGAGGTCGGGATGGGGTTGGCCACCACGGCGCCGCTTTTCAGGCCGCATCCCCAGTGGGCGGCGAGAACGGCCGCCGTGCCAGCCGGGTCATCGGTCCGGACCGACACCGGCAGATCGCCGCCGCGGGTCCAAAACTCGGGCAGTACGTCGGTGCCCTGGCCGATCACCGGGATCCCCAGGGTCTCCAGTGCCTCGACGGTGCGCGGCAGATCTAGGACGGCCTTGGCCCCGGCGCACACCACGGCCACCGGCCAGGTCGCGAGCGCAGTCAGGTCCGCCGACACGTCCGACGACGGCACGTCGTTTCCTTCGCCGCGGTGGACGCCGCCGATTCCGCCGGTGGCGAACACCCTGATTCCGGTCCGGGCCGCGGCGAACACCGTGGCGGCCACCGTGGTGGCCCCGGCCGTCCCGGCGGCCAGCACTGCGCCCAGGTCGCGGAGGCTCACCTTGGCGACGGGTCCGGGGTGGTCCGGCCCACCGGCCAGGCGCTCGAGGTCGCCGTCGATGAGGCCGACGCGGATCGCACCGTCGAGCACGGCCACGGTGGCCGGCACAGCGTTCCCGGCCCGCACGTCGGCCTCGCATGCCCGGGCCACCTCCAAATTGCGGGGGAACGGCATTCCGTGACTGATGATCGTCGACTCCAGTGCCACCACCGGACGCCCCTCGGCCAGTGCCGCGGCCACCTCGTCGGCAACTACCACAAGCCCGGGGCCAGTTTCAGGAGTGTTCATGGCGCCCAGTGTGCCCTCCGGCACGCCGAGGACGTCTCCCGGTCGGGCCCTAAGTGGTCGCCGGTAGGATGGACGTTCCCCCCCTGCGGAGGTCCCCCGAATCGGCGGGACCGGGAGCCAACCGGGAGGCAGCTCCGTGGCCAGCAAGACCAGCAAGTCCCAGCCAGCGGCGATCGGCATCGTGAAGTCGGTTGAATTCGACGATCGTGGCGCCGTCCTGAGCTTCGGCGACTCGTCCTCCACCTCGACCCTGGTGCTTGACGCTGAGCCCAACGTTCGGGGCGCCGAGCGGCGACTCAAGGCCTTTCACGACGTCTACACCGTGGTCGTCAAGGCCGACGCCGACGACGTGTCAGCCGAGTTGTACGGCGTCAACCACAACGGTGAGGTCAACCGACCCGTGCCCATGGCCGACGCCCTCGGCCTATGGGAGTTGGGCGTGCCGATCCGCGTGGAGCGCGCCGCCGCGTAGTTCCCGAGTCCTGTCCCTGAGCCGGGCCCCTATGCCTGCGGCAGGGTTCCCCCGCTGCGCCCGATACGGAAGCGGGCCGGCGTCTCGCCGATCAGGCGGCCGAATTGCCGGGTCAGGTTGGCCTGATCGGAGAACCCGCATTCGGCGGCCACCTCGGCGATCGGCCGGTCGGTGTCCACCAGCATCGCCGCCGCCCGGTCTACCCGGGCCCGCAGCACGTACTGGGTGGCCGTCAGGCCGAACACCCGCTTCATCCTCCGCTCCAATTGCCCCTCCGAGCAGTTGGCGGCTTTGGCCAAGTCGGCCACCTTCAGCGGCTGGGTTAGCCGCTTCTGGACAAGGTCGACCACGCGGCCCATCGACTCCAACGCCACCTCATCGCCCGGTGTCTCCAGGTCGCGGCTCACGCTGACCAGCCCGACCACCGAGCCGTCGCGCACCACCGGGAGCTTGGTGGTCAGGTACCAGCCGGTCGATCCGTCAGGTCGCCGAATCAGCTCCAGTTCGTCGCGCAGCGGCTCGCCGGTGTCGAACACGCGCCGGTCCTGTTTCTCGTAGCGCTCGGCCAGCGGGGCGGGGAACAAGTCGGTGGCTCGGGCACCGACCACGTCCCGGCGGTCGGACCGGCCCGAGCGGCGCACGAAGGCGTCGTTGACGGCCACGTACTGGTCGTCGGCCCCCTTCACACAGAACATGACGTTGGGCAGGGCGTCGAACAGGTCGACCACCTCGACAGCGACGCCGGCAGCTGCCAGCCCGGCTACGGAGGTGTCCGGGTCTCCGGATGGGGCATCCACCGGCGATTTGTCGGATTCGGTGACCATGGGGGCGCGGATCGTACAAGACCACCAACGCCAAGTTCCCGAGGATGACGTCATGCTGACGGCAGGCTCGTCTCCAATCGGCGACCCTGCGGTCGCCGCCGCTCCAGCACCGCACCTCCCGGAGGAGGCGCCGCCCCCGCTCGCCTCGGTCGACGGTGCCGCACCCGGCGGGCCCCGAATCGACCCCACCTCCCTGGCCGAGGACGCGGTGGCCGTGGTTGCCCGCTGGCTGACCACCGCCAGGGCCGCTGAGACGGCCGCTGAACACCGAAGCTCGGACCGCATGCGGGCCATCATCGAGGACCCGGTCGGCGTGGGCTTCACCATGCGGTTCGTGGACCGGGTGGCCCGCCACCGACGCGACGCCCTGGCTGCCGAGCAACTGGCCCGCCTGGTCGGTGACGGCGACCTCCCCGTCTTTCTCGGCCGAGTCGACCGCCTGCTCCTCACCGCGGGCGCCCGACTGGCTCCGGTCCTACCCCGGATTGTCATGACACTGGCCCGTCGACGCCTCCGCAGCCTCGTCGGCCATCTGGTGGTTGACTCCGCACCCGGCCCGGTCCACGAGCACCTGGCCGAACGTCGGGTCGATGGCTATGCCATGAACGTCAACCTGCTCGGCGAGGCTGTTCTCGGTGATGACGAGGCAGAGCGCCGCTTCGAACGCACCCTTGCCCTCGTCGACGACCCCGAGATCGACTACGTGTCGGTGAAGGTCTCGGCCATCGCCGCCCAACTCAACATGTGGGCCTTTGACGACACGCTGGCCCGAATCGAGGACCGCTTGCGGGTCCTTTATGGCCGGGCGGCCATCGCCCCCACCCCGTCAGGGCGCCCTACCTTCGTCAACCTCGACATGGAGGAGCACAGCGACCTCGAGTTGACCATCCGGGCTTTCACCGACCTGCTCGACGAGCCCGGGCTGCGCCACCTCGACGCGGGGATTGTCCTGCAGGCCTACCTGCCTGACGCCTTTACCGCCCTGCAGCGCATTACCGCCTGGGCGTCGGCACGCAGGGACGCCGGTGGCGGCGAGGTCAAGGTCCGCCTCGTCAAGGGCGCCAACCTGGCCATGGAACGTGTTGATGCCGCCATGCACGGCTGGGTCCAGACCCCTTACGACACCAAGGACGACGTCGATGCCAATTACAAGCGGTGCGTCGACTGGGCACTGCGACCAGTGCACGTGGGGGCGGTTCGTATCGGCCTTGCCAGCCACAACCTGTTCGACGTGGCGTGGGCCCACCTGCTGGCGGAAGCCCGTGGCGTGTCCGATCGGGTCGAGTTCGAGATGCTGCAGGGTATGGCGCCGGCCCAGGCCCGCACCGTTCGTGACGAAGCCGGGGGCCTGCTGCTGTACACGCCGATCGTGGGCCGCGAGGACCTCGACGTGGCCGTGGCGTACCTCTTCCGTCGTCTCGAGGAAAACGCGTCTGACGAGAACTTCTTGCGCCAACTGTTCACCCTGCGGCCGGGGACACCGGAGTTCGACGCCCAGGCCGACCGATTCCGCCGAGCCGTGGCCCGGCGCTGGGAGGTTGCCGACCTGCCCCGCCGCGAGGCCGACCGTGGCGCGGGTGATGCGGTAGCGCCGTCGACCGACGGCGTCTTCCGCAACCAACCCGACATCGACCCAACGCTGCCGTCGGTACGGCATCGCATCGAGGCCCTGACCGGCCGTCACCCCGAGCCATTGGCCGCGCCACTGATCACCGCGGTTGATGGCCCTGAGGGGATCGATGACGTGCTCGATGGGATCCGGGCCGCCCAGCCAGGGTGGGTTGCCCTGGGAGGGGCAGGTCGACGTGACGTGCTGCGGCGGGTGGCCGACGAGCTGCTGGCCCGCCACGACGACCTGGTGGTGACCATGGTCCACGAGGCCACCAAGACGGTTTCCGAGGCGTGCCTAGAGATTGCCGAGGCGGTCGACTTCGCTCGTTGGTACGCCGAGCAGGCACCCGAACTGGACCGGGTCGACGGGGCCTCGTTCGCTCCTCTCGGCGTTGTCGCGGTGGTCCCGCCATGGAATTTCCCGGTGGCCATCCCTGCCGGCGGTGTCCTGGCCTCCCTAGCCGCCGGCAACGGCGTAGCGTTCAAGCCCGCCCCCGAAGTGCCGCGGTGTGCCGAACTGGTGGCCGAGGCCTGCTGGGCGGCTGGTGTGCCCGCCGAGGTGCTGCGCTTCGTTCGCGTTCACGACGACGAGGTGGGCCGCCACCTCGTGACCGCGGCTGACGGGGTCATCCTGACCGGTTCGCACGAGACGGCCGACCTGTTCCGGTGCTGGAACCCGTCGATGCGCTTGTTCGCAGAGACCAGCGGCAAGAACGCCCTCGTCGTCACCCCGCAGGCCGACCTCGACCTGGCGGCTGCCGACCTGGTGGCCTCGGCGTTCGGCCATCAGGGCCAGAAGTGCTCGGCGGCCAGCCTCGGGATCCTCGTGGGACCAGTGGCCACCGACGAGAGGTTCCTCCGTCAGGTGGTGGACGCCGCCCGCTCGTTGCGCGCCGGACCAGCTCACGACCCGGCAACGGTGCTGGCCCCTCTGGCCGTGCCGCCCACCGGTCGCCTGACCGATGCCCTCACCGTGCTCGGTGACGGCGAGTCGTGGCTGCTCGAGCCGACTTGCCTCGACCCGGTCGACATGGGCGGCGAGGGTCGCCACTGGACGCCGGGCATCCGAACCGGGGTGCGCCCCGGCTCGGCCTTCCACCGCACCGAGGCCTTTGGGCCAGTGCTGGGCCTGGTGGCTGTTGCCGATCTAGACGAGGCCCTCGTCGTGCAGAATTCGGTGGATTTCGGCCTGACCGGAGGCCTCCACTCGCTGGACCCGGTCGAGGTCGCGCACTGGCTGGACGCCGTCGAGGTGGGCAACGCCTATGTGAACCGTGGCATCACCGGGGCCATCGTGCAGCGCCAGCCGTTCGGCGGGTGGAAGCGCTCGGCGGTCGGCCCCGGCGCCAAGACCGGCGGCCCGGACTATCTGCTGCAACTGGGGACGTGGACGTCCTCCCGGGATCTCACCGAGGTCGACCCGGCGGAGGTGGCGGCGTCCGACGAGGTGTGGTGGGGCGAGCGCTACGGGATCGAGCGCGATCCCGCCGGTTTGTTCTGCGAGTCGAACGTCCACCGGTACCGGCCCCATCCAGACCTGGTGGTCCGGATCGGTCCGGGCGCTGACGACGCCGAGGTGGACCGGGTGCTGGCTGCCTCGGCCAGATGCGGGGTCGAGCCTCGGGTCAGCCGAGCCGTCGACGAGGACGACGCAGCGTTCGCCGGGTCGCTGTCGGCCCATCGGTTCGGACGGATCCGGGCCGTGGGCTTCGTGTCGGACCTGGTCCGGCGAGCAGCGGCGGCCCACGAGGTCGATGTGGTGGACGAGGCGGTAACGACCAGCGGACGCCTCGAGTTGCGCCACCATCTGCGGGAGCAGGCCGTCAGCCGGACCCTCCACCGGTTCGGCAACCTCGTCGGCGCCACCACCGGTGACGACGAAAAGCGAGGCTGATTGTCTCTTGTACGACGGAATCCGTTGTGAGATAGGGAACCAACGACCATATCCCTAGCCAACGGCAGCGTCGTGGGCCAGAATGCGGGTATGCGACGACCGCCCCTGCGCATCCTCGACCTCTCGGGTGGCCCCGAGGCCATGGGCCACGCCCATGGCGCCGCCTACGCCGACGAGATCCAGGCATATGCCGAGGAGCGGGTCCGCCTCGCCGGTTCGGAGTTCTGGGCCGGTGGACGCCTGGACCGCACCGACGTACTCGACATCGCCCGCTCCTGCCTTCCTGCCCACGAGGCCCACTCGGCTCAGCTCTATGCCGAGTTGTGCGGCATCGCGGACGGTGCCGGCATCACGCCCGAGGAGGCCGTCGTGGCCGGCGGCTTCACCGACTTTGTCGACACTGTGCGAGCCGTCGTCGGCGGCGATCACCCCCTCGAGGTCCAAGAGGACGACTGCACGGCGTTCATCGTTCCCGACGCCCGGGCCGACGGGCGCGGCTTCTACGGCCAGACCTGGGACATGCACGACACGGCCACTGAGCACGTGGTGCTCCTGCGCCTCCACCCCGACGACGGACCGGCAGCGCTGGTGTTCACCACTACCGGGTGCGTCGGCCAGATCGGCATGAACGAGGCCGGCGTGTGCGTCGGCATCAACAACCTGGTGGCTACCGACGGCTGTCGGGGCGTCATGTGGACCTCGGTGGTCCGCGACGCCCTGACCAGGTCAAGCGCGGCTGACGCCCGTGACGCCATCCTCGAGGCGGACCTGGCCGGCGCTCACAGCTTCCTGACCTTCGACGCTTCCGGCGAGGGCTTCATGATCGAGGCCTTCCCGACGGCACGCCCGACCGAGAAACTCGAGGCCGATGCCCTCGTCCACACCAACCACGCCCTGTGGGAGGAGGCCCTGGCCCGCCAGGCCCCGAAGCAGGAGGGCCTGATGGCCAGTTCGTCGAGACGCCTCGAGCGGGCCCACGAACTGTTGGATTGTGACGGAGTCACCGTCGACGACCTGATGGCGCTCACCCGCGATGACGAGGCCATCTGCCAGGTGTCGACCGCACCCGCCCACATCGAGTCCAGTGGTGCGGCGATCATGCGGCCCGGCACCCTCGACTTCTGGGCCGTCTGGGGCGTGCCCAGCCACAACGACTACGTCCACGTTCCCTTCGCTGCGGTCTGAGCCGACCAGCCGGAGGAGGAGAGCCTCCATGCCCGAGATCACCTACGCACCCATCGAGGCGAAGTGGGCGAAGGAACTGGCGGCCATCGAGCGGGCCGCCTTCCCAACCGCCGGCATCGAAGACCTGCTTATCGAGGAGGACATCGTCGTCCTTTGCGACACGTTCGCAGAGGGAGGCTTCGTGGCCCTCGATGGGGACAAACCGGTGGGCATGGGCGTCGGCATCCTCATCGACTTCGACTTCGACGACCCTCACCACTCGCTGGACGATCTCGTTGGAGAGCACTCCTGCGGCAACCACCGCGCCGACGCCGACTGGTACTACGGGGTGACTATCGCCGTGGACCCGGACTACCGGCGCCTCGGCATCGGCCACGAGCTGTACATCCGCCGCAAGGACGTGGTTCGGCGCCTCGGCAAGAAGGGGATCGTGGCCGGGGGGGTCATTCCCGGCTACAAGGACCATATCGACGACATGTCGGCCGACGAATACGTCGACAAGGTTCGGGCCGGCGAGCTATACGACCCCACCCTGAGTTTCCAGATCGAGAACGGCTTCGAGGCCGTGTGCGCCATCCCCGACTACATGGACGATCCGGCGGTGGGGAACAACGCTGTGCTCATCGTCTGGCACAACCCCGACCTGGCCGGCGATTGAAGGCCCACCGCCTTCAGGGGCTGGTGATTGGCGCGGTCGACGACCGGAGATCGCCAGGAGCCGGCTCTGGGGCCCGGTCGGTGGCCTAGGGTCGAGGCAACGCCGGACCGCTGGAGGTCGCCATGGGCCGCATCGACGGCCTGCTCGTCGACATCGACGGCGTGCTGTCGGTCTCGTGGGTGGCGATCGACGGCGCGCCCGAAGCCCTTGCCCAGGTGCGCGCCCTCGATCTCCCGGTGCGCTTCGCCACCAACACCACGACGCGATCCCGTGCTGAGGTGGCCGGCCTGCTGACATCGGCCGGGATGCTCGTCGACCCCGACGAGATCCTGACCGCGCCGGTGGCCACTGCCGCCCACCTGAGACACCACCATCCTGGTGCTCGTTGCTTCCTGCTCAACTCCGGCGACCTGTCGGCCGACATGGAGGGCATCGAAATGGTGACCGACGGCGACGACGGGCCGGTCGACGTAGTGGTGGTCGGCGGGGCGGGCCTCAACTTCACCCACCAGCAACTCAACAAGGCCTTCGGCCACCTGTTGAACGGAGCGGCGTTCGTGGCCATGCACCGGAACCTCTACTGGCGGACCGCGGCGGGCCTGGAGCTGGACACCGGCGCCTACGTGGCCGCCTTGGAGGAGTCGTCAGGCCTCGTTCCAGTGGTGCTCGGCAAGCCATCGCCCGAATTTTTCGCCACCGGTGTGGCTGAACTGGGCGTCGCTCCCGACCGGGTGGCCATGGTCGGCGACGACGTCGAGAACGACGTGGTGGCCGCCCAGCACTGCGGGCTGACAGGAGTGTTGGTGCGGACCGGAAAGTACCGACCGGAGGCCGTAGACCGGGCCTCGGGGGTGCCTGACCACGTCGTCGACTCGTTTGCCGACGTGCCCGGCCTTCTGGCCGGCTAGAGCCCGGACCGGGTCCGAGTCAGTCGTCGGCTAAGGATGCGGGGAGCGATAGGCGGGTCGTCCGGCCACCGTCGACGGTGACCACCTGGCCAGTCAGGAACCCGGCGTCCGGGGTGGACAGCCACAGCACGGTGGCCGCCACGTCGGCCGGATCGCCGATGCGACCCACCGGGTGCAGAGACGCCAGTTCGGCGAGGGCCTGATCGCGGTTTGGGTGCTTGTCGACATAGCCACGGTTCAGGTCAGTGTCGATCCACCCCGGCGCCACGGCGTTGCATCGGATGCCCTGCGGTCCGAGGTCGACGGCGAGCGCCCGGGTCAGGCCGTGGACGCCGGCCTTGGAGGCCGCATAGGAGGCGTGTAGGGCGTTGGCCCCCAGACCCTCGATGGACCCGATATTCACGATGGCCGGATCGTCTCGGCCCTTCATGAGGGGCAGCAGGTGCTTGACCATCAGGAATGGGCCCCGCAGGTTCACGGCCATGGCGAGGTCCCAATCGGCCACCGTCTCTTCGGCGATGGACCTGGCGTCCATGATCCCGGCGTTGTTGACCAGCACGTCCACCCCGCCGTGTCCGGCCCGGATCGACTCGGCGAACTCCAGCACCGAGCCCTCGTCGGCGACATCCAGCGGCACCCACTCGCGGTTCCCGGCGGAGTCGAGTTCGGTGTCCAAGTCGCCTGGGTCGGCCAGGTCGCCGATGACCACCGTGGCGCCCTCGGCGGCGAACCGGTCGACGATGGCCCGGCCGATACCCCGGGCCCCTCCGGTCACCACCACGATCCGCCCATTGGCACGGCCCACGTCCGTCGCCCCGGTGCCGGTCGAGTCGTCGGTCATTGCGCCGTGTACCCACCGTCCACGCTCACGTTGGCGCCGTTGACGTGTCGGGACCGCTCGTCGGCCAGGAACGACACCACGTGGGCGACCTCCTCGCCGGCGGGCAGGCGTCCCTCGGGGATGCCGGGCAGGTTCATGGAGCGGACCTCCTCGACTGAGTCGTCGCGTTCCGAGTACAGCATGTCGGTATCGACCGCACCCGGGCAGACCGCGTTGATCCGAATTCCTTCGGCGGCGTGGTCGAGCGCCATGGCCCGCGTCATGTTGGACACCGCGGCCTTCGAAGCGCAGTAGGCAACCAGGCCTGCGTTGCCGACCAGGCCGCAGGTGGAACTGACGTTCACGATGGCCCCGCCCCCGCTCACACGCATGGCCGGGACGGCGGCACGGCTAGTGCGAAACACGCCGTCCACGTTGGTGGACATGACCCGGTGCCACTCGTCGTCGGAGGTGCCTTCGGCGTCAGCACGGGTGATCACCCCCGCCGCGTTGACCAGAACGTCGAGGCGGCCATGGTCGGCGATCGCAGTGGCCACCGCGGTGTCGCCGTAGGCCGGGTCGGCCACGTCACCCAGTGCCGTCGACGCCGTACCGCCCGCCGCGATGATCTCGTCGACCACGTCGGTTGCCCGGGCCTCGTTGCGTCCGCCCACCACCACGGTGAACCCGTCGTCGGCCAGGCGCAGGGCGCACGCCCGGCCGATGCCCGACGTCGCTCCCGTCACCAGGGCCACCCGCGTCCTGGTCGTCGCGGCATCGCTCATCTTCGTCCCTCCTATTGCTCGCTGGTGTGTCCCGGCAGCGGTCACATCTCGCGCCCGGATCGGAGCCGCAGACGCCGGGCGTACAGGTCGACGCCCCACCCGAGAATCGGGTCGGGAACGTTGCGGCTTGGTCGGTCCCGGCCGACCATTGCGTCGAGAAGGTTCGACTCCTCGCCGCACATCATCTCGGCCACCAACTTCCCGCAGACGATGCCGCGACTCAACCCGGTCCCGTTGTGGACGCAGGCGGCGTAAATGCCGTCGCCGAGGCGGCCGAACACCGGCTCGCCGTTGCGGGCCATGCTCAGCGGCCCACCCCACGTGTACTCGAAAGGCACGTGGGTCAGCGTCGGGAACCGGGCCTCGAAAGCTCGGCGGTGCGAGCGGCCGGCGCGCTTCAGGCGTCGACCACCGGCCAGCGAGTGGCGGCTGTAGGAGTAGACGTTGCGTACCAGGATCCGGTCGGCCAGACGCCGCACAGTGGTGCCCGACGGGGCCGCCGGGATGACCCCCCAGGTACGCGGCCCGCCGATTGTGGCCATCTCGTCGGCGGTCAGCGGTCGGGTCATCGACCCCCAGGTGACGACCGGTATGAGGTGGCGCCGGTAGTAACCGAAGCCGGCCAGATAGCCGTTGTTGGCCAGCAGGACCTCCGGAGTGCGGACGTTGCCGCCGTCAGTCCACAACTCATAGGGCGGCCCGGTGTCCACCCAGGTCACCGGGGTTTCCTCGTGGACGACCACGTTGGGTGGCATGTGATCGGCCAGGCCGCGGCACAACGCGGCGGGTTGCATGAGCGCGGTGCCCGGGGTGTACAGGCCGCGTAGGTAGTACCCGATGCCGAGCCGGTTGGCCATGGCGTCAGCGTCGAGCACCTCGTACGGCTCGTCAATGCGGTCCAAGGTCTCGGCGAAGTGCTCGAGATCGGCCACACCCCGGTCCGTACAAGCCGCGTGGGTCTTGCCAGCCCAAGACCAGTCACAGTCGATTCCGTGGGCGGCGACCGCTTCGTCGAGGTAGGCCAACCCGGCACGGTTGAGGCCGATCTGTTGCTTCTCGTACTCCTCAGCGCCGGCGAAGCCCTGGGACCGAACGTTGTGGGCGTGATCAATGCCAAACCCCGACGACCGGCCAGCCGCCCCGTTGCCTATGCGGCCGGCCTCAAGCAGAAGAATCCTCGCACCGGGCCGCAACTCGCCAAGGCGGCGGGCGGCGGCCAAGCCGGTGAACCCGGCGCCCACCACCACCACGTCAGCCTCCTGGGTGCCGACCATGGGCGCGGCGGGGGGTACCTCCGGCAACGTCTCGAACCAGCCGTTGTCACGGCGAGTCGAGGGGAGCAGCGTGACGGCGCCCAAGGCCTCAGGTAGCCACCGGGAGATCGCCGCCGGTGCAAGGGGTCAAGAGAGGTCCATCCAGATGGTCTTGAGTTCGGTGTACTGCTCGTGAGCGGCGATCGACTTGTCCCGGCCGCCGAATCCCGACTGCTTGAAGCCGCCGAACGGGGTGGTGATGTCGCCCTCCCCGTAGCAGTTCACGGCCACCGTCCCGGCCCGCATGGCTCGGGTCGCCAGATGGGCGGTGCGCAGGTCGGTGGTGTGGATGGTGCCGGCCAGGCCGTACTCGGTGTCGTTGGCGAGGCGGATGGCCTCCTCGGGTGCGTCGAAGGCGGTCACCGCCAGGACCGGCCCGAACACCTCCTCGCGGGCTAGGCGGCTGGTCGGGTCGACGTCTTTGAACACCGTCGGTTCCACGAACCAGCCGCCGCTGTCCTCGCGGACCCGGTTGCCGCCGATAGCGCACGTCGAGCCGGCCTCATGCGCGTCTGCGATGTGGCCCATCACCTTGCTGAGGTGCTCCTCCTCGATCATGGCCCCCATCGTCGTCTCTGCCACGAGGGGGTCGCCGACCACCCAGTCGCGGCTGCGCTCGGCGATCCGTTCCAGCAGTTGGTCCTCGATGGACCGCTGGACCAGCAGCCGAGAGTTGGCGCTGCAGTTCTGTCCGCCGTTCCAGAAGATCCCCTCGCAGATTCCGGCTGCCGCGGCGTCCAGGTCGTCGGCGTCGGCCATGACGATCACGGGGCTCTTGCCACCGCACTCCAGCAGCACCTCCTTGAGGTTGGAGTCGGCCGAGTAGCGGAGGAAGTGCCGGCCAACCTCGGTGGAGCCGGTGAAGGCCACGCAGTCCACGTCGCCGTGCAGGCCGATGGCCGCGCCCGCGGTGGGGCCGAAACCGGGGACGACGTTGAATACGCCGTCGGGGATTCCGGACTCGACGGCCAGTTCGGCGATGCGAATGGTCGACATCGACGTCTGCTCAGCTGGCTTGACCACGCAGGTGTTGCCGGCAGCGAGGATCGGGCCGAGCTTCCAGCCGGCCATCATCAGTGGGTAGTTCCACGGCAGTACGGCGCCGACCACGCCGATCGGCTCGCGGACCACCATGCCGACCTTCCCGGGGCCCGACGGGGAGAGCTGGTCGTAGAGCTTGTCGGCAGCCTCGGCGTGCCAGCGTAAGGTGGCCACCAGGTCGGGTACGTCGATGTCGGCGCAGTCGCTGATCGGCTTTCCGGCCTCGAGGGTCTCGATGAGGGCCAGTTCGTCGGTGTGGGCCTCCACCAACGACGCGAACCGCAGAATGAGTCGCTTGCGGTCGGCGGGGGCCATTCGTCCCCATGGACCGTCCTCGAAGGCGGCGCGGGCTGCGGCGACGGCGCGGTCGACATCTTCGGCTTCGCACTCGGCCACCTCGGCCAGTTCAGCGCCGGTGGCCGGGTTCAGGGTGGCAAACGTTCTTCCGGAGGCGGCGTCAACGCTACGACCGCCGATGAGAGCCCGGGTCGGGGGCCGGACGGAGGCGGTGAGGGCGACCGGGTCGGTGAGGTCGATTTTCATTGTGCGGGCTCCTCGGCGTGGGGCCGGCCGACGCCGGCCCGATCAGTCATGCGGACCAGCCAGTCCCGCACGGCAACCCAATCGCGGTAGACGAGGCGGTCGCGGTCGACCCGGTTGGTGGGCAGGGTGGACAGGGCGGCCTGCAGGGCGACGCGGCCCTGGTGGGTCATGGGCAACACCGGGCGGCGGCACGGCCCGACGGGGCGGCCGACCATGTTGGTAGCCGTCTTGACGGCCGAGTTGTACTCGGCGCCGTGCGGGTTGTCCCAGAAGTAAAGGTTGGCTGGCAGCATCCGGCGCCACAGTTCGAGCGCCTCGGCGAGGCGCCCGCTAGTCACGTGGTCCCACAGGGCTACACACTCGTGGGGCATCACGTTTGCCGCTCCCCAGATCCAGCCGGCAGCGCCCGACATCAGGGCGTAGGGGGCCAGTGGGTCGGCGCCGGCCAGCACGTTGCCGCCGATGCCGACGAGCTGCTGCAGGCGCACGAGGTCGCCGGTGGAGTCCTTGATGTAGTCAACGTTCTCCAGGGCGATGAGCTTCCGGTACACGTCCGGGGTGATGTCGAAGCCGCTGTTGACCGGGATGTTGTAGAGCACAATCGGCACGTCGAGCGCCCGAGCCAGCTTCTCGTAGTGGTAGATGACGCCCCGCTCGAACGGCCCCTCGAAGTAGGGAGGCAGGACCATCACCGCGTTGGCACCCTGATCGGCGGCTGCCCGGGAGTTCTCGATTGCGTCCACGGTGGTGATGGCCGATGTCTGGCAGATGACGGGGATCCGACCGGCCACCTGATCGATGCCTATGCGGAAGATGCGGACCTTCTCGTCCTCGGACAGGAAGGCGAACTCGCCGGTGCCGGCGGCCAGGACAAGGCCGTGCACCCCGGCGTCGACGAGTGACTCGACGTGGTCGCGCAAGCGACCCTCATCGAGAGACTCGCCGCTGTCGTCGAACGGTGAGCTCATGGCGGCGCACACCCCGTGGAGGAGGGGCCGGTCGGGGCCAAAGCCGTTGCTGGAACTCATGGGTCAGGGATCCTCTCGCAGGTAGGTAAGGCGGTCGTCAGGAGACCCGTCGCTAGGAAACCATGTCGGGCAGTTCCGACTCGCGGCGGGCGATGAAGTCGTCGAGCTCGGTCCGGACGTCGTCAGGCAGCGTGGGCTCCTCGTAATCGTCGAGCAGCCTTCGGCACTTGTCGGTGGCCCGCTCCTCGGCAGACAGGCCGCCGTCGGCCAGCCACTGCTCGTAGTTGTCGCTGTTCATCATCTCGGGCATCGAGAATGCTGTCTGGAAGTTGGCCAAGGTATGGGCGGTGCCGAGATGGTGGCCGCCTGGCGGGACCTCCCGCATGGTGTCCAGCACCTCGTCGAGGTCGTCGAACGACACGCCGCTGCCCAGTCGGTACATCATCTCCAACTGTTCGCTATCCAGCACCCACTTGGCGTAGCTCTGGCACATGGCGCTCTCTAGGTAGCCGGTGGTGGACAGCACGAAGTTGGTGCCAGCCATGAGGACGCCGTACATGTTGCGGGCCGCCTCGTATCCCGCCTGGGCGTCGACCAACTTGGAGCTGGTACACGATCCACTGCAGCGGGACGGCAACCCGTAGTGGCGTGCCATCTGGGCGGTCAACAGGTTCATGTGGCAGATCTCTGGCGTGCCGGCCTGTGGGGCACCGGTCTTCATCGACACCGTGGAAAGCCACTGGCCGTAAAGGGCTGGTGCGCCGGACCGGACCAGTTGCGAGAAGGCCACGCCGGTCAGCGCCTCGATATTGACCTGGATGACCGCTCCTACCGTCGACGCCGGGGTGGATGCTCCACCGAGCACGAACGGGCTGAACAGGGTGGCCTGGTTGGCTCCGGCGAACACCCGGACACTGTCCAGCATCGTCTTGTCCCAGACCAGCGGCGTGTTGCCGTTGGCCAGACAGGTCATGACCGTGGTGTCGTGCACGAACTCTCGGCCGAAAACGATCTCGGCCATGTGGAGGCTGTCCTCGGCCCGTTCCATCGACGTCACGGCGCCCATGAAGGGCTTGGACGAGAGGCTGAGGAGGGCGTCCATCATGTGGAGGTGCCGCTTGGGGACGGGCACGTCCATGGGCTCGCAGACCACGCCTCCGGACATGTGTAGGGCCGGCGACAGGTGGTTGAGGCGGGTGAAGTTCCGAAAGTCCTCCAAACTGGCTGGACGGCGGACCCCGTCGAGGCCGAGGACGTAAGGAGCGCCGTACGAGGGGGTGAAGATGGTCTTCCCGTCGCCCACCGTGACGGTGTGGGCGGGGTCGCGGGCGACCATGGTGTAGGACGACGGGGTGGTGCCGACCAGCGTCATGAGCAACTCGCGGTCGATGCGGACCCGAACGCCGTCGACATCGGCCCCGGCCTCCTTCCACATGCGGACGGCGTCGTCGCAGCGGAACTCGACACCCACCTCCTCGATGACGTCCATGGAGGCTTCGTGGACGGTCTGGACCTGCTCGGGGGTGAGCAGGTCGACCCACGGGATGTTGCGCTCCAGTTCGGGCAGCCAGGTGCGGACGGGGCGTCGGCGCGCCGCAGTGCGGGCACCGCGGCCGCGTCGTCCCTTGCCCAGTTCGGGCTCCGTGCCGGGCCCGGCGACGGTACCGGTGGTGACGGTGTCGGTCATGAGGGGGCTCCGTCGGTCCCGAGGGCGTGTTGCAGTTCGGCCCGGAGGGCGGTGGTGGGTTCGTCGTCGGCGCCGGGGCGGCGACGGATGACGTAGTCCACGTCGGGGAGAGGGGCGTGCTCGGTGGCCCAGTCCCAGCGGCGCATGCCGTCGAGCACGTTGCGGTCGTTGAGGACGGCCACGCCGAGACCGGCAGCCACTGCGGCCTGGACGCCGACGATGCTGGGGCACTCGAGGGCCACGTGGTTGCTGACACCGTGGTCGTCGAGCAGGCGTCGGGCGGTGGGTAGGTAGATGCAGCGATCGCCGAAGCTGATGAGGGGGACATCGTCGTCGGGGCTGGGCCGGAGGTGATCGGCGTGGATCCAGGCCTGCCGGTCAGTCCACAGCAGCAGGTCGTCTTCGGGCCGGTCGGCCGATTCCTCGACGGTCTGGACGACGGCCAGGTCTACTTCGCCGTCGTCGAGCCAGCAGGACACGTCAAAGCTCTGCTCGACCCGGATGGCCACCCGTACTTCGGGGTGGGTGCGGCCGAAGCGGGCAACCACGTCGGCCAGCGCGGTGGCGGCCACCTCCTCGTTGCAGCCGAGCCGGACCACGCCGGTCAACTCCGACCGGCGGAGGCCGTCGACCGCCGCGTCGTGGGCGGCCAGAATCCGTTCGGCGTGGGCCAGCAGGTCGTGGCCGTCGGGGGTGAGGTCGAGGCGGTTGCCGTCGCGCAGCAGCAGGGGGCGGTCCACCCTTTCCTCGAGGCGCTTGATCTTCCAGGACACCGCGCTCTGGGTCAGGCCGAGGCGCGTCGCGGCGGGTGTGAAACCCTGCTCGTCGACTACGGCGCGGAAGGCCCTCAGGGATTCGACGTCGAGCCGCACCGAGAGATGATGACTAGTCGTCATGATGATGTCAACCAGTATGAAGAAGACTTCTGACTTCACCCGTTGCCGATTCTTCGGAGGAGCACGTGATGGAGACTGATAGGGCCTCGTTGGGCGTCGTCGTCCACCGGGTGCCCGTGCGAGACTCCCGCCCGTGCCCAGCGTCCCTTCTCCGACTCCCGGAGCCCTTTCGCACATGCGGATCGCCGACTTCAGCCGGGTGTTGGCGGGCCCGATGGCCACCATGGTCCTTGCCGACCTGGGAGCCGACGTGGTCAAGGTCGAGCAGCCGGGCGTGGGAGACGAGACCCGTACGTGGGGCCCACCGTGGTGGGGCGACGGTGACGAGGCGACCAGCACCTACTACCTGGGACTGAACCGCAACAAGCGCAGCATCGCGCTCGACCTGCGCGACCCCGACGACCTGGCCGTGGCCCACCTGATCGCCCTGGGCGCCGACGTGGTGGTCGACAACTTCCGGGTCGGGACCATGGCCCGGTTCGGCCTAGACCGGGACTCACTGGCCGCCGAAGTGCCGGGCGTCATCACGTGTTCGATCACCGGGTTCGGCAGCGAGGGCGAGGGTGCCAAGCTGGCTGGGTACGACTTCCTCGTCCAGGCTATGAGCGGGGTGATGGACATCACCGGCGAGGCGGACGGCCAGCCCACCAAGATCGGCTCGGCCATGGTCGACAACCTGACCGGGCTGTACGCGGCCATTGCCATCCTCGCCGCCGCGGAACATCGTCGGGAGACCGGCGAGGGGCAGCACGTCGAGGTCTCGCTCATGTCGGCTGCCCTGGCCAGCCTGCTGAACGTCGGCTCTGGGCACGTGGTGGCTGACACCGACCCGGGCCGGCAAGGCAACCGGCACCCGTCGATCGTCCCCTACCAGCCTTACCGGACCGGCGACGGTGTGCTGGCCATCGCGGCGGCCAGCCCCGCCCTGTGGGAGAAGTTCGTCGTGGCGCTCGACCGGTCCGACTGGCTCGATGATCCCCGGTTCGCCAGTAACGCGGCGCGCATGGTCCACGCCGACGAGCTGGAGGCGGAGGTCGAAGGGGTACTGGCCACCGCCGGCACTGCCGAATGGCTTGCTCGCCTGCGAGCCGCCGGGATCCCGGCCGGACCCATCAACTCGGTGCGCCAGGCGTTTCTCGACGCGGCCGCTCTCGGCCTGGACCCGGTCGACGTGCTGGACGACGGGGAGACGACCGGAGGCCGGCCCGAGCCTTTCCGCTCGGTGCGCTCCCCGATCCGAATGTCGGCCACCCCGCCGACGGTGCGGAGTCGACCGCCGGCCAACGATCAGCACGGCGCCGAGGTTCGCGTCGAGGTGGATTGGCGGGGCTGATTCCCCCGCAGCAGGTCGGGCTCCGGAGCTCGGGGCCTACGGTTCGACGATGTTGTAGAAGCGTGGGAATTCGGTAACGCAGGCGAACAAGGCGGTGAGCCGGTCCACGTCACCAGTGGCGGTCAGGTTTCCCTCGGCCAGTAGGTCGGCCACCGCGGCCCCTTCGGCGGTCATGCGGTCCAGGGCGGTGCGCTCGCCGCGCACCACCACGTCGGGCTGGGGATGGGCCCTGCCCGGCGTGGAGTGCATCGTCCCGTTCGAGAGTTCGAGGCGGACCACATCGGACCCCACGTGCCAGTCCACGGCCAGCGAGCCGAGGTCCGCTGCAGCCACGCCGTCCATGGCGGCGGCCAGCAGGTCGAACGCCTGCTGGAGGTCCATGCCGGCCACCAGCTCGGGTCGGGGCCGGCTGACCGAGTGGACGGTGATGGACCCGTTCCGCAGCTCCTGGGCGCCCGACAGGTACACGTCGCGCCACGGACCGGCCTCGGCCCGATAGGCCAGCTGCTCGAAGGCGTCAGCCTGCAGTAGGCGGGCCTCCTCACATCCCGGGTCGGCAAACACGGCGTGGCGAAGCACCTCGGCCACCCACTTGTGGTCGCCGGCCTCGTAAGACTCGCGGGCCCTGTCCAGCAGGGTGTCCATGCCGCCCATGAAGTCGACGTACCGCTTCCCGGCCTCGACAGGCTCGTAGGGGTCGAGGCTGGACGGGTGCCCGTCGTAGAAGCCGAGGTACCGCTGGTACACGGCCCTCACGTTGTGGCTGACCGTCCCGTAGTAGCCGTGGCAGTGGTAGTCGGCCCATAGACCCGGTGGCAGGTCGATCCGGGCCGAGATCTCGTTCGGCGTGTAGCCGAGGTTGATCAGCCGCATCGACTGGTCGTGTAGCCACCGGTACAGGTCGCGCTGGCGGACCAGATAGCCGCGCACCGCCTCACCACCCCAGTGCGGCCAGCCGTGGCTGGCGAATACCACGTCGGAAACGTCGCCCCATCGGTCTAGGGCCTCGTCGATGTACCGGCTCCACATCAGGGTGTCGCGCACCAGCGCGCCCCGCAGGGTCAGCACGTTGTGCATGGTGGCCGTGCAGTTCTCCGCCATGCACAAAGCCCGGTGCTCGGGGAAGTAGAAGTGCATCTCGGCTGGGGCCTCGGACTCCGGGGTGAGCTGGAATTCGATCCGGATGCCGTCCAGCACCAAACCCTGTCCGGTCTCGGTGATCTCGATGGTCGGTGGGACCAGTGCTGAGGCACCGGTGGGGACGCCCTTACCGAGCCCCTGGTCGACATGGCCGTACTCGCTCCAGTCGAGCAACATCCCGAACTGGTACATGGCCCGGCGGCCCATGGCCGGTCCGGCCAGCAGGTTCTCGGCCACCGCCTCGCGCAGGAATCCCTCCGGAGCCACGATCGGGACCTCGCCGGCCTCGATGCGGTCCGGGTCGACCATTCCGAGGATGCCGCCGAAGTGGTCGACGTGCGAATGCGTGTAGATGACAGCGGTGACCGGGCGCTCGCCGAGGTGCTCGGTGACCAGCTCGAAGGCGGCCCGGGCCGGCACGGTGGTGGTGACCGGGTCGCTGACCCAACACCCCACGTCGCCCCGGATGTACCTCGCCCGGGACGGGTGGAAGCCGCGCCCCCGGGAGAAACCG